>CAMEPD010000049.1 GCA_945931475.1 uncultured Muribaculaceae bacterium | reverse complement strand
GGGGGCTTGGAAATCATAATAAGCAGAGGCTGTGTCAAAATAGGCGCAGCCTCTTGAATACACAGGTGTGCCGGATTAGGCTATCGAAGGGGATGGCATCTGCGGGATGGGATGGTGGGCATTTTTTATTGGAAGCTTGAGGAAATAATTATAATTTTGCAGGCTCAAAAGCAAAAAGGATAATTATGAAACGTAGTTTGTTAGCCCTCGCAATTGTGACTTTTGCGCTTGGGGTTGCAGAATTCGGGATGATGGGTATTCTGGGCGATGTGGCCTACGCTCTGAATGTCGACATTCAGCAGGCCGGGCATTTTATCGCGGCATATTCGGCGGGGGTGGCTGTTGGCGCACCTCTGCTGATTGTGCTGCGGCGCGTCCCCTTGCAACGCCTGATGCTCCTTCTTGCGGCCACGGTGTTTCTCGGCAACCTCGGCGCGGCTTTGTCGGTCAACTATGGTATGTTGCTGGGGGCACGCTTTGTATCAGGTCTTCCTCACGGCTGTTTCTTCGGCGCCGGAGCAATTGTCTGCGCACGCCTCGTCGACCCCGGCAAAGGAGCTGTGGCTGTGGCTGTTATGGTCGGGGGCATGACGATTGCCAATGTCGTTGGTGTACCATTGGCCACGTTTCTGAGCAACCTTCTAAACTGGCGCGCGTTATTCATCGTGGTAGCGGCATTCGCCCTCTCGGGGGTTCTCACAATCAAATTTTGGGTTCCTGCGATGGCACCTCTACCAGACACGGGCATCAAGGGACAATTCTCGTTCTTGCGTCGTAAGGAGCCCTGGCTCATTTACGGTGGCGTATTCTTCGGGCAGGCCAGTGTCTACTGTTACCTGAGTTATATCGACCCGATTATGACGAAGTTAGCTAATTTCAGTGCAGCCGATATGTCCTGGATTATGATGATTGCCGGTCTCGGAATGGTTATCGGCAACGCTGCCGCCGGAAAACTCGCATCCCGTTTCGGCGAGGCTCGGGTCAGCGCGTCGATTACCTTTGCCCTGATTTTCATTATGCCCGCAGTATTCGTATGCGCATCATACAAACTCCCTTCGATTGTATTGATGTTCTTAGCCACAGCAGGTTTGTTCGGCATCGGCGGTCCGTTGCAGTACCTCATTGTCAGATATGCCAAGGGTGGCGAAATGCTCGGGGGTGCCGGAATTCAGATAGCTTTCAACGTATCAAACGCTGTTTCGGCGGCTCTCGGCGGGGTGGTCATCCATCAGGGATTCGGGCTCGCCGCACCGGCGTTGCTGGGCACGCCGTTTGCTATCATCGGATTCATTGCGCTGGCAATTTTAGTGACTGTTGAAAAGAAATGTTATACAGCCCCTTAGTCAGGGACAGCGGGGGTGCGAAGTCGCAGAAAAGTGAAGATGCGGCCGGAGGAGATGCCAAGGGCCCGGGCTGAGAAGTATTTGTCGGGATGTGAAAGGGTGCTGGCAGCAGGAGGTGTTACGGCGGTCACGCCGACGTCGGCGAGCTGTCGGGCAACGAAGCCGGAGAGGTCGACATGAGGGCGCTCGCCGTAACTGCGGTCGACACAGCACTCCGGGAAACGGGCGGCGACCTCCTCCCCTACTTCGAAATCCTCAACGCGGATGCAGGGGCCGATGAATGCCCGGATGTCGGCCGGTCGGCTGCCGCGCACGGTCATTTCGTCGAGAGTGCGCGGCACAATCCCGGCGACGGCTCCACGCCATCCGGCATGAATCACCGCGCCACGGCGGCCTATGCTGTCGACCAACACAACCGGCACACAGTCGGCCGTGTTTACGCCCACCACTATGCCGGGTCGGTCTGTAACTATCGCGTCGACCTCATCAAGTCGTCCGGCGACCACCGGCAGCGGTTCTTCTGGCCCGATATACAGCACACTAACCGAATGTGTCTGATGCGGTACTATAAGGTGGCCGGTATCGACGCCGAGGCGGCTGCACAACTCACGACGGCACACGGCGACATGCTCCGGGTTGTCACCCGTATAATGGCAGACCGAGAATCCGGAATACGGGTCACCCTGCACGACGTCGCCGCGCAGGGTCGATGCAGCAAATGCCTCCGGAGTATCACAGAGTATCTCCAGAGGCATTGATATATTCTCTTGATTTTCAAGCATTACTGTCATTCCACGCAGTGAAGGTCATGCCCCATGCGATGTTTTTTGGTCGAAAGGTAGAAACGATCGGTATCGTTCGGTTCGATTTCGATGGGCACATTCTCCACCACCTCGAGGCCGTATCCCTCAAGGCCGATGCGCTTCACGGGGTTGTTGGTCATCAACCGCATCTTGTGTATGCCGAGTTCGTGGAGAATCTGCGCGCCTACGCCGTAATCGCGCTCGTCGGCTTTATGACCGAGGTGAAGGTTGGCATCGACGGTGTCCATACCCTGCTCCTGAAGCTTGTAGGCCTTGATTTTGTCCATCAGGCCGATACCTCGCCCCTCCTGCAGGAGGTAAATTACGGCGCCTCGTCCCTCTTTCTCAATCATGCGGAGCGCCTGATGCAGCTGGTCGCCACAATCGCAGCGGCGTGACCCGAAGATATCGCCCGTGGCGCATGACGAATGCACTCGCACCAGCACCGGTTCGTCGCCGCTGACATCACCCTTGATTATGGCGATATGCTCCAGGCCGTTGCTCTTCTGCCGGAACGGAATCATGCGGAAGTCGCCGTATTCGGTGGGTAGATGCACCTCTTCGCCCTTCTCGACGAGCGATTCCTCGCGCAGGCGGTAGGCGATAAGGTCTCGGATCGAGATGAGCCTGAGGCCCCACTCGTCGGCGCGTTTGCGCAGTTCGGGCAGGCGTGCCATCGTGCCGTTGTCGCTCATAATCTCCATAAGCGCGGCGGCGGGACGCAGCCCGGCCAGTCGAGCAAGGTCAACGGCTGCCTCGGTGTGACCCGAGCGGCGCAGAACGCCCTGGTCCTGAGCGTAAAGCGGATTGATGTGACCGGGCCGGCCGAAGGTCGAGGGCACCGAAGCCGGGTCGGCAAGGGCGCGGATTGTGGCGCAACGGTCGTGAATCGATACGCCTGTCGTGCACCCTTCAAGCTTGTCGACGGTGACGGTGAACGGCGTTCCGAGCACCGACGTATTTTCCTGAACCTGAGGCATCAGGTCGAGTTCATGGCAGCGCGAAATGGTAATCGGCGCGCATAGCACACCTCTGGCATTCTTCAGCATGAAGTTCACCTGTTCGGGCGTTATTTTTTCAGCGGCAACGATGAGGTCGCCTTCATTCTCGCGGTCTTCATCATCGACCACCACCACCATTTTCCCTTCGCGGAAATCGTTGATGGCATCTTCTATTGAGTCAAGCCGTATCATATATCTTTATTAATGTCGTTAATATCACTTTTTAAAACAGCTGATGCAGAGTTGAGTTTGTCGATCAGGAGTTTTGTTGTGTCGGCGCACTGGCGGGCGTTGAGGGCCGTAACCTGGAACGGCAGCCGGTTCACCAGAGCTATAACCATGGGGTCGCGCGAGTTCGACAGGTATTCCACCAGGTCGTTGAGGCTGTCCTGGGCGGCGTCGCGCGGCGGATATCGGCGCACCACGTACCAGAGCCGTTTCCACCAGCGGAGTTTACGGTACGAATCGGCAAGCGTGGTGCAGGCGCCGATGAATCGGTGGCAGGCTTCGGTGGCGCGCTCGGTCTCAACCTCCTCCATGACGAATTCCTTCACCTCGAGTTCACGCTTGAGTTTGCCTCGAATCTTCAGCCAGAACAGGCGGTAGGCGTCGATATTGAACACCGCCGAATCGTGCATTGCCTTGTATGTAAAGAATATTCCTAAAGGCAGAAGCACCGCCGAACTGAGCCATATACCCTCCCACACCTCGATTTTCCCATCGCGGGCCATCTTGTAGCCGGTGTTGTCTATGATGTAGTAGACGATGAACAGGAACACCGAGATTACCAGCGGAGTGCCCAGGCCGCCCTTGCGGATAATGGCGCCCAGCGGCGCGCCGATGAAGAAGAACACCAGGCAGGCGAACGACAGCGTGAACTTCTTCTGCATCTCTATGCCGTGGCGGCGGATGGTATGCCGGTCGTCCTCCATGGCGTAACTCTTGAACTCATACTCCTGATGGGCACGCTGTACGCGCGCTATGGCCATTGATATATAAGTAGGTGTCTGCGACGGGTTCTTCTTATAGAACAACGAATCGATGTCGAGCGGCGTGTCAGGTATGCGGGCCTTTACCACATGTGGCGTCTTCACGATTTTGTTGTTTTCGAGATGCGAATCGTAGGCCGGGATGTGCATATATGGCTCGCTCTTGAGGTCGTTTGCATAAATGGCGCCCACCGAATCGACACGCGCCGTCACCGAGTCGATGGTGGCCTGCAGCTCGGTAATGTTCTTGCCGACATACTGATTGCGCATTCCGGCCTCGTCCATACGGTTGAATCCGGCGTCAAATGTCATCAGTATCTCCTTCAGGTCGAAGCTCTCCCGCCGGTAGGGCTGGAATGCGCCGATGCCGGAAAAGGCCGTCTCGCGCAGATTTTCAAACTGTTTTCCATGGTGGAGCCGCAGGAAGAGGTGCTCCTTGTCCTGGGCCATCTTCAGCTGGCCTGAATCGGCGAGTATCACGCGCACATTTTCGAATCCGCGCGATACATCGTATATCATAATGTCATGGAGGGTACCGGTCTCGGGGTCCTTCTTCCCCACATAAAAATTGTAACCTGGAATTTGGTCGTAGAACACCCCCTCGGGAATCTCGAGTTCGGGCGACTTCTGCCGCACACTGTAGAGCAGCGTCCACATCTTGGTCTGCGCAATCGGCAACACATTGTTCTGGAAGAAAAATGCCCCCACAGCCACAAGCGCTATAAATATAATGAGTGGCTTCATGACCTTGAGCAGCGACACGCCCGAAGCCTTGATTGCCGTAAGCTCGAAACGTTCACCCAGGTTACCGAAAGTCATCAGCGAGGCCAACAGGATGGCCAGCGGGAGCGCCATCGGCACCATAGTAAGCGCCGCGTAGAAGAAGAGCTCCCCTATCACATCGACACTCAGGCCTTTGCCGACCAGGTCGTCGATGTAACGCCACAGGAACTGCATGAGCACGATAAACAGGCAGATGAAAAATGTCATCAGAAAAAGCGGCAGAAAACTGCGCAGCATGAACCTGTATAACCGTTTAATCTTTAGCATTCAGTAGTGAACCTATATGGGGTTTTCGGCGACAAAGGTAACACTTTTCCGGCACATAGAAAAACAAAAGATACGCCACGGAGAAAGGGACTCCGTTTCGGCTCTCAAAGCGCACGCATTTTTACCCAAAACCACCATCCTGATACCCCCAAAATTTCCCGAAAAAGAAATTTTGAAATTCGGAATATGCCCTTAAACAATCGGTTACATTTATTGCACACCATCTGCAGGTGTGTGCAAAAAACGCCGAAAATGGCCCCAAATTTCATATCCGTTAACATTTAAAAAGGTTATTTGGCCGGTTGTCGCTTGTCAGCCCAGGCGATTGTGAGTACCTTTGCAACCGTAACGAAAAGGCGTACCAATCACCTTCGAGTTACTCTCTCCTCCGAATTGAACCAATCGATACTGAGTTCCTACATTTGTATCATTCCGGAGCTGCCAAATGGCTCCTGTGGAAGTCGTGAAAGACTCCCCGTTTTCGAGATTCATCGGCCGCATTATCGCTACGGTCATTATCTTTTAAAGGTTCACTTCATCAGCAGTCAGCCTCCCGGGGCAGGCTCCGAATTTTGCAGCAGGTTTCCGCCTCTCGCAGTTCTACACAGTTTATTATTGCCGTTTTGGCATCATCTTTAAATCTTAAAAATTTACGGGTGATTGCGTTATCGCCCGGACGTTAACCAAATGAATAAATTTATAGCAACAATCTGTGGTATCGCGCTGGCCGCTACATTCACAATGTCGGCAGCACATCCCAACATCCGTCCGCCCAAAGAACATTCCACCACCCACCAGCTGGCATCCTCGCGAGCAGCTCACGAAGCCAGCGATATGAACCTCGCCTCAATCTCCAAAACCAACACCTTCAACATCATGTCGAGCATCCAGTCGATGCAGTCCGACGAAACAGCCGTCCTGGCTCAGGATATGCTCAAATTCGCCAAGAAATTTATCGGCACACCCTATGTATTCGGTTCAAAGGGCCCCAAGACATTCGACTGCTCAGGCTTCACAAGCTATGTATTCAAGAACTTCGGTTACCCCATCGCCTCTCAGTCGGGCCTGCAGTACGGCCTCGGCAAGAAGGTCGCCCGCAACAACGAAGTTCAGGCCGGTGACCTGGTATTCTTCCAGGGCCGCAGCGGCCGCGGCGGCGTAGGCCACGTTGGCATAGCCATCTCCGCCGACCCAGTGTCGGGTGAAATCACCTTCATCCACGCATCAATACGCGGTGTGAAAATCAGCAAGACCACCGAGCCTTACTACGCATCACGCTACATCGGCGCCCGCCGAATCCTCCCCGAATAACACCTACATATTAATACGATATCACGGAGATGTGCCCGGCGGCGCATCTCCTTCTTTTTTTATTATCACAATGACCGAAGGCGCGAGGGCCGTCACGACCTTTCGGTTCACCTACAACCACTTTTCAAATCACTTTCATATCATTTCAACACAAAAGAAAGAAAAGTGTTATGTAACATATAAATTTATATCGATTTTTACAGAAAATATTACTAATTTGCGGCCGGTTTCAGTAATGCACACGCACATTGCACTTTGCCGACCATGTCTCCCTCCAATTCTTTATCTTTCTCCACCATCTCTGTTCTCCATAACCTCCCGCTCCACCACTTACCTGAATTCTGACTTTATTCTTACTAAAAGCTAATAACATGAAGGTTTATCAAACTAACGAAATCAAAAACATCTCTTTGCTCGGTAGCAAAGGCTCGGGAAAAACCACACTCGCTGAAGCGATGCTTTACGAGTGTGGAGTTATAAAACGCCGCGGCTCTATCGAAGCCAAAAACACCGTTTCCGACTACTTCCCCGTAGAGAAAGAATACGGCTACTCGGTATTCTCGACAATCTTCTATGCCGAGTTCCTCAACAAGAAAATCAACGTTATCGATTGCCCGGGCGCCGACGACTTCGTAGGCAACGCCATCACAGCCCTCAACGTCACCGATACCGGAGTAATCGTGGTTGACGCCCAGTACGGCGTAGAGGTCGGCACACAGAACATTTTCCGCACTACCGCCAGCCTCAACAAGCCCGTAATCTTCGCCATCAACCAACTCGACGGCGAAAAAGCCGACTTCGACAACACCCTCGAACAGATGCGCGAAATCTTCGGCCCGAAAGTTGTGCCAATCCAGTACCCGCTGAGCTGCGGCCCGGGCTTCAACGCCATGATCGACGTGCTGCTGATGAAGAAATACTCATGGGGTCCCGAAGGTGGCGTTCCCACAATCGAAGAGATTCCCGCCGAGGAGATGGACAAGGCCATGGAGCTCCATAAAGCCCTGGTGGAGGCTGCCGCCGAAAACGACGAAACCCTCATGGAAAAATTCTTCGAGGAGGAGCACCTCACCGAGGATGAGATGCGCGAAGGCATCCGTAAAGGCCTGGTTGACCGTTCGATATACCCGGTATTCTGCGTCAGCGCCCTCAAGGATATGGGTGTGCGCCGCATGATGGAATTCCTTGGCAACGTTGTGCCCTTCGTCAACGATATGCCCGCACCGGTCGACACCGCCGGTGACGAAGTGAAGCCCGACAGCAACGGCCCGCTCTCGATATTCATGTTCAAGACCACAGTGGAACCGCACATCGGTGAAGTTCAGTACTTTAAGGTAATGTCGGGCACACTCACAGCCGGCGTCGACCTCGACAACGTTACCCGCGGCGGCAAAGAGCGCATGGCCCAGCTTTTCTGCGTCTGCGGTCAGATCAAGACTCCGGTCGACAAGCTCTGTGCAGGCGACATCGGCGCATCAGTCAAACTCAAAGACGTACGCACAGGCAACACCCTCGACGAGAAGGGCTGCGACATCCAGTTCGACTTCATCAAATACCCCGCTCCCAAATATATCCGCGCTATCCGACCCGTCACCGAGAGCGATGCCGAGAAACTGTCGGCAATCCTCACCCGTATGCATGAGGAGGACCCCACATGGGAAATCGAAATGTCGAAGGAGCTGAAACAGACCCTGCTCAAAGGCCAGGGCGAGTTCCACCTCCGCACCCTCAAATGGCGTGTCGAGAACAACGACAAACTCCCCATACTCTTCGAGGAACCCAAGATACCCTACCGCGAAACCATCACCAAGGCAGCCCGCGCCGACTACCGCCACAAGAAACAGTCGGGTGGCGCCGGTCAGTTCGGCGAAGTACACCTGATTATCGAGCCCTATTCGGAAGATGCTCCGCTGCCCGACACCTACAAGTTCGGCAACCAGGAGTACAAGATGAGCATCCGCGATACCCAGGAGATACCCTTGCAGTGGGGCGGTAAGCTGGTGGTACACAACTGTATCGTCGGTGGCGCCATCGACGCACGCTTCATCCCGGCAATCGTCAAGGGTCTGATGGACCGCATGGAACAGGGCCCGCTCACCGGTTCGTATGCACGCGACGTACGCGTCTGCATCTACGACGGCAAGATGCACCCGGTTGACTCGAACGAAATCTCGTTCCGTCTGGCAGCCCGCAACGCCTTCAGCGAAGCATTCCGCAACGCCAACCCGAAGGTGCTCGAACCAGTCTACGACGTCGACGTAATGGTACCGTCGGATGTCATGGGCGACGTAATGTCGGACCTCCAGGGACGCCGCGCCATCATCATGGGTATGTCGTCGGAGAACGGCTTCGAGAAGATTTCGGCCAAAGTGCCCCTCAAAGAGATGGCGTCGTACTCCACCGCCCTCAGCTCCATCACCGGCGGCCGCTCGTCGTTCACCATGAAATTCTCATCCTATGAGCTCGTTCCGGGCGACGTTCAGGATAAACTCCTGAAAGAATACGCAGCCACCCAGACCGACGACTGATAAGGCCTAACCTTCATTCTTTCAATACTATCTTCTGCCGGTACGGATTTTGAAAAATCTGTACCGGCTTTTTCATCAAATAAAATGGCCGTCAGATTTGCGCGCCCCGCAAAAATAGTGTATCTTTGCATGACATAAACCGAATAATCAATAAAAACTTATATATGGAAATCATCGGCAAAATCATAGTAGCCCTCCCCGAAGTATCGGGTACTTCAAGCCGCGGCAACGCATGGAAAAAGCGCGAATATGTGCTTGAGACCTCTGAAACCTATCCCAAAAAGGTTCACTTCGACTTCTTCGGCGAGCGCGCCGACCAGTATCCCCTCAATGTCGGCGATGTAATCAAGCTCAGCTTCGACATCGAATCACGCGACTACAACGGACGCTGGTACACCTCAATCCGCGGTTGGAAGGCCGAACCCGCACAGCTCGGCGCACCCGCAGGTGTGGCTCAGCCCAACGGATTCACCCAGGGTGGCGCAGTGCCATTCCCGCCCGCACCGGCTGCTCCTGCCGCCCCCGCTGCTCCTGCCGCCCCCGCTGCTCCGGCACCCACCGAGGCATTCCCTACCCCGCAGAGCCCCAACGACGACCTCCCATTCTGAGAACACAAGGGGCGCGCAGCATAATATTCATCTGCCATATTATAAGAGACTGCGTTCCCGGAATTCTTTCTTACTGATTCAGGGAATCTGAAGCCGGGCTGCACCATGCCGCTTTTACAGACGTTTTCTCATTGTATAACTAAATTATCTCAATTTGGGCTTTTTCAGCAAATTTTTCAACAAAGAGAAAAAAGAGACCCTCGACAACGGCCTTGACCGTACCAAGCAGGGCCTGCTGTCGAAAATCACTCGCGCCGTAGCCGGAAAATCGAAGGTCGACGACGATGTGCTCGACGAACTCGAGGAGGTTTTCATAACCTCTGACGTGGGCGTCGACACTACCCTGCGCATCATCGACAGGCTCCAGAAGCGTGTCGCCCGCGACAAATACGTCAGCTCGTCGGAGCTCAACTCGCTGCTCCGCGACGAGATATGCCAGCTCCTTGCCGAGAACAACAACGAGTCAGACGCCGACGATTTCTCTGTTCCCGCCGATCATAAGCCTCACGTAATCATGGTAGTTGGCGTAAACGGCGTAGGCAAGACCACCACCATCGGCAAACTCGCCGCCCAGTTCAAGGCCGCGGGCAACTCGGTGATGCTCGGCGCAGCCGATACCTTCCGCGCCGCGGCCGTAGAGCAACTCGAGATTTGGGGCGAGCGCGTGGGTGTGCCTGTAATCAAGAAGCACGAGGGAGCCAAGCCCGACGCCGTGGCATTCGAAACACTGCAGCGCGCCAAGGAAGCCGGCACCGACGTGGTGCTCATCGACACCGCCGGACGTCTCCACAACAAGAAAAACCTGATGGACGAGCTCACCAAAATCCGTTCGGTGATGGACCGCGTCGTGCCCGGCGCGCCCCACGAAGTGCTGCTCGTCCTCGACGGCTCCACTGGCCAGAACGCCTTCGAGCAGGCACGTCAGTTTGTTGCCGCCACTCAGGTTAACGAGCTGGCTATCACCAAACTCGACGGCACAGCCAAGGGCGGAGTGGTTATAGGCATCTCTGACCAGTTCAAGATTCCGGTGAAATATATCGGCCTGGGCGAAGACATCAACGACCTCCAGGTATTCCATAAAAAAGAGTTCGTCGAATCGCTTTTCGGCGAAAAATAAACAAATCCGGCTATGAGAAATTCCTCAGCGGCCAAACCTCTGCACATAAACATCATATCACTCGGTTGCTCAAAGAATCTCGTTGACTCCGAGCGACTTATGAGTATGCTTCGTCGTGGTGGCAACACGGTGACTTTCGAATCCGACGAGCCCTCGGACGTGGTGATTGTCAACACCTGCGGCTTTATAGGCGACGCAAAAGAGGAATCGGTCGACACCATTCTCAATCAAGTCGAGGCCAAGAATGCCGGATTAGTGGGACAGTTGTACGTAATGGGCTGTCTGAGCGAACGCTACCGCGCCGAACTGACCACAGAAATACCCGAAATCGACGGCATTTACGGCAAATTCGACTGGCCCGCAATAGCCGACCGCCTCTCTCAAAAAGACACCTCCGAAGCGGTTCAGGCCCTCGACGACGTACCCTACCGCGCGGTGACCACCGGCCCCTCCAATACATTTATAAAGATAGCAGAAGGGTGTAACCGCTTCTGCGCCTTCTGCGCCATTCCGCTCATCACCGGGCGCTTCAAATCGCGCCCCGTCGAGGAGATTGAGGCCGAAGTCCGCTCGCTCGTAAACGACGGATTTTCAGAGTTTAACATCATCGCGCAAGACCTCTCGAGCTATGGGCTCGACCTCTACGGGCGTCTGGCGCTCCCCGAACTGATAAACCGCCTGGCCGACATCCCCGGCGTGCACTGGCTACGCCTGCACTACGCCTACCCCGCCCAGTTCCCCTACGGAATACTCGATGTGATACGCGAGCGCGACAATGTCTGCGCCTATCTCGACATCGCACTCCAGCATATATCCGACAAGGTGTTGTCGAATATGCGTCGACACATCACCGGAGCCGAAACCCGAGCTTTGCTTGCCGAAATACGCCGCCGAGTTCCCGGCATTCATATCCGCACCACCCTGATGACCGGTTTCCCGGGCGAAGGGGAGAAAGAGTTCAACGAACTTCTCGATTTTGTGCGCGAACAGCGCTTCGAGCGCATGGGTGCCTTCGCCTACTGCGAGGAGGAGGGCACCTTCGGTGCGCGGAACTTCGCCGACGACATCCCCGAGGAGGTCAAGCAGGAGCGCCTCGACCGCCTTATGGCCCTCCAGGAGGAGATTTCACTGGAAATTCAGCAAGAGAAGGTAGGCAAGGTACTGGAGGTAGTGATTGATACCGAGGAGGAGGAATTCTATGTGGGCCGCACACAGTACGATTCGCCTGAAGTAGACCCGCAGGTACTCGTGCGCAAGACCCGCACGCTCGTTCCCGGCCAATATTATAATGTGCGCGTCACCGAGGCGCTACCTTTCGAACTAATAGCGGAGCCATGCTGAAAGGCATACCACATCTGCTTCCCGTCATAAATAATGCACTGCGCGCCGGCGCAACCTTTGCCGTCTGTGCCCCGCCGGGCGACGACCGTTTCCGTGTGTTCCTGCCCGACTGCCCTGCAAGCGCCCCGTCATCTGCCGTTTTCGAAATCGGGCCATGGCTCATGCCCTACTCCCGGCGTATCACCATCGGCAACGAAGTGTCGTCCGACGAAGCCCGACGCCGGCTCGAAACGTTGCCCGACGCACCGGCTTCATCACCCTTGTTTTCAAGCTATTCCACGCCGCAGAGCCTATATATCGCCAATGTTTCGAGCATTATAGCATCGTGTCGCCGCCGCAAAGGCAAATCCGTATATTCGCGAGTCATTACCGGCAAAATTGCCGACGGAATGACCTGGGCCACTCTTTTTGAGGCGCTCTGCCAAACATTTCCGCAGACTTTCAGGTTTATATTCTATACTTCAGGCACAGGTGGCTGGATGGGAGCGACACCCGAACTGCTGCTTCACGCCGATTTTACAGCGGAAACTTTCCGTACCGTTGCGCTCGCAGGAACCCGCCCTCGCAGCGTACGCCCGTGGGACACCAAAAACATCCACGAAAACCTGTTTGTGAGCCGCTACATCACAGCCAAAGTCCGTCACGCCGGACTCAGGGCCTGCGTATCACCTCCCTATAACGTAGCCTACGGAACGGAAATCGAACATCTCTGCCGCGAAATCAGCGGAACACTTCCTGCCGGAGAGTACGAGCAACTGTTCGACGCCATCAATCCCACTCCGGCGCTCTGCGGCTTCCCCAAACAGCGGGCGATAGCCGACCTAAGACGTTATGAGCCACACTCACGCGGTTGTTACGGCGGCTTCGTGGCCTTGCGCGACAGCCGGGAGATCAGTGCCTTCGTCACATTGCGCTGCATACAGTTCGGTGGCCCGTTGATGCGAATTTATGCCGGAGGCGGCATTACGGCCGAGTCGGTTCCCGCAAAAGAGTGGACCGAAACCGAATCGAAATGCACATTCTTCCGCCGGTATCTCAAGAATATTTTGTAACTTTGCGATTGTATAAACATGGAGACGGAAAACAAGACCGTAAAGGGATTAAGCAACGCGAAAGTCGATGTGACGGGTCTTCTGACCCGCACTGAGGCTGCCCGCAAGCCCGAGACACCGAAATATCGCCTGGGCGTGGCCCTGTCGGGCGGTGGCGCACGCGGTTTCGCTCATGCCGGCGCCCTGCAGGCACTCGAAGAAGCCGGGCTCAGGCCCGACATCATCGCCGGAGTCAGCGCAGGCTCGGTGGCTGCTGTCCTTTATGCGTCGGGGATTCCGGCCAACACCATGCTCGAACGCTTCTCGCAGAAATTGGGCGACTACGCCACATTCTCGGTGAGTGGCGGCGGCGGACTCTTCCTTCTCAACAAGATGGCCCGCTTCATCGAGAAGAATTGCGGTGTCAAGAACATCGAGGAGCTGAAAATACCTACCTACGTCGGCGTCACCGACATCGACAACGGTAAAGCAGCCGAATTCCATGAAGGGCCTATCGGCGAGAGAGTCGTGGCATCGTGCAGCATCCCCATCGTGTTTCATCCCATGAAAATCAACGGCGTGCATTACGTCGACGGCGGGGTGCTCCGCAATCTGCCCGCGTGGATTATCCGCGACAAATGCGAGAAACTCATCTCCATCAACTGCTCGCCGCTGACGCCCTTCCGTTACAAGAATTCGATATTCGACGTAGCCATGCGCACCTACAACCTGATGGCGAAATCAAATCAGGAAGCGGATATGCGCATGAGCGACCTCGTGATAACCACCCCCGACCTGGCAAAATATCAGGTTTTCAACCTCAAAGACATCAAAAAGGTGTACACCAGCGGATACGCCGCCGCCCACCGGGCCATCAAGGAGTGGCTCGCGGCGCATCCCGAAATGGAGGGATACACCCCCTCGTGGCAGCCACGTACACCCGACTAACTCTGATACCACCTCCCACAGGCAGCCCGGCAGAGGCCGGTTGCCATCCGACCAACCACTATCGCATTCACAACATCCATGGTAAAAAAGACTGATAATTTCAAACCCGTTATCTACCAGATGCTGCCGCGTCTGTTCGCCAACACCTGCGGGAACTGCGTGCCCGACGGTGACATCGAGCAGAACGGTTGTGGCAAGCTCAACGACATCACCGACAAAGTGCTCGACCGGATACGCGACCTCGGCGCAACCCACGTATGGTACACCGGCGTCATCGAACACGGCCACGCCACCGATTATTCGGCCTACGGCATAACCCCCGACAATCCCACCATCATCAAGGGCAAAGCCGGCTCGCCATACGCCATCAGCGATTACTACGACATCGACCCCGATGTGGCCGAGAGCGTACCCGACCGCATGAAGGAGTTCGAAGCGCTCGTCGACCGCACCCATAACGCCGGCCTGAAGGTGATTATGGATTTCGTGCCCAACCACGTGGCGCGCCGTTACCACTCCGACGCAGCCCCCAAAGGCATCGAAGACTTCGGCCAGGGCGACGACATCACCATGTTCTTCTCGCCGAAAAATAACTTCTACTATATCTGCCGTCAGCAGTTCGAGCCGCAGTTCCCCATCAGCGGTTACGAGGAGTTTCCGGCCAAAGCGTCGGGCAATGACTGCTTCAACGCATTCCCCACACGCAACGACTGGTACGAGACCGTAAAACTCAACTACGGCGTGGATTACGGCAACCACACCTGCCATTTCGACCCCATTCCCCCCACATGGCTCAAAATGCTCCACATCCTGCGCTACTGGGCAGCCAAAGGCATCGACTGCTTCCGCTGCGACATGGTGTTCATGGTGCCGGTCGACTTCTGGGAGTGGGCCATCCCGCAGGTCAAAGCCACCTATCCTGACATAAAATTCATCGCCGAGATTTACGACGTTAACCTCTATCGCGAGTTCCTCGACCGCGCCAGATTCGACTACCTTTATGATAAAGTCAACCTGTACGACACACTTCGCGCCGTACAGTGCAGCCAGGTTTCGGCAGCCAAAATCACCGACTGCTGGCAGCGCATCGACGGCATAGGACACCGTATGCTCAACTTCCTGGAGAATCACGACGAACAGCGCTTCGCCTCCGAAGAGTATGCCGGCGACGCCAACCGCGTGCTGCCGTCGCTCATCGTCAGCTCCACCATCTCCAAAGCCCCGTTCATGATATACTTCGGCCAGGAGCTGGGCGAACGCGGCGACGACGCCGAAGGCTTCAGCGGCCACGACGGACGCACCACCATCTTCGACTACTGGTCGGTCGGTTCGGTGCGGCGCTGGTTCAACGGCGGTAAAGCCGACGGCGGAAAATCGCTTCGCCGCGAGAAAGCACTCCGCGGACTTTACCGCCACGTGCTCAACCTGCTCAACGCCGAACCGGCCCTCTGCGACGGCGAATTCTTCGACCTGATGTATGTCAACTTCAACAACCCGTCGTTCTCGCCACACCGCCATTACGCATATCTGCGGCGCCACGGCGACGACGTGATTCTCATCGCCGTAAACTTCTCCGACCAGGCATTCAGCAACGTGGAAATCAACCTCCCCGACCTGGCTCTGGGGCTCTACGGCATCCGTCAGGGAGTCAAGGACGCCACCGACCTCCTGTCGGGAAGCAAAACCCGCAAGACAGTGAGCGCCGAAAAACCCTTTACCCTGAGCCTGGCCCCGTGGGGAGCCGCGTTATGGAAATTTTCGGCCGCGAAAAACGCTCCCGCACGGTCTTCGAAAACAGCTGGCAAAGAAAAAGTTAGCGCCTCTCCTGAAATAAATACTGCCAAAAAGGGTCGAAAAACCGCAAATAAGTAGTAACTTTGCACATCCAAAAACCAATCCTCGATAATGAATCCCAATCTTCCACCTATCAAGGTATTTTCCGGCACAAAATCACGCTACATGGCCGAGGAAATCTGCAAAGAACTCGGTATCGAACTCGGTGCGATGAACATCCAGCACTTCGCCGACGGCGAATTCGAAGTTTCGTATGAGGAATCGATCCGCGGCTGCGAAGTTTACCTCGTTCAGTCGACATTTCCCAACAGCGACAACCTCATGGAGCTTCTGCTGATGATTGACGCCGCCAAACGTGCTTCAGCCAAATCAGTAATTGCCGTAATCCCCTACTTCGGATGGGCTCGCCAGGACCGCAAGGACAAACCCCGTGTATCCATCGCCGCAAAACTCGTCAGCAATCTGCTGTCGGCAGCCGGCGTTGACCGTGTCATCACCATGGACTTGCACGCCGACCAGATTCAGGGCTTCTTCGACGTTCCCGTCGACCACCTGTACGCCTCATCGGTATTCCTCCCCTACATCGAAAGCCTTCACCTCGACAACCTGGTGATCGCCACCCCCGATGTCGGCGGCGCAAAGCGAGCCAACTCCTACGCCAAATACCTCAACGTGCCCCTGGTACTCTGCCACAAGCAGCGCGCCAAAGCAAACGTGGTGGCCACCATGACCGTTATCGGCGACGTCAAAGACAAGAACGTAGTCCTTATCGACGACATGGTCGACACCGCCGGCACAATCACCAAAGCAGCCAATCTCATGATGGAGAACGGCGCCAAATCGGTGCGTGCACTCTGCTCACACGCCATCATGAGCGACCCCGCCACCGAACGCGTGATGAACTGCGCCCTCTGCGAGATGATTTTCACCAATTCAATTCCCTTGAACAAGAATTGCCCCAAGGCCACAATCATCTCCGTTGCCAAGATGTTCGCCGACACCATCCGTCGCGTGCACAACTTCGAGTCAATCTCGTCGCAGTACCTCATCAAGTAAATCACAAGTAATACCCACAGCGATATCTCGAACAGTATCAAACTGGTATACAAGCCATTAATCATACTTAAGGTGTAAAATTTGCACGATTCGCCGATAATCGCTAACTTTGCATACAGAAACGGCTCGCGGCCCGAGCCGACAGCCGTTTCTTCTCGGGGCGTAGCGCAGTCCGGTAGCGCACCTGGTTTGGGACCAGGTGGTCGCAGGT
>CAMEPD010000048.1 GCA_945931475.1 uncultured Muribaculaceae bacterium | reverse complement strand
CAGACACATAAATCACATCCGATACAAAAAAATCAACGATAATACAAACATGGATATCAATTTCTCCACGGAACTTAAAAATGTGCTTGACCTGAGCCGAAAGGAGGCCATCAGGCACAACAATTCGACCATCGGGCCCGAGCATCTGTTTCTGGCGCTGTTGGGCGATACCGGCGGCCGCGTCTTCTCTCTGCTTGAGAAGGTATCGCGCAACGTGTCGGTATTTCAGCTCCGTCAGGAACTCGATGACTCGCTCTACGACACATCGGCACCCATTGCCGGTGAAATCTCAGTAAGCGACCTCAGCAACCGGCTGGTAAAACTCAGTGTCCTCGAGGCCCGTATGCTCCACAGCAACACGGTCGACACCGAGCACCTGCTGCTGGCAATTCTGCATAACCCGGAAATACAGCGTATGAAATTCATAGTTCCCTTCCGTCAGGCAGGTATCGACTATTCGTCGTTCCTGTCGCTCATCTCCAACCCCAAAGAGGAGCCTCAGGCAGGCGCCGGTTACACCGACGACGAAGATGATGACGACGAGGGCGCCGGCTCGGGCGACTCATACAGCCGCTCGGGCGACGAGGCCGTGCGACGCACATCTGTGCGCGGCGACCGCACGGGCGACACTCCAACTCTCGACAAATTCGGCAACGACATGACCCGTGCCGCCGAGGACGGTCGCCTTGACCCCGTTACAGGCCGCGAAACCGAAATCGAACGTCTGGCCCAGATTCTGAGCCGCCGCAAGAAAAACAATCCGGTGCTTATCGGCGAACCCGGCGTAGGTAAATCGGCTATCGTCGAGGGGCTTGCTCTCCGCATCGTGCAGCGCAAGGTATCGCGAATACTCTTCAACAAGCGCGTCGTGTCGCTCGACATGGCCTCGATTGTGGCAGGCACAAAATATCGGGGTCAGTTTGAGGAGCGCATCAAAGCCATACTCAACGAACTGTCGAAGAACCCCGACGTGATTCTCTTCATCGACGAGCTACACACCATCGTCGGCGCGGGCAATGCCGCCGGCACCATGGATGCCGCCAACCTCCTCAAACCCGCCCTGGCCCGCGGCGAGATTCAGTGCATAGGTGCCACCACTCTCGACGAGTACCGCAAGAACATCGAGAAGGACGGTGCCCTCGAACGCCGCTTCCAGAAGGTGATGGTCGAGCCCACCTCGACCGAAGAGACCCTGCAAATTCTCAAAAACATCAAAGAGAAATATCAGGATCACCACAATGTCACCTACACCGACGATGCCCTCCGCGCCTGCGTCACCCTAACCGAGCGTTACATGAGCGACCGCAACTTCCCCGACAAGGCCATCGACGCCCTCGACGAAGCCGGTTCGCGCGCACATATCACTAATATTGTAGTGCCGCAGGAGATTGAGCGCCTCGAGCAGGAGATTACCCAGGCCGGTCAGCAGAAACTGCAGGCCGCCCAGTCGCAGGACTTCGAGAAAGCCGCATCATTCCGTGACCGCGAGCAGACCCTCAAGCAGGAACTCGCCGACGCCAACGCCCGCTGGGAGCGGCAGCTCCAGGACGACCGCGTCACAGTTGACGAAGAGAAGGTGGCCGAAGTAGTAGCCATGATGACCGGTGTGCCCGTGCAGCGCATCGCTCAGGCTGAAGGCTCACGTCTGCGCGAGATGGGCGATAAACTCAAAGCCGAAATCATCGGACAGGACGACGCCATCGAGAAGATCGTACGCGCCATCCGCCGCAACCGTGTCGGCCTGAAGGACCCCAACAAACCCATCGGCACCTTCATGTTCCTGGGTCCCACCGGTGTGGGCAAGACATATCTGGCCAAGAAACTCTCTGAGTATATGTTCGATTCGACGGAAGCTCTTATTCGCATCGACATGAGCGAATACATGGAGAAATTTACCGTGAGCCGTCTCGTGGGCGCACCTCCGGGATACGTCGGCTACGAGGAGGGTGGTCAGCTTACCGAAAAGGTTCGCCGCCGTCCCTACTCGGTGGTGCTTCTCGACGAAATCGAGAAGGCTCACCCCGATGTGTTCAACCTGCTGCTTCAGGTGCTAGACGAGGGACGCCTCACCGACTCGCTCGGCCGTCGCGTCGACTTCAAGAACACCCTGATAATCCTCACCTCCAACATCGGCACCCGCCAGCTCAAAGATTTCGGCGCCGGCGTGGGCTTCAACACCCGCGACGCCGAGAAGGAGCGCGATTACTCGCAGTCGGTTATCCAGAAGGCTCTCAACAAGGCTTTCGCGCCCGAATTCCTCAATCGAATCGACGACATCGTGATGTTCGATCAGCTCAGCCGCGAGGCCATCTTCAGCATCATCGACATAGAGCTGCGTGGCTTCCGCCGGCGCATCAGCCAGCAGGGAATCTCGCTTGACATCACACCCGAAGCCAAGGATTATATCGCCACCAAGGGTTACGACCAGCAGTACGGTGCACGCCCCCTCAAGCGCGCCATTCAGAAATATCTCGAAGACCCCCTGGCCGAACTGATACTGAATGCCGAACTCAAGCCGGGCGACACCATCCGCGTCGGGTACGACAAGGACACTGACAAGATAACAACCGAAGTCACCCACCCCGACATCAAATCAATCGCCGAGGGTCAGAAGGCCATCGAAGAGGGCACCAAAGCCATCACCGACGGTGACACCCCCGATAACGGTTAAGAGATACCGACTTCTGTTACCACCCCTTACGGCAGCCTTTTTAGCGCTTCGGGGCCCCTACCCCGAGGATTTCTTCCCGTCTCTGACATATTGTCAGTTCTTTTTAACAAACTTTATACCGAAATGCCATCCCTGCGGGGTTGGCATTTCTTTTGTTATGTGTTATCAATGTGGGGAGGCATAGTACGCCCCCCTTTTGACTCATGACAACAAAATCAATGACAATATGAAAGGAACCATCGGAGTAACCACCGAGAACATCTTCCCGGTTATCAAAAAATTTCTTTACAGCGACCACGAAATATTTCTTCGCGAATTAGTGTCGAACGCTGTCGACGCCACACAGAAGCTTAAAACCCTGTCGTCGTTCGGCGACTTTAAGGGCGACCTCGGCGAAATGAATGTAACCGTCACCGTCGACAAAGAGGCCGGCACACTCACCGTCTCTGACCACGGCGTGGGCATGACCGCCGACGATGTCGAAAAATACATCAATCAGATAGCCTTCTCAGGCGCCGAGGAGTTCCTGGAGAAATACAAGGACACAGCCAACACCATCATCGGCCATTTCGGTCTGGGTTTCTACTCGGCGTTCATGGTGGCCAAGAAGGTTGAAATCCGTACCCTCTCGTACAAGGAGGGTGCCGAGGCCGTACACTGGGTATGCGACGGTTCGCCCGAGTTTACCCTCGAGCCCTGCGACAAGACTCAGCGCGGTACCGACATCATCCTATATATCGACGACGACAACAAGGAATTCCTTGAACAGAGCCGCATCGACACCCTCCTACGCAAATACTGCCGTTTCCTCCCCGTACCCGTAACGTCGGGAATGGAGACCGAGTGGAAGGATGGCAAAATGGTGACCACCGACCGGCCCAAAATCATCAACAACACCGAACCGGCCTGGACTAAAAAGCCCGCCGAACTCACCGACAAGGATTACCTCAACTTCTACCATGAGCTCTATCCGGGTCAGGACGACCCCCTCTTCTGGATACACCTCAATGTCGACTACCCCTTCACCCTCACCGGTATCCTCTATTTTCCCAAAATCAAGAACAATTTCGAGGTTACCAAAAACCGCATCCAGCTGTACTGCAATCAGGTGTATGTCACCGACTCGGTCGAAGGGGTCGTGCCCGAATTCATGATGCTCCTTCAGGGCGTCATTGACTCACCCGACATCCCGCTGAATGTCAGCCGTTCATACCTGCAGAGCGACACAGCCGTCAAGAAAATTTCCACCTACATCACCAAGAAGGTAGCCGGACGTCTCGACGAACTTTTCCGCAACGACCGCACCGACTTCGAGCAGAAGTGGGACGACATCCGCATCTTCATCGAATACGGTATGCTCACCGATGAGAAGTTCTGCGACGCCGCCATGAAGTTCTGCCTCCTCAAGGACACCGAAGGCAAATATTACACCATCGACGAATACAAGGCCCTCATCGAACCAAACCAGACCGACAAGGAGGGGAATATCGTATGGCTCTACACCACCGACCCCACTGCCCAGTACAGCTATATCCAGAACGCTACCGAAAGCGGATACAGTGTGCTCGTGCTCGACGGCCAGCTCGACAGCCATTTCGTGGGACTTCTGGAGAACAAACTCGAAAAATGCCGCTTCGCCCGCATAGACTCCGATGTACTCTCCAACCTTATCCCCAAGAGCGACCGTAAGGAGGCCGACCTGACCTCCACCCGCCGCGCTATCCTCACCACACTGTTCGACTCGCAGCTTCCCAAGGTTAAGGACACTACCTTCCTGGTATCATTCGAGGCCCTCGGCAGCAATGATGCCCCGGTGGTAATCACTCAAAACGAGTATATGCGCCGAATGAAGGAGATGGCCGCCATGCAGCCGGGCATGAGCTTCTACGGCGAGATGCCCGACAACTATTCGGTAGTGGTCAACACCTCCAACCCGATTATCACGCGCATCAGCGACGATGCAGGTAAGGAACTCGACTCTAAGGTTGAGCCCATCGAGAACGATATTAACGCCAAGAATACCGAAATCACCGGCCTGCGCGGCGACAAGGCAACCGACGAAGACCGCACCAAAGCCGATGCGCTGGTAGTGGAAGTCGACTCGCTGCGCAAGAAGGAGCATGACACAGTAGCCGAATACGCGGCCTCGCAGCCAGTAGTACGTCAGCTTATCGACCTGGCGCTCCTGGGCAACGGACTGTTGAAGGGTGCCGAACTTGCCCGTTTCATCAGCCGCTCATACTCCTTACTGTAATTTTCCCGGAATTTCAGCAAAACAATGGCCCGGAACAGCGTTACCGTTCCGGGCCATTGTTAATTACATAATGCCTGAGAGGAATTCCGTGGACTTCCCGGGAAGGGAAAACAGGCGGCGCAACTGCTCCGAACGGGCCATCTCTACCGAAGGTTGGACGGTCAGTCCCGGCGGGTCTATCAGGGCCACCGAATCGCAGATGTTCAGGGCTATGTCGAGCTCATGGGTAGAAAACAGAATGCACTTGCCGCTCCCCGCGGCGAGGTCGTGCAGGAGAGTGCACAGCTCGTAACGCGTAGGCATATCCAGGAACGAAGTCGGTTCGTCGAGCAGTATCACCGGGGTGTCCTGAGCCAAGGCCCGGGCTATCATCACCCGCTGGCATTCGCCATCACTCATGCGGTCAATGGTTCGGTCGGCATACTCCCGCATCCCTACGGCGTCGAGGGCTTCGTAGACGGCCCGGCGGTCGGCGGCGGTCAGTCGTCCTATCCAGTTGGTATACGGAGCCCGTCCTGCCGCCACCACGTCGCGACAGTTCAGGCCGCCGATGCGTATCCGTTCGGTGGTTACTATGGATATGGTCCGTGCCATCTGTTCGTGCGACATCGCCGCGATGGCAGTCCCGTTAATCAGAATCTCGCCGGTATATTGCCGGTTCATACCGGCAATAGCGCGCAGCAGCGTCGATTTACCTGTACCGTTGCGCCCGATCAGCGCCGTGAGACGTCCGTCGGCAATTTCGGCGTTCACATCCTGCAACAGGATGCGCTGTCCGTAGCCTATTGTGAAGTTGAGTAGGGTTATCATGATGCGAACGTTCGACTGTTTTTGAGGACTACCCACATCACAATGGGTATGCCCAGGAGGGCTGTGATGGCGTTGACGGGGAGTACCAACGCTTTTGATATGATGTCGCAGGCTGTCAAAATGGCGGCTCCCGATAGCATCGTTGCCGGCATCAGTACGCGGTGGTCGCTGTTCCCCGTAAGCATACGGGTGACGTGCGGAATGGCCAGACCGATGAATCCGATAGGGCCGCAGAAGGCCGTTACCGTTCCGACCAAAAGTGTGGCAGTCAGGAAGAGCAGCGAGCGTGTACGGCCGACGTTCAGCCCCATGGAGCGTGCGTATTCCGGCCCGAACAGCAGCAAGTTCAGCGGTTTGATGGTACCTATCGAGATGACGAGACCAGCTACGACCGCCGGGACGAGTATCCACATCTGCACGCCGGTTACATCGCTGAGAGAGCCCATGGTCCATACGACGTACGATTTCAACGCCTCGTCGCGACTGAGATACTGCAGAATCTGCACCACAGCCCCGATTCCCGACGAGAACATCATGCCTAATATCAGTATCACCATTATATCCTTGACGCGGTGGCTCACAGCAGCTATCAGCACAAGCACCAGGGCGGCTCCAATCCATGCAGCTCCGGCCACACCCAACGACATGAACACCGCCGGAAGGCCTACTATCGGCGCGCCCAGCACATACAGCGCAACCCCCAATGAGGCGCCCGAACTGATACCGAGCACGTATGGTCCGGCCAGGGGATTGCGGAAAAATGTCTGCATCTGCAGGCCACAGACCCCTAAGGCAGCGCCGGCCAGGAGGGCCACCACGGCCTTGATAAGGCGTACGTTAAGCACTATGTTCGACACATCCTCCGGGCAATCACCGCCGAAGAGCGCGGCCACAATCTGCCTCACCGGGATACTCACCGAACCGACAGCAAGATCGAGCAGAAACAGGAGTACGGCCAATGCGCCCAATACGAGAAATAATATGCTGTTGCGGGTTTTCAATTACTGAAGTTTCTTATAATAATAAAATGTGGTGTCAGGCGTGAAGCCGGGGTGGAAAATGGAGATGAGGTCGCGGAGTACGCGGTCGGGATGTATTACTCCCGATTCGAAGTAGTCGTTACCTCCAGCCGGGGTAAAGATGCGGTTGTTGTTCCATACACGTCCCTGTGTGAGTACATCAACCCCGGTGTATTTCGGAGCTATGGCCCGTACCTCGTCAAGCGATGACGCCTGTCCGGGATTGATCCATACATCGGCTTGCGAAGCCATTCGCCAGGCTGCCTCCATCTCGACGGGAACGGCCACGCCGCTGTATTTCGGGTCGTAGAGGAGTTGGCCCCCGGCATCGGTGACTAATTGCCCCGAGTAGCTGTCGGGGGTCGGCATGAACCATGAACCGGAATAGGGCGCGTTGACAATTACTTTGGGGCTCGTCCCGGCCATCTGTTTTACTTCGGCTTTGAGGGCTTCGTAATTTCGGGCTATCGGCGTGAAGAACTCAACCCCTTTCTGATATTTTCCTGCGATGGCGGCTACGGGAACCACCCATTCGGCTTTCCCCAAGGGTGACTGTTCCATATACTCGCCGATGTAGATGTAGGGCACCCCCAGCTCCCGAAGTTTGCCGACCATGGCACTCTCGCCATCGACACCATAAATCATGACAAGATCGGGTTTCAGCGACAGAATACGTTCGTAATCAATGCTTTCGGCATATCCCACATCAGCCGGGCGACACGCTGTGATTTTTGGGTTCGTAATATATTGCAGCCCCGAGACGCCGACCACACGGTCAACCTCACCCACGGCGTCGAGCATGGCGATGTTGGTCGACGACATGGTGACAATCCTCTTGGCGTCACCGTCAATGACTGTTCCGCTGAATCCGGCCGGGGCCTGTTCGCCACCGCGCAGCATCAGAACCTGCGAGGCAACCGTGTCACATCCCTGCCAGGCGTTCCTTACAGAGATAAGGATGCTCTCATGGTCGGGCCGACGCATCATGGTGTACCCCTTGGCATAGCGGGGAGCATAGACGGTGTCGGTGAAATCCGCCACGGCGTCGTTTCCCGACCGGCCCGAGCACCCGACTGTCAGGAGCGCAAGCAATATTATGTATAATATATGTTTTTTCATCTGATATTCAATAATTCAGCTCCGAAGTTTTCTTATGATGGAATTTCGGAGTGATACCGATAAAGAATTCGAAGTTGATGCCCGGCATTGGGTGTGCCAGCACCGAAAGGTAATCCTCGTCGAAGAGGTTGTTGACAGCGAATTTCAGCGAGAGGTCAAGCGGCCGCAGCGACAGCCCCTTCTCAAGCGAGATATTGTTCATAAAGTAGTCGGGGAGATAGCCCGAGATGGCAACGTCGTTGCTCGACATGGTGTAACGCCGTGAATACCAGCACCATTTATACAGGAAACTCCATCCGCGCCATGAAAGACGCCCTGTGAACGACGCCGAGTTGAGCGGCACATACGGGAGCTGTTTCCCCACGGAGCGGTCGGCCGGCGACATCGGGTCACCGCGGTTGATCGAGGGTGTGTGCGAATACGATGCATTCAGGTCGAAGAGCCACCCTTTCCAGAGTTGTGCGGTGAGATTGGCCTTCACCTCGACTCCGTAGGCGTGTACCTGGCGGATGTTGCGCGGTGAGAAGAATCCCTTGGTGGTCGGCAGCCATATTATCCAGTTGTTGATATATGAATCGAACCATGTGACGCCGCCCGAAAGGCCCCACGCGCCCCCCGAACCGGTATCGAACGACAGGCCGATGTCGTAATTGACGCCATCCTCGCTCCGGAGGTTCGGATTGCCGCCGGGAAGAAAATATAAGTCGTTGAGCGACGGAAATTTATGGTTTCTTGATACTGATGCTCTGAATGAGATATTACCTGTTCGGGTGATGATTCCGTCGACAAACAGCGCGGGGATTACCGGTGACCAGCGGGTGCCGTACATATCTTCGAGGAAGAGGACAGACACCCCGAAACGTTCGTTGGGTTGCCATTTGGCCGACGCCGAACCTGAGAGTTCGATGCGTGCTTTGTCGTATCCAAGGAGGGCGTTATCGCCGTCGGTAGTGATGATGTTTTTGTCGATACTGCGCACAAAATGCTGATGAGCCGAGAGACCGGCGGTGAAGAACCATTTGCGCGAGGGGCTGAAATCTGCATTCGCCTGACCGTATACGGTGTTGACGAGCGAGCGTGAGCGTGTCATCGATGCGAGCTCCCCGTTGCCGACATCGCGTCGGTAATCGTATGCCATCCAGGTGTGTATGTATCCGCCGTTGATGGTGCTGCTCCATTTGCTGCGCGTATGCCTCCACGAGATGACCCCGCGGAAGGTGTTCTCACGCTGCCGGTTCTCGAACTCCTTTTCGTCGCCGTAATCGGTGGTGAGCAGGGGGAGTTCGCGGTTGGAATGTGTATACCATGCGCTCAGCGATAGTTGCTCGCGACTCGACGGGCTGAAATACACCTCCTGAAGGATGTTGAGGTCTTTGTACGCTCCCGAACGGTTGCGTTCGGTGGGATAATACTGGCCAATGATATTATGGTTGTCGTCGTAGATATTCAACTTTTTGTCGTGATTGACATACTTGTAATCGTTTGGCGACGAGGAATATGCGACACGGGTTGAGAGGTGCCAGCGTTCGGAGCCGTAGGTGAGCCGGAGGAACTCGTCGAAGGTCTTGAACGACCCGATTCCCTGGATATACCGGGCGTTGAAACCGTCGGCCATATCGGGGATTGTGGCGAGCTTCACCAGACCTCCGAGTCCCCCACCCGCTTCGTTGAGCGACGATGAGCCGTGGAGCAGCGAAGCATCGTCCACAAAGTATGAGGGGATGGTCGAGAAGTCGGTCATGCCGAGCATGGGCGAATTGATTTTCATGCCGTTCCAGGTAACCTGCGTATGCGACGGTGAAGTACCGCGGAATGCGACTGTCGATAGTGTGGCACGACCGTAGCTCTTGACGAAAATCGACGAGTTATAGGCGAGTACATCAGCCATCGAGTTGGCCACATTCTCCTTCAGCATCGTGGAGTCGAAAACTGTTTTGGTCACGCCGATATCCTTCATCGGACGGCGTGCGGTCACAGTCACTTCGTTGAGGTAACGTGACGGTGTGGCCGCTTCGGCCTTCGATACCGTCACCGAAAACAGAAGCACTGCAATGTATGTCATCAACCGTCGTATCATCATTTCCAGCAGAATGCGCCGGGGATTATTCCGGCATAAAACGAATCGGCCTGTTCGCCATCGGCCGTATAGCGGTAAATCACCCCCTGCTGCTGATAGTCAATGGCATCGGCCACGTAAACCTCGTCGTTCACCGGGTTGACCGTCAGTCCGTAGAAGATGGTCGAGCGGTTGCGGATTAAGGGTTTTACCGGCAGACGGTCGGAGTTTACGGCCATCTTCCAGATGTCATTGTTTATCCAGTAAATATTCAGACCCGAACCGTCGATATTGAGTTCGGCCGGGTTTGAGCCTTTCTTGAAACTGAACCGACGCTCTTCGGTGAAGGTTTCGGCGTCGATTCGGTGAAGGGTGGGAGCCTCGAAGCCCTGCGGTGAGCCCTCATAACCGCCGTCGCAGAGCACCCACAGCTTGTTGTTGTGGTCGAGTACGATGGAGTTGGGCTGTAGCCCGACGGTGAGTTCGGCCACAATCCGGTCGGTCTGAGTGTCGATTTTCAATACGCGGTTCTGGTATGAACAGCAGGTTACGAATACGTATCTGCCGAACTGTACCATCTGTTCGGTCGAACCGTTCTCCATATCCATATCCGGGACTTGAATGTAACCGGTAATCTCGTAGCGCGAAGGGTCGACGATGAAGATGCGGTTGTCCCACAGCTGTGTGATGTAAGCCTTGGTGTCGCTGATGAAATGGATGTAACGGGGCGAAGTGAGATTCTCGATGCGGCCCACCTCCTTGTAGGTGTCGGGATTGATGGCGAACACTACGTGTGAATGATTCACCACTATCCATGCCTTGTTGTCCCGGATAGTCATTGACTGCGCCACATCGCCGAGCTTCATGCCATTGGCGCGGTAAAAGATGTTGTTCTCTACCGTTCCGGTTGCGGGGTCGTAGAACGACAACGATGCATTGCCATACTGAAAGTTACCTTCGTTGATGATGAACAGCCCCGATGCCCGCGTGTCGAAATCCTCTTCGTTGCCGTAGTCCCACTTCATACACGAGGCGGTTGCGACGGCGAGAAGTCCGGCAATAGCTATATGTTTGAATCTCAATCGCATTCAGTAATTCACATTGACAGGTCGCGGAACGACAGCACTTCGGTCGACACCTCCCCGATGCGGGGATACTGGGCCTGAACGCCGCACTGCACCTTTATGAAGTCAATATATTTCAGCGCTACGGGTTGACCGTCGGCCATGACAGCGTTCGATATCCTGAAGCCGGTAAACTGCCCTGTCTCGCCGAACGATGCGCCGTCGATGGCGTCGGAACCGACGTTGTCGGCATAGCCCCAAGCGTAGGGATTGTTGCTGTACACATCGTTCACGAAGGTGTTGTTCGGGCGTATTCGGGTGCCGTAGAGCGTGTAGCTCGATGCGGAGAGCCATGTGGGGAAATATACCCTCGTCGCAGGAAAGTAATCCGAAAGGAAGTTCACCGCGCCGGTCGTGCCATCGGCGTCGCGCCATTCAACATTCATCCCCGGGCCGGCCGGCCGGAAATAGGTGGTGATGGTGTTGCGACGGGTGGTGGAGGCCGTGTATTCACACCCTTTCAGTTCGTACCATTCGTCGTCGGGAAGTCCGTTGCCGTTGACATCCTGCATCACCCACACGATTCCCGGCTCGTTGCTCGAACCTATTTCGGCGATAAACGCATTCCCCTCTACGGCGAAGTCGTAACCCGCTGAGGCAGCAATGCTGTGGTCGAAGCCGACAATGATATAACCGCCGAATGCTCCGAGTGTAACGTAGGAGTGGCGCGAAAGTTTCTCCTGTGCCTTCTCGCAGGCTGCCTGCTCGGTGGCGCATTTGCGGAACTCGTCGACAAACTGTCCGGGTGCCGGCAGGAACTCGTAAACCTTGTCTGACCAAGGCGAGGAGGCGCCGGTGGGTTTCCGCTGCCGGTCAGCTTCGGTTGCGTCGACGCAGATAAGTTTCAACGATGCCGATGCGCCTGCTCCGGCGCGCTCGATGTTGCGCGTGATGCGGCGCCGCGGCGTGGCTGACGCGGTTTCCGAGGCAGTTACAGTGACAATATACTCGCCGGGCGTTTCGGGCGTGTAAACGAACATCGCGGAGGTGCCGGGGTACTTCTCGCCGTTGACGCACCATTGAAATTCGGGGTTGGTGAAGCCTGTAACAACGGGTGCGAATACCACCTGACGTCCGGCAAAGGTGTAGCGGGTTGTTTCCGGCTGATAATACGACGGCCCGTGAAAGAAGATTTGTCCTCCCGAGCCTGCCTGAATTACCTGCACGGGAAACTCCTTGACATCGGTACCGTCGTCGTTGGTGGCTACAATTTTGATATTGAATGTGCCTGTTTCCGAACTGGAGAAGGTGTACTGCATCTCGGTGGAGACAAGATTGTCATCAACAAACCATTCAATCCGAAAACCCGGCTCATCGCTGTGCTGTATATCGGGAGCGAAGATATATTCCGTGCCCTGTTCCACCCTGAGCCCCCCCTCGGGGAGTGCCAATGAGATTACAGGCGCCACCAGGTCGAGCACATCCACACGGATATCCTCGCTGGCGCTACCGTAGCTATTTTTGGCATTGATGGTGATATAGAATTCACCACGTTCAGGCCAGATGGCTGTGTATCGAGTGTCGCGGCATACGACTTTGTCATCCATCACCCAGGTAATTTCTGCATTGTCGCAGTTTTTGAAATCGGGTGCGATGGTGAGTTCGTTACCGACTTTCACGGTGTACACACCGTATTCGTTATCAAGCGAAATTTCGGGGCGCTTCGACGAATCGTCTGTAATAATGTCATCCTTGTTGCAACCGGTCACAAGCAGACCGGCTACAACAAGGAGACTCAGGGCAGATATATCTCTTCTCATAAACCAATCAACCCATGCAACGGGTTAATTAATTATTTAACAATAACTTTGTTATGGCCGTAGATGTAAATTCCGGCCGGAAGTGCCTTTACATCGTCGGCTGTGGCAGCGTGTTTCACGAGGATGCCGCTTGGCGTATAGACATCGGCGAGAGCGTCGGCATCGGCCTCAACGGCGTCGATGGCGCCCGTAGCACTACCGGTAAACAGGGCCATGGCCGGGAACCACAGGAACTCATCGAGATGCTTTGTCTTGTCGGTGAGCTGAGTGCCGTCGGGCGCAAAGAAATAGATCCAGTTCTGGAGATAGTGTTCGCCCCAGCCCGACTCTACGGTCATCACTACGATATTGCCGGTCGAGGGGTCGACTGTCATTCCCTGGCCGTACAGCTCCTGGTCCTCGGGAAGCGTAATAAAGTCAGGATTGTATTCGCCTGAGGAGAGGTCGTACTTGCCGATTTTGCGGCAGCCCCACGGTGCGGTGGCGTAGTAAAGGGTTCTACCGGTTTTCGAGGCTGCGAAAGGCGACATCACCCAGGCCATCGACCACGGGTCGGGCACGCAGGCATCGGTGGCGTCGATGTCGATATTTTCGGTGGTAAGTGTCGCGGGATCGATTTTCACGAATTCGGCCGAGGCGTTGCCGGTGGCGGTGTAAATCATACCGTCGGCGCCGAGGGAAAGCGAATAGGCTTTATCGATATCGAGCAAATTGGTGACAGTGCTGCTTTTTACGTCAACCACTGCCACTCCGTCGCGCTGGCTGATGACGAAGAGCCTGCCGCCTGCAAGGAGGCTGTAACCGAAGGGGCCTTCGCTCATTCCCGTGTAAGTGAGGGCGTTACCAAGGGTGTAGTCGGTGAGATTTACCGGATAGAGGCCGTTGTTTGTCGAGAGGAAACCAAGGGTTTCGCTTACGGGACAGAGGTAATTGGCCTGTGTGCCCGACCCGGGGAGTTCGGTAATTTCGGCTATCTGCTTCATATCGGTTGCGTCGAGCACGGCCACAAACTGTCCGTTGCCTTTGTCTTTGCTCACCAGAAAGAGGCGGTCGCCGTAGAGCGAACCCGATTCAGTAGTGATGCCGAGGGTCTTGCCGGGATTGGCCTGGCTGTACACCTTATAGTACATCTCGCCGTCTTCGGCGAGGAAGTTCAGGTAACCGTTTGCCCCGTACGAGCCTTCGTTGACGATGAACATACCATGGGTAAAATCAGGATTGACGGCGGCGGCATCAGCTATTGCCAGCGCGGCTACAGAAGCAAAAAGTAACGTTTTTTTCATAATAGCAAATTTTACGGTTTCGACGGCACGGCCGGAAGCGCCTTTCGGTTCGCGACAAGGCGTAAAAAAACCCGCCGGTCAATTAAAAAATCCTGACTGCGGGAACAGATAACATGAAAGCTGCCTTTCCGGGAAAAAACCGGAAAACCGTTCACGCCCGTCATCCCGCAGGCATAGGTGATAAAAACTTCGGGACAGGTATTCTGACTGATCCCACTTGAAGCGCCTTCCCGGGAGCGGGCCCAGTGACTTTAAGCTTCAAGTTGCCGGCCGAAGCCGGACGGGAAACACAGCAGCGGGTACTGTTGCGGATTCCGACCGCATTCCCTCAGGGCCGGAGCACACTCCGGCATCCCTAAAGCATTGCAAAGGTACAAATTTCCGCTCAACATACAAAAATATTCGCAATTTTTGCACTGAAAATTTCGTGAATCTGTAGAAATTCAGTAATTTTGCAGCCGGAATTTCGTAATCTCTGACGGGACAAGGCTGCCCGTGTATATTGCGATTATTGTTACATTTTTTAAAGCTTTAGAAAAATGGATTTAATTAAAGTAGCCGAACAGGCATTTGCTACCGACAAGAAGCATCCTGAATTCGGCCCCGGCGACACTATCACTGTAGCTTACCGCATCAAAGAAGGTAACAAGGAGCGTATCCAGATGTACCGTGGCGTTGTTATCCGCATCAACGGCGAAGGCGCCAAAAAGCGTTTCACCGTACGCAAGATGTCCGACAACATCGGCGTAGAGCGTATCTTCCCGCTCGAATCACCGTTCATCGATTCCATCACAGTGAACAAGTACGGTAAAGTTCGTCGCGCCAAGCTTTATTATCTGCGTGGCCTTACCGGCAAGAAGGCTCGTATCAAAGAGCGTCGCGTCGTTAAGAAAGCCTGATTGCAAAGCTGACACAAAGGCCGTACAAGCATAATCGGTTATGCCTGTACGGCCTTTGTTGTATCCGCACCTCTCCCCTCACCCGGAACTTTCCGTTCATCATGGGCCGCTTCCGGCTTTCCCGTGACACTGACGCAATATAGGCGGCGTGCCGGTTCGTGGCACGCCGCCTATAAAGGATAAATCATATCGTTATATTATCATTTCCAAACCGGAGAGAATCAGTAGTTCCACTGGCAGGCTACCATCGAAAGCGAGTTGTCGCCGATAGTGCGGAGGTCGGCAATCATGTTGTAGCGGCAGTTGATGTAGGTAAGAGCCGGGTCAAACGATACATCGAGCATGGTGAGCTGATTGTTATTGCAGAGCAGACGCTGCAGGAAAGTCTGGTTCGACAGGGTCAGCTGTGTAAGGTCGTTGTAGCAGCAGTCAACGAAGAGGAGCTGCGGGCAATTCTCGACGGTGAGATTGGTGAGGTTGTTGTAGGAGCAAACCAGGTCGAGAAGCGATTTGCAATCGCGAACCACGAGTGACTGCATATTGTTGTCGGAGCAGATGAACGAACTGAGCGAAGGCAGACCGCTGAGGATGAGGTTGTCGATTTCGTTGTCGTCGATATTGAGGTTCTTGAGGTTGGTGACACCGGTAAGGTTGAGCGACGTAATCTTGTTGTAACCGCAGTAGAGGTTCTTCAGATTGGTGCAGTCATCGACGTTGAGTACCTCCAGGTGATTGCCCTGGCAGTTGAGGGTTTCGAGGGTAGCCGAGTTGGCCACATTGAGTTCTACCAGATAGTTGTTCGAAACATTGAGGGTCTTGATGGCCGGTGTGGCGCTTATCGAGAAATCGGTGAGACGGTTCTTGTAAATCTTAACGACGTAGAGGCCGGTGCAGCCGGTGAGATTGATGGCGGTGAGGCGGTTGCGCGATGCATTGAGGTCGGCAAGAGCGGCGTCGCCCGACAGGTTAAGATCAGTAATACGGTTTCGCGAAACATCAAGTTTTGCAAGGTTGGAGAAATTGGAGAGATTCATCGAACCGGCAAGGTGTTTGTCCTTCCATTCAATGGCGGTAACGTGGCCGTCGGCAACGGTAACGCCCTCCCATGAAGCAGCATTCTTCAAATCGGAAATCCCGAGAGCCTGTGCATTTGTGCCACTCTGTTCGGCAGGTTGGGCCAGAAATGCCTGAAGCTGTTTCATTTCATTCTTGTCGAGTTTCTGAGCTACAGCAGTCATACATCCAAGCACGACAGCCAACATTAAAATGATTCTTTTCATAACTAAATAGTTGATTTGTGATTTTCAATTGCTTTTATTCTATTAACAACCCCTTATGAAAAAGGTTGATAAAAAAGGCAAATATTTTACCGGCCATTAAAAATTATTCCTTCCGCCGATTTATATCACTTGTATATTATAATAATAATGTGTACCTTTGTAGTCACGTTTTGCCCGGGCGCCCTCTATGGGGGCGCCTCAGGGCTGACGAAACAAAAGTTGTTGGTTGCCACGTTGTTTGTGGCAATTTCTTGATAAACATCACCTTACAATGATCAACATTACTTTTCCCGACAAGTCGGTGAAACAGTTTGAGGCCGGCGTAACGCCCCTCGAAATCGCCCGCAGCCTCTCGCCCCAGTTAGCGCGGGATGTGCTTGCCGCTTCCGTTAACGAACAGGAATGGGACCTTACACGCCCTATCAGCGAAGACGCTTCCATCCAGCTGTTCAAGTGGGATGACCCCGAAGGTAAGCATGCATTCTGGCACAGCTCGGCCCACCTGCTGGCCGAAGCCCTCCAGGAACTTTTCCCCGGTGTGAAATTCGGTATCGGTCCGGCCATCGAAAATGGCTTCTATTACGACATCGACCCCAACGGCCACAACATAACATCGGCCGACTTCCCCGCCATCGAAGCCAAAATGATTGAACTCGCACGCAGCGACGAGCAGATTCTGCGCCGCGACATCTCCAAAGCCGACGCCCTGAAAATGTTCGGCGACCGAGGCGAGACCTACAAGTGCGAACTCATCTCGGAGCTTGAGGACGGCCATATCACCACATACACCCAAGGCAACTTCACCGACCTCTGCCGCGGCCCGCACCTCCCCTCGACCGGAGTAATCAAAGCCGCCAAGGTAATGAGCCTCGCCGGCGCATACTGGCGCGGCGACGAGAAACGCAACCAGCTTGTGCGCGTCTACGGCATCACATTCCCCAAGAAGAAGATGCTCGACGAATACCTCG
>CAMEPD010000047.1 GCA_945931475.1 uncultured Muribaculaceae bacterium | reverse complement strand
ATATTATACTGTTACTCAATCGTTTGAGGGTAGGCCGCGGCATGCCGCGACCCTACAACAGAACGCAGAACTGAGACGCTTCCCGGCGCCTCAGTTTCTCATCCCCCCAAAAAATCGTTGTAGCCGACGTAGTAGCCGAGCGCTCGCCGAGCGCCGGCCACTCAAAGGAGGTGATTAGGAAAAACATTCTAAAAAAGTTGTGCCGGCGCTCGGCTACTCTCTCCAGTTGCCGCCGCGTACGCACGCACCATGCGCCATAGCGCAAAAAGAGGATGTGCCAAAAATGACACATCCTCTTTTTTATGGTTGACAGAAGGGGGCTGATTAGCCGTTGTATTTCTTCATGCAGGCGATGAGGTCGAGAACCTTGTTGGAGTAACCGATCTCGTTATCGTACCACGAAACAACTTTAACGAAGTTGGGGGTCAGATATACACCGGCGTTGGCGTCGAAGATGGAGGTGCGGGTATCGCCGAGGAAGTCCGACGAAACAACAGCGTCTTCGGTGTAGCCGAGGATGCCTTTGAGTTCGCCTTCCGAAGCCTCTTTCATAGCGGCGCAAATCTCTTCTTTGGTAGCACCCTTCTTGAGGTTGACGGTGAGGTCAACAACAGAAACGTCGAGGGTGGGGACACGCATCGAGATACCGGTAAGTTTGCCGTTGAGTTCGGGGATAACTTTACCTACAGCCTTTGCAGCGCCGGTCGACGAGGGGATGATGTTGCCCGAAGCGGCACGGCCACCGCGCCAGTCCTTCATCGAGGGACCGTCAACGGTCTTCTGTGTAGCGGTAGTGGAGTGAACGGTGGTCATAAGACCGGTCTCGATACCGAATTTGTCATTGAGGACCTTGGCGATAGGAGCAAGGCAGTTGGTGGTGCAGGAAGCGTTCGAAACGAACTGCTGGCCTGCGTATGTTTCGTTGTTGACGCCGCAAACGAACATGGGGGTGTCGTCCTTCGAGGGAGCCGACATAACCACGTATTTTGCACCGGCTTCGATGTGAGCCTGAGCTTTTTCCTTTGTGAGGAAGAGGCCGGTCGACTCAACTACATATTCAGCGCCAACGGCACCCCAACCGATTTCTTTGGGGTCGCGGCATGCGGTAACACGGATTTCCTTGCCATTAACGATGAGGAGCGATTTGTCCATATCGTAATCAACGGTACCGTCGAATTTGCCATGCATTGTGTCGTACTTGAGCATGTAAGCCATGTAGTCTACAGGGAGGAGGTCGTTGATGGCAACAACTTCGATGTCGTCACGTTTGGTGGAAGCGCGGAAAACGAAACGGCCGATGCGGCCGAAACCGTTAATACCAATTTTTGTCATAGTGAAAAATGATATAAAAGAAAGTTCAAAAAAATGTTCGAATGATGTGAACCACACTCAGTTAGCGAGCGGGGAGAAAGGCATGGACTGAGCCCATGTTTTCAGAGTGCAAAGTTAGCAAAATTTTTGACTTTCGCCAATTAAGAAATCAAAATTAAGGAAAAATTTCTCTAATAAGTGTGAGGCGGGGTGATTTTTGCCAATTTCGCTACAAGGGGAGAACGTGGTCGCTACTCCAAAGGGGAGGTTCAGGTAAGCGGGCGCGTGGCCGTCAGGCCGGGGGTATTGCGGAATGTGAGGGCGCAATATGTGGAGGTGGGATCGGAGTTGTATTTGAAGTGATAGCGCTCGGCGGCGAGGCCGGGCAGCACGAATATGGCGGTATTGACCGGTGTAACTATCTCGGAATCAAGCACGGCGCTCAAGGCCGACTGCGGGGCATTGTGCCGGCGCGGGTCGGCGTCGGCCGGGAAGGAGTGCCGGGGGTCGGCCGGTGTGATGCGTTCCTCGATGGAGATGTCGAACTTTACGCGGGTTACGGCGAGGGCCACCGTAGCCCCGGAGGTAAGCCCGGCGGGAAGGCCCGTGCGGCGTATTACGATGGCGCCGTCGGCGCGGCATTCGAAGGTTACGGCCGGTTTGTCGCCCTCGGGTGAGGGTTCAAGGGTGAGCTCGCCGGTGAGGAAACCGGTTTCGGCGGGGCCGTTCCCCTTAGGCATGGCTATGGCAGCCACGGCCATGGCCGCCAGCATGAAGAATATTATGTACCACTCCGTGGGGCTCAGGCCCCAGAAGGTGGTGAAAAGCGGAATATTAAGGTATGTAAGTATATACAAATCAAGAGAGTGCAGACATCATGGCTGATGATATAAGCATATATATGAGCATACCGATGATGTCGTTGGTGATTGAAATGAAGGGACCGGTTGCGAGCGCCGGGTCGATTTTGAAGCGTTCGAGCGTCAGCGGCACGAATGTGCCGAACACCGAGGCGAAGAGCACCACGGCCATGAGCGAGCACGACACGGCTATGGTGGTGGGATTCAACGGATTGAGCGAGAAGCAGTTATAGAGGAAAACTATGAGCGATATGATCAGACCGTTGATGAAGCCTACTCCCATCTCCTTGAAGAGCTGCCGCCCGGTGTCCTTGAGGTCGAGCGAGCCGTTGGCGAGGCCCTGCACCACGATGGCCGACGACTGGATGCCGACGTTACCGCCCGTGCCGCCTATCATGGGGATGAAGAGCGCCATTGCAGGGTTGGTGGCGAAACCGCTCTCGAAGTTGCCGAGAATCAGCGAGTTGCCGATACCGCCGGCGATACCGATCAGAAGCCAGGGCAGGCGCGCCCGGGTCTGCTGCCAGAGTGTGTCGTTCGATTCGATGTCCTGCGAGAGACCCGATGCCAACTGATAGTCGCGTTCCGATGATTCGCGCACACGGTCCATGACGTCGTCGACGGTGATATGGCCCACCAGGCGCCCGATCGAGTCGACGACAGGCATTGCCACAAGGTCGTATTTCTCGAAGTCGATGGCCACGTCGTCGAGCGGCGTGTCGGTCTTTACCGATGGGGGATCGATCTCCATCACGTTCTTGATTTTGGAGACCGACGGGTGGGTTATTAGCTCCTTCAGCGGGAGTGTGCCGCGCAGACGGTCGTCATTGTCAACGACATACACGTTGTAGACCTCGTCCATATCCTCGGCCTGCATACGCAGCTGCTTGATGCACTCGGGCATCGACCAGTTTTCGTTTACCACGAGCATCTCGGTACCCATCAGACCGCCGGCGGTGTCCTCGCCGTACTTCAGCAGGTCGATGATGTCGCCGGCCTGTTCCACGTCGTCGATGTGCGAGAGCACCTCGTCGCGGTCCTCCTCGTCTAGGTCCTGGATAAGGTCTACGGCGTCGTCGGTGTCGAGGTGGTCGATGTACTGACGGGCGATATCCTCGGGCTCCATGCCGTCGAGGAGCTTCTTACGGTCGTCCTCGTCGAGCTCCATGAGCACGTCGGCGGCCTTGTCACCGTCGAGAAGATGGTAGAGGAATTCGGCCTCCTCCAGGTCGAGGTCGTTGTATAGTTCGGCAATGTCGGCCGGGTGGAGCGTGTCGAGCACCTTGCGTGCGGCCTCCGTGTCGTGGCGGTCGCATATCTGCCGAATATCTTCGAGATCTTTTTCGTCAAATTCCTTCATTGCGGCATTGTATTACGGCATTGTGTCACAAGGTTTGTAAGCTCAATGAACTGCTGCACCGACAGCTGCTCGGGCCGCATGGCCATCAGAGGCGAATCGGGCAGCGGAGCTCCCGGCGGGAGCAGCGGGCGCAGCGAGTTGCGGATTGTTTTGCGTCGCTGACCGAAGGTGGTTTTCACTACCGTCCGGAAGGTGCGCTCGTCGCAGCCGAGGTCGCGGACATCGTTGCGCACCATGCGTATGACGCCCGATTTCACCTTTGGCGGGGGGATGAACACCCCCTCGTCGACGGTGAAAAGGTACTCCACATCGTACCACGCCTGGAGCAGCACCGACAGGATACCTCGGGCTTTTGTGCCCTCGCGGGCGGCCAGTCGTTCGGCCACTTCGCGCTGCAGCATTCCGGTGCAGCACACACAGTGGTCGCGGTAGTCGAGGATGTGGAAGAATATCTGCGAGGATATGTTGTAGGGGTAGTTGCCGGTGACACAGAAGTGGCGTCCGGCGAACACCCGGTCGAGGTCAAGTGTCAGAAAGTCAGTTTCGAGGATACAGCCGTCGAGCCCTGGGAAATTGCGGCGCAGATACTCCACGCTTTCGGGGTCAATCTCCACCACAGTGACGTCGTGGCCGTCTTCGAGGAGCCAGCGTGTAAGCGCACCCATGCCGGGGCCCACCTCTATGACAGGTGTGCCACGCCAGGCGTCGAGGGTGGCGGCGATGCGCTGTGCCACCCGTTCGTCGGCCAGGAAGTGCTGCCCGAGGGCTTTTTTCGGCTTGACTCTCATCTATTTAGCGACGCTTATTACCTTTTTTCTGTTGCTCCTTTAACATCGCCTGCTGCTGGCGCTGCATCTCTTCGAGGCGTGCCATGAAGCCCGATTTCTTCTTCGGTTTCTTGGCGTTCTCGGCCATGCGTGCGCGGATTTTCTTCTCGTCGACCACCCAGCGGAAGATGTAGGTCTGCAGGATGGTGATGAGCAACGACAGGAAGTAGTAGTAGCTCAGACCCGATGCGTAGTCGTTGAAGAAGAAGAGGAACATCAGCGGCATGAGGTACATCATCCACTTCATGGCCGGCATACTCGACGACGAGGGCTGGTTGGCCATGTTCAGGCGCGTGTAGACGATATTGGTGACGGTCATCAGCAGGCAGAAGAGGCTTACGTGGTTACCGTACCAGGGTATCGAGAAGGGGAGGGTGAAAATCACATCCGGGGCGGCGAGGTCCTTGGCCCAGAGGAACGACTGGCCCCTCAGCTCGATAGCCGACGGGAAGAAGGAGAACATCGCTATGAGGATAGGCATCTGCAGCAGCATCGGCAGGCAGCCCGACAGGGGGCTTGCGCCGGCGCGCGAGTATAGGGCCATGGTCTCCTGCTGGCGCTTCATGGCGTTCTCCTGGCCGGGATATTTATCGTTAATCTCCTTGATTTCAGGAGCCAATACGCGCATTTTGGCCTGCGACATATAGCTCTTGTAAGTGAAGGGGAAGAGGATAATCTTGATGAAGATGGTCAGCAGCAGGATGATGATGCCATACGAGCTGATGAATCCGCTCAGGAAGGTGAATACCGGAATGATAATCAGGGTGTTGATCCAGCGGAAGATCGGCCAGCCCAGGGGGATGAGTCGCGTGAGGTCGAGGTCGGAGTCATCCTTGCTGACCTTAAGCTCCGAGTCGAGGCGGTCGAGCAGCGGGTAATAGTTCGGGCCCATGAACACGTCGATGGTCACGGGAATCTCGTCGGTCGACTTATAGTCGAGTGTAGCCTTGGCGTAGAGGTCCTTGAGGTATCCGCTGTTGGCCGGGTCATCCTTATAGTCGCACGAAGCCACTTCGGCGGCCGTGAATGAGCCGCGGGGCACCATCACCGTCGAGAAGAACTGGTTCTTGAAAGCAATCCAGCGCAGGCGCTGGTCGAGATCCTTCTCCTTGTCGCCCATAGCTGCGAGGTCGTCGGGCGAATCGCCCAAGAACTTGTACCACAGGCCTGAGTTGCGCTCCTCGAAGGTACGTCCGCGCTCGTTGCGCTGCATCTTCTGGTGCCATACGAAGTCGGCCGAGGCTACCGACGGCGGGATAATCTTGGCCATGTTCTTCTGCACTACCTCCATCTTCACCACGTACGAGCCCTTGGGGAGGGTGTATCGCAGGCCCCAGGAGGTGCCGTTGCCCAGGTCGAGCTTCATCATAACGGTGGAGTCGTTGATTACCTCGGGGGTGAAGTAGAAATCGCCGGTGTCGAAGCGGTTGGTGGCCGAGGTGAGCACGAAGCTGTAGCCCGAATCCTCCGGGCGGCAGATATCCACACGGGCCGTATCGATTATGGCCGTGTTCTTCTTGTCGGGAAGGTAGGTGAAGTATTTGGTGAGCGTGGAACGGGCTATGCGGCCACCCTTGGCGGCAATCTGCAGCTCCATCACGTCGTTTTTGAGCATTACGGTTGTGTCGTTGCCGGCCAGGTAGCGGGCGAATCCGCCGTAGCGCTGTGCGTCGCTCATGGCGGTGCGCAGGTTATCGACGGCGGTGTTGCGCATCGCCGGGGTAACGCGGTCGGTATAGCGCGAGTGAATCACATCGTCGTACGGCAGTACGGTGTCGCCGGCGGCCACGGTGCCGCTGATGGCTGTGCCGTCGTAGCTGAGGTCAACGGTTTCGGTGGCATAGTGATGCGTAGCCACGCCGGCCGAGTCGGCCGAAGCGCCGAGCTGCGCCATGATGGCCGGGTAAGCGGCTACTTCCTGAGCCGAAATGGTGTCGACGCGGAGGCTTTCCTGCTGCTTTTGGGCCGTTTCGGCCTCTTCTGCCTGCTGCTGCTCCTTTGCGCGTTCATCATTTCCCTTGTTGAACATGAGGAAACCGAAAATCACTACGCCCATGAGCACCATGCCCAGTGTTGTATTCTTATCCATCAGATGTTTGTAATTTGAGGCACCCCACCCCCGCGGGGAGCGGAGCCTGAATTATAATGATGTGGTATGTTAGCTTTTGTGTTTGTTGTTCTTGTATTCGATGGCTGCGTTGACAAACGACACGAACAACGGGCTGGGCTCGAGCACTGTCGACGAGTATTCGGGGTGATACTGCGTGCCGAGGAACCAACGCTTGCCCGGAATCTCCACTACTTCAACGAGGTGGGTCTTGGGGTTGCGGCCCACGCACTTCATGCCGGCCTGCTCGAAGCGCTCGCGGTAGGCGCCGTTGAACTCGAAGCGGTGTCGGTGACGCTCGCTCACCAAGGTTTTACCGTAGGCGCGTGCGGCCAGCGAATCGGGCTGGAGCTCGCAGTCGTAGGCGCCAAGGCGCATGGTGCCTCCCATGTTCGAGATGCTCTTCTGCTCCTCCATCAGGTCGATGACATTGTCGGGGGTAGAGGGGTTCATCTCGGTGGAGTTGGCCTCGGGGAGGCCGAGCACGTTGCGGGCGAACTCTATGACCATACACTGCATGCCCAGGCAGATGCCGAAGGTGGGCACATCGTGCTCGCGCGCCCATTTCAGGGCCACGAACTTACCCTCGATGCCGCGCTGGCCGAAGCCCGGAGCGATGATTATGCCGTCCATGTCGCGCAATTTCTCGTCGACGTCGGCCTCGGTGAGCTTCTCGGAGTGGATATACTTCACCTTCACCTTGTGGTCGGCGTAAGTGGCGGCCTGGAAGAGCGACTCGTCGATCGATTTGTAGGCGTCCTGCAGCTCGACATACTTGCCCACCAGACCGATGGTGACGGTCTCGGTGGAGTGGCGGATTTTGTCGACGAAGGTCATCCAGCGCTCCATGTGGGGCTCCCCCTCGGGGGTGACGCCCGTCAGGCGCAGCACAATCTCGTCGAGATGCTGGGCGTGCATATTCAGGGGCACTTCGTAGATCGAGGGGACATCCTGGCTCTGCACCACGGCGTCGGGCGATACGTTGCAGAAGAGGGCGATTTTGCGGCGCACTTCCTGAGTGATATCGTGTTCGGTACGGAGCACCAGCACATCGGGCTGGATGCCGAGTTCCTGAAGTTTCTTCACCGAATGCTGGGTCGGTTTGGTCTTGAGCTCCTTGGCGGCGGCGATAAACGGCACATACGTCAGGTGTATGCACAGACTGTTGTGGCCCAACTCCCAGCGCAGCTGTCGCACAGCCTCCAGGAAGGGGAGCGACTCGATGTCGCCCACAACGCCTCCGATTTCAGTAATGATGTAGTCATAGTCGCCGGTATGTCCAAGAGCCTTGACGGCATTCTTGATTTCGTCAGTAACGTGGGGCACAATCTGCACCGTCTTTCCCAAGTAATCGCCGCGGCGCTCCTTGTTGATGACGCTCTGGTAGATGCGTCCCGAGGTGATGTTGTTGGCGCGCGTGGTGCGCACATTGGTGAAGCGCTCGTAGTGTCCTAAATCAAGGTCGGCTTCATGGCCGTCGACCGTCACGTAGCATTCGCCGTGCTCATAGGGGTTTAGCGTTCCGGGGTCGACGTTGATATAGGGGTCGAATTTCTGGATGGTGACCCGGTATCCGCGGGCCTTCAGAAGGCACGCTACCGACGATGAGATGATTCCTTTGCCAAGCGACGAAACCACGCCGCCTGTTACGAAGATATACTTGGTTTCCACGTTCTTCGTCATTAAAAATCGGTTGTCGTTAATTCAAGCCACAAAGGTAACAAAAAAATTTTTTCCCACCAATTTTCCCACCCCCCCACACATTATATTATATATTTATCGCCGATTATCCGCCGATTATCTCCATCGCCCATTATTCTCCCCGCCCCATTTACTCTTCCGTTTCAGGTGTTTTAACTCCCTCGGAGGCGTTTTAACGTGTTTTATGGCGCTCCCGGTTGTAGAGACGCGATAAATCGCGTCCGAGAGTAGCCGGAGCACCTGGCAACGCCCGTGATTGGCGAAAAATTTGTAACTTTGCGGGACGATGTAAGCGGACAAAATGAACAACGAAGACAGGCAAAACCTTAACGAGCTGTCGGCCATGCCGATAGGACGGCTTCTGTGGAAATACTCCCTTCCGGCGGTGGCGGGCATGGTGGTGATGCAGATGTATAATGTTGTCGACCGAATTTTCATCGGTCAGGTCGTAGGTCCGGATGCTATCGCCGGGCTGGCTATCACTTTCCCGGTAATGAATATCGCCACGGCCTTAGGTGTGCTTATCGGCGCCGGAGCATCGGCCCGCGTGAGCCTGTTCCTTGGCGCACGGCGTGAGGACACGGCCCGGCGCGTATTAGGCAACTCGCTGGTTTTCACCTTGGTAATCGGCTTTATCTACATCGGGCTGTTCGCGCTGCTGATGAATCCGATTCTGCGGCTGTTCGGCGCCAACGAGGTGACTATGCCCTACGCCCGCGACTTCATGATGTACATACTGCCGGGGCTGATGCTCTCCAACCTAACCTTCTCTTTCAACAATGTGATGCGCGCCTCGGGTTTCCCCACGCGTGCGATGGTGACCATGTTTATCGGCGCGGGGCTCAACATCATATTGTCGCCTCTGTTCATCTACGTGTTGCGGCTTGGCATCAAGGGAGCGGCAATAGCTACGGATATCGCCATGGCGGTATCAATGGTGTTCGTAATGGCGCACTTCTTCAGCGCCAAAAACGGCCCGGTTACCTTCCGCCGCGGCATCTACCGCATCGACTGGCGCCTGATGTGGGGCGTAATCGGCATCGGCGCAGCCCCCTTTATTATTAATGTGGCTTCGTGCGCCATCAACATACTTATCAACAGGAAACTGCTGGAATTCGGCGGTGTGGAGGCCATAGCCGCCGCCGGAATTTTCGTTACATACACCACCGTAATCTGCTGCATAGTATTAGGCATCTGCCAGGGTATGCAGCCGATTGTGGGATATAACTACGGCGCCGGCAGATACGACCGCGCCAAACGCACGTTCGCCATCGCCACGGTGGCGGCCACAGCCATCACCACCGTCGGATGGGCCGGCGGCGAGTTCGTCCCGGAGCTGATAGCGCGTGCGTTCGTAAGCAACGACCACCTGACAGCATTCACGGCCCACGCGCTGTCGACTGCCATGAGGATGTTCTTTGTAGTTGGTTTCCAGATAATTGCCACCACCTATTTCCAGGCCATCGGCCGCATCGGTTCGTCGATTTTCCTGAGTCTGACGCGTCAGGTGCTGTTCTTGATTCCGCTGCTGTACCTGCTTCCGCGGTATATGGGGCTCGACGGGATATGGAGCACATTCTATGTCTCCGACATCCTGGCCACAGCGGTTACGGCCCTGATGATTTGGCATCAGTTCCACGGGATGAACCGCCTGAGCCGCCAACCGGCCCTGACTTGAAATTTTTTCTTTATATTTGCAGTAAAATACGCACATCATGGATATTGAATTGCTGAAAAAAATCGAGGAGAGAGCGCTCAAGGGCATCCCCACCGAAATCGACCAAGTGATGACCCTCTACGAGAGTCTCGACGGCGACAGGGATGTCGACCTCCTGTGCGACACTGCCGGGCGTGTGGCCGCCGCGCGATGCAGCCGCGCCATCGAGACCTGCTCTATAATCAACGCGCGCTCGGGACGCTGCTCCGAGGACTGCCGCTGGTGCTCACAGTCGCACAAACACCACACCGGCTGCGAAGAATATCGCTTCTGCAGCGACGAGGCTTTCAGCCGCGGTCTCGACGACTGCCGGCGTCGCGGCGTGCAGCGCTATTCGATGGTGTGCTCGGGCCGCAAGGTACCCCTCAAAGACATCCGGGTGTTCTGCTCCATGGCCGAAAAGGCACGCCGCGAAGCCCCCGAGGTGCAGCTCTGCGCATCGATGGGCCTGCTCGGCCGCGACGAGCTGCAGGCGCTCTACGACGCGGGCGTGCGACGCTACCACTGCAACCTCGAAACGGCCGAATCGAAGTTCGGCGAACTCTGCACCACCCATACCCGGGCCGACAAACTCCGCACCATAGCCCTGGCCCGCGAGGTGGGCATGGAGGTATGCTCGGGAGGCATCATCGGCATGGGCGAAACCATGCGCCAGCGCGTGGAACTGGCCGACGAGGCACGCCGCGCCGGTGCCGTGTCGCTGCCGCTGAACCTGCTGAATCCTATCCCCGGCACACCGTTGGAGAATCAGCCTCTCCTTGGCGAACGCGAGGCTATCATCTCGGCGGCACTGATGCGCTTAGTGGCCCCCGACCTGGTGATACGCTTTGCCGGTGGCCGCGCGCGCCTGTCGAAAAAGGCCACTGAACGGATGCTCACCGGCGGCGTAAACGGCGTGATGATCGGCGATATGCTCACCACCCCGGGCAATTCCCCCGAAGACGATATGGCCATGTTCGCCGAGCTTTCACACTGAAAAATATCCTCTAACCCCTCATATATTTTAACCCCTCCCCATGAAGAACGAAAAAAATACCATAATCACCGTCGGACGCCAGTTCGGCTCCGGAGGACGCGAATTTGGCCAACGCCTGGCCGAAGCTCTCGGTTACGAATTTTACGACAAACGGCTGCTGATGGAAGCCGCGCGGCGCGCCGGCATGGATGTATCGTTCTTCGAGCGCAGCGACGAGCGGTTCCCCTCGTATGTGTCGGGCTCTATGGCGCTGAACATCGGCTATAACCCGATGCCCTGGTATATGCCCTCTTCTATTTCCGACGAATCTATTCAGCGCGATATGTCAGACCTGATACGCTCTTTGGCCTACAAAGGCAACTGCGTGATTGTAGGGCGTACGGCCGACTATGTGCTGCGCGACCACCCCAATGCCCGGGTGCTGAGCCTCTTTATCCACGCCAATCCCGACGACTGCGTGCGCCGCATCATGGACCGCGGCGACTGCAAAAACGAGAAAGCCGCGCGCCAGCTTGCCGAGAAGACCAACCGACTCCGCGCCGAATATTACAACTTCTATACCGATCGCAAATGGGGCGACGCCGCCACCTACGACCTCTGTTTCAACTCCTCGCGGCTGTCGATGGACGACGCCGTCACTCTGGTAAGAAAATACCTCGACTGCCTCCTCTGACCGCCACCGCCGCTTTCCACACCGGCGGTGGAAAACTGTGTGGAATAACCCCGAAAAAGTATTTAGCAAAAAGTGGACGAAAAACTTGCATTTCGTCCTCCGGGGGGTGTATATACAAGAGTCGCTCCAATCCAAATTTCAGGAAATAAAGATTTCACAAGGTTATTAACGCGCTTTTCCGGAGTTATCAGTAGGCTGTTTGGCAGAAAGTTACTAACTTTGCAAGTTGTTAACAGGGTGTTGATAATCCACCCAAACAACTGATTTTCATTTAAAGTGCCTGTGGAGAATATGGGCATAACCTGCTGAAATACTTTAATAACCCGGTTTTGCAAGTTTTCGGCCGAAAAGTTTTACCACATTTCCACACCCCTTATTATTATTGAAGGAATTTTCTGAAATTAAAAAAATTTTCTTCTTCATAAAGAAATAAATAAAAATTAAAAAATGGTTGTTGATAACTCACTCCGCGACGAAATTCTGCGCCTGAAGAAGGAGCGTGATGCCGTGATTTTAGCCCATTACTACCAGAAGGGTGAAATACAGGATATCGCCGACTTTATCGGCGATTCGTTGGCGCTGGCTCAGATTGCCCGCAAACTCCCCAACAAGGTGATTGTGCTCTGCGGGGTGCATTTCATGGGTGAGACGGCCAAGATTCTCTGTCCCGACAAGACTGTGCTGGTGCCCGACCCCGAGGCCGGTTGCTCGCTGGCCGACTCATGTCCGGCCGACGAGTTCGAAGCCTTCGTCAAGGCGCATCCCGGCTACACGGTGGTGAGCTACGTCAACACTTCGGCGGCCGTGAAGGCCCTGACCGATGTGGTGGTCACCTCGTCAAACGCCCGCAAGGTGGTTGACTCCCTCCCCGCCGACGCCAGGATTATATTCGGCCCCGACCGCAACCTCGGCAACTATATCAACTCGGTTACCGGCCGACAGATGCTGCTGTGGGACGGCGCCTGCCATGTACACGAGCAGTTCTCGCTCGAGAAGCTCATGGAGCTGAAGCGCCGGTATCCCGATGCCCCGGTGCTGGTTCACCCCGAATGTAAGAAGCCTATCCAGCTCTTGGCCGACAAAGTTGGCTCCACCAAGGCCCTGCTCGAATATGCCAAGGCATCCGATGCCGCCCGCTTCATAGTGGTGACCGAGAGCGGCATCCTGCATCAGATGCGCAAGGAGTGTCCCGGCAAGGAGTTCATTCCCGCGCCGCCCGACGAAGCCGGTTGCGCCTGCAACGACTGCTCGTTCATGAAACTCAACACCATGGAGAAGCTCCGCAACTGCCTGCGTGACCTCGCACCGGCCATCGAAGTCGACCCCGACATCGCCGCACGCGCCGTGCGCCCCATCGAGCGGATGCTCTCACTTTCGTAACTATAAATATATACACCAGTGGAATACAATCATAAAGATATTGAGAAGCGCTGGCAGCAGCGCTGGAAGGACGACAGCACCTATCAGGTAAAAGTCGACCGCGAGAAGCCCAAATTCTATGTGCTCGATATGTTCCCCTACCCTTCGGGAGCAGGCCTGCATGTAGGGCATCCCCTGGGCTACATTGCCTCTGACATCTTCGCCCGCTACAAACGTCAGCGCGGCTTCAACGTGCTTCACCCAATGGGTTACGACGCTTACGGCCTCCCCGCCGAACAGTACGCCATCCAGACCGGCCAGCATCCCGAAAAGACCACCACCGAGAACATCGCACGCTACCGATCGCAGCTCGACCGCATAGGCTTCTGCTACGACTGGAGCCGCGAGATACGCACCTGCGACCCCGGGTATTACAAGTGGACTCAGTGGGCTTTCATCGAGATGTTCAACCACTATTACGACACTGCCCTGCAGAAAGCACAGCCTGTTGAAAAACTTGTTGAAAACTTCGAGGCACGCGGTTCGCAGGGCATCAACGCCGCTGAAAGCAAGCATCTTAACTTTACCGCCGACGAGTGGAAAGCCATGTCGGAAAAAGAGAAATCCGACGTGCTGATGAACTACCGCATAGCCTACTTAGGCAACTCGATGGTAAACTGGTGTCCGAAACTCGGCACAGTGCTGGCCAACGACGAGGTGAGCGAAGGCGTGTCGGTGCGCGGCGGTTACCCCGTGGAGCAGAAGGTGATGTATCAGTGGTGCCTGCGCGTGAGCGCATACGCCCCGCGCCTGCTCGACGACCTCGACACCCTCCAGTGGTCGGAATCAATAAAAGAGACACAGCGCAACTGGATAGGCCGCTCAGAAGGCGCCGAGATGCAATTCCGCATCGACGGATCCGACGTTGAGATGACCATCTTCACCACCCGCGCCGACACCGTCTTCGGCGTGACTTTCATGGTGCTTGCACCCGAGAGCAAGTATGTAGACCTTATCACCACCGACGGCCAACGTGCTGCCGTCGAAGCCTATCGCGAAGAAGTGAAGCGCAAGACCGAACGCGAGCGCCTCATGGACAAGAAGGTTTCGGGCGTTTTCACCGGTGCCTACGCCATCAACCCCCTGTCAGGCAAGAAGATACCGGTGTGGGTAAGTGACTATGTGCTCGCCGGATACGGCACGGGCGCCATCATGGCCGTACCCGCACACGACTCGCGCGACTACGCTTTCGCCCGTCATTTCGACCTCCCAGTTGTTCCCCTCATCGAGGGTGCCGACGTGTCGCAGGAGAGCTTCGACGCCAAAGAGGGTCGCATGATCAACTCCGAAGGTCCCGAACTCAACCTTAACGGTCTCGAAGTGAAGGAAGCAATCGCCCGCACCAAAAAATTCATCGAAGAGAAGGGCATAGGCCGCGTTAAGGTAAACTACCGCCTGCGCGACGCCATATTCTCGCGTCAGCGCTACTGGGGAGAACCGTTCCCTGTATATTATAAGGATGGAGTGCCCCATGTGCTCCCCTTGGAAAGCCTCCCCCTGCAGCTCCCCGAAATCGACAAATATCTCCCCACCGAGACCGGCGAACCGCCCCTGGGACGCGCCAAAAACTGGGCTACCACCGAAGGATATCCCCTGGAACTCAACACCATGCCCGGATTCGCCGGCTCATCGGCATACTACCTCCGCTACATGGATCCCCGCAATGAAGACGCACTGGTTTCGCCCGAAGCCAACAATTACTGGCGCCAGGTCGACCTATACGTAGGAGGCACCGAACACGCCACCGGACACCTGATTTATTCACGTTTCTGGAACAAATTCCTCTACGACCTCGGCAAAGTATGCGAGCCCGAACCATTCCGTAAACTCGTCAACCAGGGCATGATACAGGGCCGCTCAAACTTCGTGTACCGCATCAAGGACACCAACACATTCGTGTCGGCAGGCCTGCGCAAACAGTACGACACCACCCCCATACACGTCGACGTAAATATCGTATCAAACGACATACTCGACACCGACCGTTTCCGCGCATGGCGCCCCGAATACGCCACCGCCGAATTCATCCTCGAGGAGGGCAAATACATCTGCGGATGGGCTGTGGAGAAGATGTCTAAATCAATGTTCAACGTCGTAAACCCCGACGACATCGTCGAGCGCTACGGTGCTGACACACTGCGACTTTACGAAATGTTCCTCGGTCCCGTCGAAGCATCGAAACCATGGGATACAAACGGCATCGACGGCGTGAACCGCTTCCTGCGCAAACTCTGGAGCCTCTTCTGGAAAGGCGACACATTCCTCGTTACCGACGACGAACCCTCGCCGGAAGCCCTCAAATCAATCCACAAACTCATAAAGAAAGTTACCCAGGACATCGAAGCCTTCAGCTACAACACCTCCGTAGCCGCCTTCATGATATGCGTCAACGAACTCGCCGCCGCCAAATGCCACAGCCGCAGCGTACTGACACCACTGGTAACCCTCCTGGCACCCTTCGCCCCACACATCAGCGAAGAACTCTGGCACCAGCTCGGCAACGACACCACCGTCAACGACGCCCCCTGGCCCGAGTGGGACGAGAAATACCTCGTGGAATCATCCGTGAAGTACCCCGTATCATTCAACGGCAAAGTGCGTTACACCATCGAGGTACCCGCCGGCACCGACAAAGACGCCGTTCAGGCCGCTGCCCTGGCCGACCCCGCCGCAGCCCGTTGGCTCGACGGCAAAACCATCCGCAAAGTAATCGTCGTCCCCTCCAAAATCGTCAACATCGTCCTCTCCTGACCTCCGGCACAAGTATATTCCCCCTACCGGTTTCCCTAAGGAATATCCCCAACCCCGTTGACTCCCAAACTCGTTGACCCCAAAAAAATCCGGAAGACCCTCGGGTCCTCCGGATTTTTTTGCTAAAAGTTGAAAAATTAAAAGTACAACTTTTAAATTTCAAAAGTACAACTTTATAAATTTTTAAACAGTTTCTGAGTTTTTTATAGTTGCACGATATGTAGGAAAGAAACTGATTTGGGAAAGTTCTTCTGTAGTAAAATTTCTGATACTCAATAATTTATTATATTTATCATTATCAATTATCAATTTTCCGATTGCGAACTGACATTCTGAATTTCTGTTGAATGCTGCCTTGAATTTATATAGATTATCTTCTCCGGAGCCTACTCCGCCACCAAGGTGAAATGTCTTAAAGCCATGTTCATTACCCCATAAGGCAGCCTTGTAAAGAAGTAGATTGCTTGGAGCAAGGTTGCGATACTCATAAAGTGAGCCTGACAGGTGATAATGCATATTATGTCCGGCAAACAGCATGATTGACATCGCTATTATTTTTCCCTCGTATTCCGCATAAAAAATTTCATAATTGTTATTGAGGCAACGGTTAATAGATTCATAGAATTCTTTACCGAAAAAATAATATTTATCCGCGTTGTCATGTCGCATGGTTTCGTCGTATATTTTTTTAAATGTATCGAGTAGCATCATCCCTTTACCATGCTTGATTTCTACTCCGGCCTTTTGGGCTTTGCGAATCATGTTACGGTTTTTGCTTGTAATGTTCTGCCATATTATTTCAGGGGTTGCGAGGTCAATTGCGATAGTTTTGCCGAGATATATTACTTCAATCGGTTTATGGTGAATTGCTGCGTTGTCAGATAAGGGATTGAATCTGAAGAATGCCGAAACATAACCGTCGACGCTACATTTTGCGATAAGTTCATTATGAAGTTTTTGGACGGATGTTTCATCCGGTACTCTATCGAAAAAGAAGCCTCCGTAACCATAGGGGGTGATGAGGTCAAAATATTTTCCTGATTCCAGACTGGTAAAATGGGGGTCGTCGCTGATATCCCGGCGCATCATGACACATATTGCACGAGAGCAATCGTCGTGAAAATAGAATAATTCAGGGATACCGTCACCGTTTATTTCAAAGGCTTTAACGTATTCTGATAGATAATATACCTCGAAATTGTCAAAACTCCTAACAATAGAATCCCATTCTGTAGGTTCGGTAACAGGAATAATGTCAATCATTTTTTAATTAAAATAGAAAATCTACTCCTACAATTATTCTCGGATGCTTCTTAAGGAGGTCGTTGCTCCATAAATAGATATTAAAGTTAGACACAGTCCAATAAGCTCCAAGTGCCAAATCCGCATCACTATCGAATTTCCATGAATAGATGGTCCCAATCATCGGTGTTAAGGATTGTGTTTTGCCAAGTGTAAAGGTGTAGCCGGTGTACAAGTATTGCGATATTGTGTTGGAGGAATGATTGTATACGTTATACCATGTGTTAGCGCACCAGAAGAGTTTACTGTCACTTGTGATTGCACCATTCAAATATAATGCGGAAGTAAGATAATCAAAATCAAGATTTGA
>CAMEPD010000046.1 GCA_945931475.1 uncultured Muribaculaceae bacterium | reverse complement strand
GCGGATGAAAAGATACAGAAAAATTCCAATCTACAAACAGTTTAAAAATATTATTTATTTTGTTTTTGAAAACTTTAAAGAGATGCCAAAATGGTTATACTCGTAGTTTCCAGCGGATTGGCAACTAATTTTGGAAAACTTCGTTATTATTAAAGCACATAAAGTTCACTCCGGAGATAAACTTTTGTCATGGAGAACCATCCGGAAATATACTTTATCCTGCGGTTTAAACGCCACTTCGCTCCAGGGGAGTTGCCTGTTGTGGTCGTTTACGTATGTGGGGCGCGGCTCCCGATAGTCGCCGGAGGTGAGCGCCCACCGGGAGTTATAGTAGGGGGTGGTAATCTGCGCTACGTCGACAAGGGTCATGAAGATGGACTTCTGCGGCGTGGCGAAGCTGTGGGCGTGTCGGTCAAGTTGAGCGGCCTTGTCGGGCGACTCGGCGCGCAGTCTGGGCGAAAGCCACACCAGCATGGGGATATGAAGCTGATAGGCCGTGGGGGTAGGGGAGGCATGGAGGAATCGGCCTCGGGAGTCGTCGAAGATGTCCTCGCCGTGGTCGGTGCTGTATAGTACGGCCGAGCGACAGTCGGCTCCGTCGGCCATGTCGATTATCCGGCTGAGGATATAGTCGGTATAGAGTATGGTGTTGTCGTATGCGTTGACAAGGTCACGGCGGTTATCAGCCTTGGCCGAGAGGTTTTGGTCGGGGGTGAACCGGGCAAACTTCCGCGGGTAGCGCTCGTTGTATTTGTAATGTGATCCGTAGGTATGCACCACGATAAGCTGCTTGGTTGCTCCCCGGGCAATAATGTTTTCGATATTGGGGAGCAGTGAGCCGTCGTGGGCGGCCGTTCCCCTGGAAGCCGAACCGATATAGATGGTGGTATCGGCCTCCTCGCCGAAAAACTGAGTATACGAACGGTTGGGGGTCTGCGCCGACAGGAAGGCTGTGGCGTAACCCGCCTCACGGAAGGCAGTTATGACGCTCCTAATCCGCGGGATAGAGTCAAGTGAGCCCGATTCGGCGTAACTCAGAATCATTGGCACACTCTTGTGGGTTGTGTTCGACTCACTGAAGGTCTGGTCGAAATAGGTCAGCCCCTCCCGGTGGCTCAGCAGCGGGTTAGTGGGACGCCGGTAGCCCGAGAGCTGCCAGTCGGCGGCGCGGCCCGTTTCGCCCACCACGATTATGTAGAGTTCGCGTTCGGCAGGGTCAGCCGTCGAGCGCGCATGGTAGCTGAACCCGGCCGAGCTCTCGTGGTAATGCTCCATCCGTCCGGTGCGCTCCACAGCGAGCCAGAGGTTATAGATAGCGTTGAGCGGGAAGGTCTCGTTTACTGCATTGTATCGGGGCACAAAAGCCATGCACGCGGCCATACACGCCGCTCCGGCGCCGGTAAGCCACCACCCCGCACGCCGCAGGCCTCGGAGGAAGCGCTCGGAGAGCTCGTGGGGACGGCGCCACTCCGTCGCGCCCCATATCAGCGGTACAAGGTAGAGGACGACGACACTCAACAACGCCGGGATGAGGTTCAGGAGCAACTCGCTCACTTCGCTGACGCTCGTGGTGAGCACGTTGAGATACATATCCACCGCTATCACCCCGTCGCCGTAGAGGTACATCAGCACCATCTGAAAGGCAGCGAAAAAAAGCAGCGGAAACATATACCACACCATACGCCCGGGACGTCGGCTAAGGCTCATCAGTAGGGTGTACACCCCTGCTATCGTCAGTACACCGGCAAACTTTCCCGGGAGCGTCCAAGCTTCGGTGAGGCTCAGCCATACCGACGGCACCGTAAGCCCGATGATAGTCCATAGCGCCAACCATCGCTGGTTGGCAAAAAAACTCTTTATATAGTTTAGTTTCAATTTCATTACGTACGCTTAGAATACTTCGTTGAGGCCGAGCGTGAACTCGTGGGAGTGTTTGCCGAACCCTATGTCAACCCGCACATTCACCCCTTTCTTGAACTCCCAGCGGTACCCGACGCCGACACTCGGCAGCAGATGGCGCAGGTTGATGGCGTCAAATCGGTGGAAAATCGTGCCAACGCCGCCCCACACTACCAGACCGTTGCGACCCCACAGGTGCTGTCGCACTTCGGCCGTGATGTCGAGCTCGCCCCGGTCGCGGTAACGCCCCTCGTAGTAGCCGCGTATTCCTTTGCCACTGTCGAGCGTGGGGAGCATCGACCACGGCGTGTGGGCCGTCGACCCCGCGCCGTGAAACTGCAGGGCCACCACCCCCGAGCGCCACATACGCTTATACCACGCGAAGGTAAGCTCGGTTATCGAGAAGCCCTTCTTGTCAGACTTGAAGCGGGGAAAATAGCGCTGATGTAGCTTGATATTTACACCTCGGGTGGCGTTCTGCGGGAAGTCGCGCGTATCGAGCGACAAGATGAAGCCCACGCCGCAGGCTGTTTGACGCCGGTCCTCGTCACCCCACGTCAAGGGATTGCCTACCTTTATGGCTTTCGAATAGTCGAAGCACACCGACGGCCCGAGAAACACATCGTGCGGCAGATGCCATAGAAACTCGGCGCGGATCAGCGACTGAAGCAGGGTGTACTCGGTCTCGTTGTTGTTGTCGACATCCATAGCGTAACCCACACCCCAGAATTTCGACGGGAAGTGGCAGAAGTTTGAGTGATAATTGATGCGGAACCGGTCGTTGGGGAAAGAGTGATGCCCGCGGATGCCCACGTTGTAGAAACCGGTCACCGACCCTTCGGCGAAGATGTCAAGCTCCGACAGCGGTGTGGTAGCCAGCTCGCCAGTGCGGTAGACGCCCGCCGCGATTACCGCCAACTCCAGACTCGTGGCCGACGAGTAACTCGGACCGCCGAGAAACGAGAAATCCATCCGTCCCGGTGCCGGCTCCCGGTTCGTCTCCTTAAAGTAGTTGATTACTCGGTCAATCAGGCCGGGCTTCCTCTGTGCCGGCACGCTCACAGCGGTCAGCGTGTCAGGCCTCGCCATCGGTGGCTCCAACATTCGGGAGGGGTCGCTTTTGACGGCGATTTGCGCGCCTGCCACGGTGGTAGCCGTCAACACAAGCAACGCAACGATTCCTCTTATGCCCCCGTGGATACAGAATATTCTGGCTATTTTACGGATATGTGACATTAACGCGACAAATTCAAAAGTGATGCAAAGATACCACTTTTCGGTGGGAATTTCGTAACTTTGTGGTCTTAAAGGGCAGTATTACAATAATACTGACCTATAAATATAACATTGTTAACAAACGAAATTCCCATTTTGCTCCTCTGAAATGGTCAATTCAGAGAAAAATATCTGTCTGTCGGTGGCCGCTCTGCTGGCTGAATACGGCGTGCGCGAGGCGGTCATATCACCCGGAAGTCGCAACGCTCCTCTCATTATGGCCCTCAACCGGCAGCCACAACTGCGGTGCCGTCCGGTGGTCGACGAACGCTCGGCGGCCTTCATTGCGTTAGGGATGGCAGCCGTGTCTGCACGTCCCGTGGCGCTTCTGTGCACCTCCGGAACGGCACTGTTGAACTACGCTCCCGCGGTGGCCGAGGCCTTCTACCGCAAGCTCCCGCTGATTGTCGTGTCGGCCGACCGTCCGGCTGCATGGATAGGGCAGAACGACAGTCAGACCCTTCGCCAACCCGGCGCGCTCGCCAATATCGTACTTGCCGAATGCGATGTCACCGATGTAGCGGATGGCCGTTACGCCGCGGAAGAAGCGTGGCGCGCATGGCGTCAACTCAACGATGTCCTCACCGCGGCAACTACCGGGCGCCGCGGTCCGATTCATATCAACGTGCAGCTACACGACCCTCTCACTGCCGAGCGCGAGTATGGTGAATTGCCTGTGTGTCACAAAATCGGGCTGCTTGCACCTCCTTGGGTCCTCGCGACCGAGCAGGCGAAAGCTATTGCCACTGAACTGGCCCACAAACGGGTGCTCATCGTCGCCGGATTCAATCCGCCCGACGCGCTACTCAACCGGGCCTTCGCGCTGCTCGCATCGCTCCCCAATGTTTGCGTCATAGCCGAAGGACTCGCCAACATCCACGCTCGCGGCATCCACTCAACCCCCGACACCCTCCTCTGCCACGATTTCACCCTCACCGAAGCCCTCTGCCCCGACGTGGTAATCGACTTCGGCGGTTCACTCGTTTCACGCAACCTCAAACGGTTCCTACGCACGCTCCATGACGTGGAGTTCTGGCATGTCGGGCTTGAAGACTGCGCCGTCGACTGTTTCCGCAGCCTCACACGGCGAATCGAAATTCCCCCCGAAGGGTTTTTCCCCAGGTTGAGCCGCGCGTTAGCTCACTGCGTGTCTAAATTCAACGTCGACAGAACATTCGCCCGCGAGTGGGCGTCGCAGTTCGACGCTGCCCGCGAGCGGTACCGTCAACGTCTCCAGGGTTCTCCGTGGGGCGACCGCCTCGCCATTCACCACATCATCGACTCACTTCCCGCGAAGTGCAACCTCCAGCTCGGCAACGGCACACTCATCCGCTACGCCCTGCACGAGGACCTCTCGCGCCTCCATCGCGTTGATTGCAATCGCGGCGTCAGCGGCATCGACGGCTCCGTCTCTACGGCCATCGGTGCGGCAGCCCTCTACGCGGGACCCACAGTACTCATCGTGGGCGATATGTCGCTGCGTTACGACATCGGCGCGCTCAGTTACCTCACACTCGCTCCGCAACTCCGCATAATCGTAATGAACAACGGCGGCGGCAACATCTTCCGACGTATCGACACCACCAAAAACCTACCGGAACTCGAGGAATTCCTCACTTGCCCGGCCCACCTGAATCTGCGCGAAATCGCCGGCGCGTTCGGTGCCGAATACCTCTGCGCTTCCAACCCCGCAGAACTGCTGAGCGGCGTTAAAAGGATGTTCAGTTCCGACCCCACATCTAAAATTCTCGAAGTATTTAGCCAAAAAGCATAATAATCATGAACAGAAACTGGGAAACCATAAAGGAATACGAAGATATTCTCTTTCAGAAATACAACGGTATCGCCAAGATAACCATCAACCGGCCGGAGGTGTACAACGCATTCCGTCCCAGAACCAACACTGAAATGCTCGACGCCATGAACTACTGCCGCGCATGCCCCGAAATCGGCGTCATCATACTCACAGGCATCGGCGACAAAGCGTTCTGCTCCGGAGGCGACCAGCATTACAAAGGCAGCGGCGGATATATCGACGCCGACGGCACCCCGCGCCTCAACGTGCTGGAGCTCCACCGCGCCATCCGTTCAATCCCCAAACCCGTAATCGCCATGGTGAACGGCTATTCAATCGGCGGCGGCAACGTGCTCAACGTGCTGTGCGATCTATCAATCGCCTCGGAAAACGCACGCTTCGGTCAGACAGGGCCCAAGGTAGGCAGCTTTGACGCCGGGTTCGGCTCGTCGTACCTTGCGCGTTGCGTAGGGCAGAAGAAGGCCCGCGAAATCTGGTTCCTCTGCCGCCAATATACAGCAGCCGAAGCACTCGAGATGGGTATGATTAACGCAGTCGTGCCGTTCGACAAGCTCGAGGACACCACCGTTGAGTGGTGCGAAACCATTCTGAAACGCTCGCCCATGGCAATCCGCATGATAAAACGCGCACTCAACGCCGAACTCGACGGGCAGGCCGGTCTGATGGAGTTTGCAGGCGACGCAACCCTACTGTACTACACAATGGATGAGGCTCAGGAGGGGAAGAACGCATTCCTCGAGAAGCGCGACCCTGATTTCGGCCAATTCCCTAAATTCCCGGGGTGATGTTGAAGGCTGTATGGGCTCCCTACACGCTCCACTTCAAGGAGACAGCCATCACCTCACGGGCCCGGATGCTCACCAAAGACACTTATTATATCAAGGTGTACGACCGGGCTGAACCTCATAGAGTGGGGTGGGGGGAAATCCCCCTGTTTCGGGGACTAAGTGCCGAAGATGCCCCTGATTACGAGGACGTTCTGAATGAAACCTGTGAGCGTATCGGCTCAGGCGAACCTCTGCCGCCGTACTCGTCAATACGTTTCGGCTTCGAGATGGCCCTTAACGACCTGCGGAATGGCGCCCGACAGGTATTCTTCGACACGCCGTGGGCGCAAGGCTGTACTGCACAGCAGATTAACGGACTGATATGGATGGGAGACAAGCATACTATGTCGACCCGTATCCGCATGAAACTCGATGCCGGTTTCAAATGTGTGAAGCTGAAAATTGGAGGTATAAATTTTGATGATGAGCTTGATTTACTGCGTATTATACGTAGGGAGTTCGACAAATCACGCATCGAGCTACGTTTGGATGCCAACGGAGCTTTCACACCTCAAAACGCACTGCATCGCCTCGATAAGTTGTCGGCATTCGATATCCATTCCATCGAGCAGCCCATCAAGGCCGGTCAGTGGGAGGCAATGCAGCGCATCGCATCCGAATCACCGATACCGATAGCTCTCGATGAGGAACTGATTGGCTGTCATGACCTTAACTTCAAACATGAGATGCTCCGGTACATTCGACCGGCATACATCATTCTTAAACCGGCCTTATGCGGCGGGTTCCACGAAGCCGACGAATGGATTCAGTGCGCCCGCGAGAATGGAATAGGGTGGTGGGCTACCTCTGCGCTCGAATCAGACCTCGGTCTTGACGCCATCGCCCAGTGGGTTTCGGCTTATAAACCCTCTATTCCTCAGGGGCTTGGCACAGGACAACTTTATACTAACAATATTCCTTCACCCGTTACACTATCGGGCGAAATGTTGCAGCGTCGCTCCAGCGTACCGTACGATTTCACGCAGCTTAACTCTTTGAATTGGAATTGATTATGAATACAGCACAACTGACAGAAGAGGGTAGGGAGTTCCTGGATGAATGGTGCAATGCCGAGCCGTACGTTGTGGCTCATACATCCGGCTCGACAGGTGCGCCGAAGGAGATCCACCTGTTGAAAACGGATATGTTGGAGTCAGCCCGGTCAACAAACGTATTCTTCGGAATCGACTGCGATTCGTTATTGGTTTCGCCGCTGTCGCCACAGTATATCGCAGGTAAAATGATGATAGTCCGTGCGTTAGCTGCTGACTGTTCACTGATAATGGAGGAACCGTCAAACCAACCGATTCAAAATCATTACGGTACCGTGAAACTGCTACCGATAGTTCCTTCTCAAATCGACGGTTTACTTGAATCGCCGTATGTTGATGATATTGAAAATGTTATTATAGGTGGAGCGCCGCTGACAGACACTCAGGAGCAAAAAATCCTCACGTCAGCGCCGTTCCGCGCATACGCCACATTCGGCATGACAGAAACCTGTAGTCATGTGGCGTTACGGCCTGTCGGTAAAAACGAATACGCCGCGCTCCCGGGGATTTCATTCAGGACTGTCGACGACGATCGACTCGAGATTGTCGCCGAGAGTCGATCATTTGGCTCGCTCGTAACCAATGATATTGTGGAGCTCACCGACGAACAGCATTTTCGGTGGATTGGCCGTGCGGACAACGTCGTAATCTCCGGAGGCGTAAAACTTCATCCCGAGGCTATCGAGCAAAAGATAGCCTCAATGATGCCGTTGCCGTTTTTCATCGCCGGCGAACCGGATGAGAAATGGGGAGAACGTCTGATACTTGTTGTGGAAAGAAACTACGAAAACCATCGGCCAGAAGCCGGAGGCCTCGACATGATGATTGCGCAGGTAATCAGTAAAATCGTAAACAAAACCCTCGATAAGTACGAAATCCCCAAGCGCCTATATTTCGTAAACAGCATTCCGCGAACCACCAACGGCAAAATCATCCGCAAAATTCACCGCTAACAACACACTCACACTCCGAATGGCAAAACCTCTCAACATAAAATCGCGCCACACATAATTTAACATAACACTGATTATGTAACAAAGCCAATCGCCCACTCCACATACGACACATAAAATATATAAGATACATAAGTCACATACGATACATCAACCACATTAACTTGTGTGACGAATGTATCGTATGTGACTCATGTATCGTAGTAGCTACACAGCTGATATTGGAAGTAGCTTATGTGGGCTGGAGCCTTAGCGGACGGCGATGACTTCGATTTCCACGAGGGCGCCCTTCGGAAGTTCGCGAACGGCTACGGCCGAGCGTGCCGGAAAAGGAGCTTCAAAGGCTTCAGCATAAACCGCATTCATAGCGGCGAAATCACCCATATCGGCAAGGAATACTGTAGTCTTCACAACATTAGCCATGCTTAAGCCGGCTGCTTCGAGGATAGCTTTTACGTTTTTGAGTGACTGGCGTGTCTGCTCGGTGATTCCTTCGGCCATTACACCCGTTTCGGGATTCAAAGGAATTTGACCTGATGCATATACGAATGGTCCGCAATCAATAGCCTGGCTGTAGGGGCCGATAGCTCCCGGAGCTGCATTTGTGGCAATCTGTTTTTTCATTTTATAAGATTTTAAAGTCAATATTTTGTATATCAATACTTTATTAACGATTTACGTCCTTATCACCGGTTGTCAGACTGTTGATGTCGATTGAGCGTAAGGCGACTTTTTCAGCGGCCGCCATTTTGGCCTTCTCTATGCCGTCGATAATACGGTTGAGATCGGCAAACTGCTTACGGAATAGCGGTAGAAAATTGCCAAAGCCGTTATTTTCAATAGCTTGGGCCACATCGGCAAGTGTCAGTCGGTCTGGTTCAATAGCGGGCGCAAAGAGAATTTCGCCATGACTCGACGGATCCACTACCCTATTCAGCAGATTGCAATCCACGAGCAGGTTTGTAGATGATGTCACAACCGAAATCGGAAGGTTGTACTGCGTGGCTATCTGCATATTGCTCAACGGTTTATCGCCCTTTTCAAACTGTCTTACACATACCACCATCACTGCTACGGTGATACGCCAGCGGTAGTCGCGCGAGATATTGTCTGACTCGTTGAGGTAGCTGAACATATAAATATTCTGTGTGGAATAGCACAGCACACCTCCGGCGAGCGTTATCATCCACACCAATTGCAGCCAAATCAGCAGTAACGGAAGGAACGAGAAGGAGCCATAAATGGCATTATATTTCGTGACATAAATCTGGCCTGAAAGGAACAACCATTGCAACACGAGAAAAGCACTGCCGGCAAACACTCCGGCAATGAGCGCGTTAGTGAGTTTGACTTTTGTATTGGGGACCAACATATATGTTCCGGCAAAAAACAACCACACTAACACAACCGAAACACAGTCGAGAATCAACTCCACGAAACCCGACATGAACTCGAAGGGTAAAATAGCTTGTAAAGCGCTTGACATCAACACACTGATACCACTTGAGCAAATCATGAGCACCGGCAAAATCAGGCAGATTGCCGTATAATCGGTAATTTTGCGCCATAAGCTCCGCCCCTTGGGTACAAGAAATATTTTATTGAACGCGTCTTCGATGCTTGAAATCAATGATATAAGAGTCCACAACAGGAACGCGATGCCGATACCCACAAATATCCCTTCCGACGACTGTGCCAGATATGAATCCACAAACGAGAATGCCTTGGTCAGCGCAGCCTTCTGAGCCGGAAGCGACGAGAACAACTGACTTTGGAGAAGATTCTGGAATCCGAAACCGCGCCCGATTGCAAACAACAGCGCAAGCATCGGTACAATAGCAAGAACCGTCTGAAAAGTCAGCGCGGCCGACCTCACCTGTAGGTCGGAGTTGAAGAACGACTTAATAGACAGACTGATTGTCTTCATCAGCCTTACCCGCCAGGTATTACGGTTGTCGGTCCAGACCTTGCCGCGCACCACATACTCGTACAACCCTCTGCCCTTTCCGATCAGACCGGTAATCAGGCGAGCGATTCTACCCTGTTTCTTGTGCGCGGTGTCGCTATTTGAAGGTTTGTCGTTCATTTCAGGCAAAGTTAACAATTTCGATTAAGACCACAAATTTCTATCCGAAAAAATCACGTGGGGTTTTGTAGAATGTGCCGCGCGTGAATCTGCCGTGAATCTGCCGTTAATAAGTCCGACACTCCCCCAAACGGTGCTAACCCACTCTCTCCTACCCTCAGTCGCTTTTCCTGTATTCGCTTGGTGTCATTCCGGTCTCCCGTTTGAAGAAAGAACGCGGCACCATCGAACAGATAAATGTTACACCGGTATCGCGCATCGAGTTCATCCTGTCGAAGATGATACCTTACTGGACTGGCGGCATATTTATCGTAGGCTTCTCCATGCTCCTTGCTTGGAAAATTCACGGCGTTACTCCTGTCGGAGCTGTGTGGCTGGTGTTCCTGTTCAATATCGTGTATATCTTCACTATATCCTCGCTCGGACTGACTATTTCCAACTACAGCGACAATATGCGACAGGCGGCAATCGTGATGTTCTTCTTTATCGTGATATTTATCCTCACGAGCGGCCTGCTTGCTCCGGTGATATCGATGCCCCATTGTGCCCAGGAGGTCACAAGGCTCAACCCGTTGCGCTACATCATCACGGCGATGCGCGAGATATACCTCAAGGGAAGTTCACTGGGTGAACTGCTGCCGCAATTCGTGCCGCTCTGTATCTATGGCGCACAGGCTGGTATCTGGGCCGTGGCGAGCTTCCGCAAAAACTATTAACCATATTGAAGGCGTGCACCCGGGGCCGGATGCACGCCTTTCCGATATATGGATGGATTTCGGATACGTCTTCTATCCGCAGTGGAAGAATTTGCCGATAAGAGCGCGGAGGGCCTGACGGTCGGTCTTCACTTTCTCGGCGAGGTCTGTGTCATGGTAAGCCTGCAGCATGGCTATCTGGCCATCGATCATGTCGGGTGAGAATATACCCGATTCTTCGTAAATGGCCCGCTGAGCCTGCAAGCAGTCGGCGCTCTCCGCGCAGTTGGCCGGCAGTGCCTGAAGGGCGGCGAGACGGTCGGCGTTGCCGGCAGCATGGATGTCGCCGGTAACGTAGGTCGACTCAACCACCTTTTCGGCATCGGGCATACGGAATCCGTACAGTCCGGCCATCACTATCGCGGCGATGTACGACGAGATATTGGCCGACCCGTCGCCCGAGCGTATCTCGATGGTCTGGCGCTGCGATGCATCTCCCCGGTACGTTACAGTGGTTTCGGCTCCCGCGCGGTCGTTGGCTATGGCGCTCATGTCGGTTGAGGCGGTCCATCCAAGGGGTACACGCACTAATCCCGAACGGTTTCGGTCGCCCCAGCATACGGTGGTGGGGGCTTCCTGATTTGGCACAAGCCGCATATAACTTGTGGGTATAGTGTTACCGAAAGCGGTGAGCGACGGGGCCATCACCATCAGTCCGGCGATAAGGCGACGCGCTTCGGCTGACATGCGTTTGTCGCTGTCAAGCATGACGTTGCGCCCCTCTTTGTCGCGCAGGCGCATGTGGATATGCAGTCCCGAACCGGCTTTCCCTTCGATTATCTTGGGGGCGAAGGTGACTATAAGGTTCTCCTGCATGGCCAGCGAACGGATTACCCATTTGGCGATAAGGAGCTGGTCGGCGGCTTCGCGGGCCGGCACGGGGAGGAACTCAATTTCATTCTGTTCGTAGGTCATGCCGTTGAGTGTGAAGCACCCCACCTCGGAATGACCGTATTTTATCTGCCCTCCGCAGCGGGCAATCAGGCTCATACAGCGTGCGCGGAAGGAACCGAATTTGGCAAACGGGCCCGACTCATGATAACCGCGCTGATCTTCGACAGGGTACATTTCGGTGCATGGAGCGATAACGTAGTATTCCAGTTCGCCCATCGCTTCGAATGTAAGGCCGGTTTCGGCGGTGAAGCGCTCGCAGGCTCGGCGCAGGGTGTATTCGGGGGTAACTTCCACCGGTTTGCCGTCGTTGCCGAAGAACGAGCAGAGCATCGCCAGTGTGGGTTCGGGCGCAAACGGGTCGACAAATGCCGTGGAGAACCGGGGCACCACATACAGGTCGCTGTTCTGCGCCTCTATGAACGGGAACAGGCTCGAGCCATCGACACGTTCGCCGGCCGAGAGAATCTCCATAAGGTACTCTCGCGAATTGACGACAAACTGAAGGGTCTTGAGGCGACCGTCGGCTGCCGGGTACATGAAGTTGAGCATACCGATGTTGTTTTCGTCGATATACCTTACGATATCTTCACGGGTAAAGTCGTGAGGCGGCTTGCCTAAGAATGCCGCCACGGTGTTGCGGGTCATCTGATTGTTGTTTTCCATGATTGCCTGTATTATGATCAGGTATTAACTGAATATGGCAAAAATATAGAAAGAATTCTCATTTTCCAAATATTTCGCCCTAAAACAGCAGAAAAAAAACCATACCGGCCTCATTCACGCGGCACTTTGTCGGGCATCTTCGACGGAATGATGAGCAGTCGCAGCGAGGTGGAGTAATTGAAGTAGGCCCATATCCAGTTGATTAGCACGGTGACTTTGTTGCGGAATCCGAGGATGGATATCAAGTGGATGAACATCCACGCCATCCATGCCGTCCAACCGGAGAACTGCACATGTTTCAACTCTACGACGGCGCGGTTGCGCCCGATGGTGGCCATGGCGCCTTTGTCGTGATATCTGAAGGGGCGCTTCCTGTCGGGCTTCATCAGATTATGTGCAAGGAGCCGGCCCTGCTGCAGCGCCGGTTGGGCCAGCTGCGGATGTCCATGCGGAAATGCCGGGTCGATCTCCGTACCTTCGGTCATGATGGCAATGTCGCCCAAGGCGTAGACTTCGCCGGGGAGAGCGGGCACGCGGCAGAAGCCGTCGACTTTCAGCCGGCCGCCGTGTCCGATATATTGCTCCTTAGGTATGTCAGTGTCGAAATTGAATGAACAGGCGGTGACACCGGCGGTCCATATTACGGTGTCGGCCGTAAGCTCCGAACCATCAGAGAGCCGCGCCTGGTGTCCGTCGAACTGCTGAACATTTACGCCTAAGGTGATTTTCACCATCAGCTGCTCCAGTTGTCGGCGCGCGGCGGCCGATGTTTTGGGGTGGAAAGCGCCGAGCAGTCGGTCGGAACCCTCCACCAGAGTGATGCTAACCTCATCGGGGTTGATTTTGGGGTATTCACGCGGTATCACATAGCGCTTCATTTCGCCCAAAGCGCCCGCAATCTCTACCCCGGTAGGACCTCCACCGATAACTATAAACGACAGAAGTCGCCGCTTGCGTTCGGGATCTTTTTCTGTTGAGGCGAGTTCCAGGCGTTCGAGTATGGCGTTACGGCAACGCAGCGCCTGAGCGGTAGACTTGAGGGTGTAGACACGGTTTTGCAGGTCCGGGATATGAAAGAAATTGTTTGAGGTGCCGGCAGCTATCACCAGTATGTCGTAGGCGACTGCTCCGCGGTCGGTGCTCACGGTCTGCTCCTCAGGGTTGATACCCGTAACACAGCCCATGCGGTACGTCACGCCGCACACTCCGCGACGCAGTTTCTTCAACTCACGGCGCAAAGGGAAGCAGATGCTTGCCGGGTCGAGCCCGGCCGACGCCACCTGATAAAAGAGCGGCGAAAACGAATGATAATTGTTCTTATCGATAAGAGTGATGTCGAAGCGTTTCGGATTGAGTTTCTTCACGAAATTCAGTCCGGCGAACCCTCCGCCTATCACCACAATTCGTTTCCGCTCGTCGCCTGTATGCTCTCTTTTCATAAATCCATAGTTTCCTATTACAACGCTCCCACCTGCCGTTGGGTTTAATTTCTCAGCGGTATGTGGGGATTGTGAACTGATACACAAGCGATATGGTATGTATATCTGGAACTACTGCGGCCACGCAAATGGTGAGCGAACCGTTACCGAGGCTGTTGTCGGCCTTGACCAGGGCTGTGTATCGGATACCCTTTCCGGGCAGTATCTGTTCGACGCGTACACCCGGTGATATGGCTATGTGGCTGTTGGAGGACGCATTGACCACCGACGGCCAGATATTGTAGACGGGTTGCGCTCCGACGTTGAAAAGTTCGAATGAGACCTTGCATTCCTCGCCGCGCGATATACCGCCGTCGGCGTTGGAGTCGATAAGTCGCGCATTGCGGATTTCGAGCTCCGAAGTGAGATTGTAGCCCGAGAGTTCTCCGGCGATGGCGCATTGTGTCGGCAGCAATACAGTGGGCTGAATAACGCTCTGCGGCTGAGCATACATTGTTGTATAGTTCTGCGTTTCAGGCTGATACTGGGGCTGCGAGTATTGCGGTTGCGAGTATTGCGGCCCGGTATACTGCGGCTGCGTGTATTGGTCGGCATATTGCTGCTCCATTTTCTTTTGATTGGCATTGTCGATTGCATTTCCGATGCCGGCACCAACAAGGGCGCCCCCGGCAAGGCCTATCAGGGTTCCTACGTCACTGCCGTAAGGACCGTTGCTGATTCCACCGATTGCGCTGCCGATGGTCGAACCGAACGAGGCTCCGAGCATGGCGCCGGAACCGGTATATGTGCCGCAGCTGCTCCCGACCAGAAGCAGACCGCACATCGACACTAACAATAATTTCTTATTCATACTTTTTAAAACTCAGCCCCATAAGGCTGATAGTGAGGTATTATAAATTATTAACTCGCAGGGGCACGGAATAGTTCTATTCCGATGATTTTTAGGGGGGGGGTAAGGCGCTCCTCGCGGAACCCTGGCGGATTACTGTTTGGGAGCGAAGTTTTCGGCAGCCGATTTGTCAGTGTACTGTTTGGCTTTGTTGATATCGACGGGCAGACCGCCGCGCCCGTAACGGTAACAACGGGCGAGAATTTCCTTGCCGGTCGGACCGATGTACCAGTGACTGCGCTCCAAATCGAGGAGCATCTGAACGGCTTTTTCGTAGTTCTGTTCGACACCTAATCCGTAATAGTACATATAGGCTACGCGGGTGCGCGATTGAGGCAGTTCGGAGGCGTTATACAGAGTGAAGGCTCTGTGTAATCCTGCTCCACGCCGTAACCGTTTTCGTAGCAATAGCCGAGACTGTACGATGTATATTGGTCGGGATCAAGTTCGTGCGCACGGCGGTAATAGTTAAATGCATCATCCGGTGAATAATCCTTAATATTACCCGACTTAATCATGTTACCTAAATTCCTATATGCACCGGCGGCCATGGTTTTGTCACCTTTTGTGGGGTCTGCATTATAATTTTCGATGGTAAGCCGGTAGTATTTCAGTGCGTTTTGCGCTCGTCGAGGGAGCGGTCGTAGTCATAGCCCAGTTCGAGGCAGGCATGAGGCTCTCCGGCGGTGGCAGCCTGCAAGTAATATTGCGCGGCAACGCTCTTGTCGACCGGCACATCGAGGCCCAAATGATGCTGAACGCCTACGATATAGAGGGCGTCGCGGTCGCCCGCGGCAGCCTTCTGAGTGTATGAGCCGATGTTTGAACTGTCGATTCGCCGGCCGTCGCTGAGGGTGAAACACACCACCTGTTTATTGACCGACTGCGACTTGACACCGTGAGGCCGACCTATATTTACAGCCATAGCTGACAAGGCTACTCCTGCTACAGTCAGAACGGTCACCACAATTAGTCGAATATGTTCTTGTATTAGACGTCTCATTTTTTCAGCCTTAGTGTATTTAGTTGAGATAAGGGTTGAAATCGCGGGGAAGCCGTATGTTGGGGACGCCGACGGCGCCTGCGAAAAGCGGGGCGATGTCGCGCACATGGAAACCGGCTATGCCACATCCGATTTTCGTGACATAAAAGGTTAGGTCGGGCCTGGTTCGGGCAAAAGCGATGAAGCGGTCGACATACGGGCGGATTGTGTTGACTCCCCCCTGCATGGTCGGAATGGCGTAAGAGTTGCCTTGCAGCCCCTCACCTTGCCCCCATACGGCTCCAAAACTGTTATAGGCTACACGGGCCGCGCCGCCGCCGTGCATTCCGCGGAGGTTGCTACCGAAAACAAAGATGTCGCTCTCACCCAATCGGGTGATATGTTCGGGAGTGTATTCGGCGTTGAGTGGCGCTCCCCCTACTTTATCGCCTGAAACTATGTTGTGGCTGATATTGGAGCGTCTACCGACGGCGGAATTTTCGATGATGCGTGAACCGAATCGGGATTCGAATTCTGTCACAACTTGCTTCAGGTAATCGGGCAGGTAATTCATCGCCTGCTGTTGAATGGTGCGGGGTATTCCGAAGAGCGCTTCGGCAACCCCGCCGGTTATGCAGGCCAATGTGTCGCTGTCGCCGCCGAGACTGATGGCGTTGCGGATGGCGTCCTCGAAGTCGCGTGCTTCAAATGCGGCCGTAAGGGCCTGCGGTACTGTATCCTGACACAAGCCTCCCCAATCGTAATCTGGTCGGATCTCTTCGACTGAGGCCGAGAGGTCGTAGCCGAATTCACGGGCGATACGGCTTCGGATGTCGGCTGCTGCCATTCCTTTGCGAGCCAATAAGATAGCCAGAGCTACAGCCTGCGCACCCTTGACCCCTTCGGGGTGGTTATGTGTGCATTCGGCCGAGGTCCGGGCAGCCTCGAGCACCTGCGCCTCATCATCGAAGGCCCATCCTACGGGCGATATTCGCATGGCGCTGCCGTTACCGCAGGAGTTGTAAGCCGGCGCTGGCGAGCCGGCCTTTTTGCTCCGCGACAGCCATTTTTTGAATCCGGAACCGTAGTCGCCCATCGGCATCGGATAGTGTTGTGCGAATTCAAGATAATATTGCGCCGGAGTTCCACCCTTAAGCAGCCACTGGGCTGTCGCTAAGGTGAGCACGCTGTCGTCGGTGTACTCCACGTCGCTGCCAAACAGAGTGAACTGTTTGCTTTTTATATTGTCAAACTCGTAAATCGAGCCTACTATATCACCTGTAATTGCTCCAATCATAGTTTACTTTTCTATTGTTTGCTGCAAATATAGCTAAATCCGAACACATCTGCAACCTTGCAAGAATGGCGCCGACGGTTGATTAGGATGTAACTTTGCAGTGTCAACAGAAAAGAATATCCGGGAATGACACCCCCGAAAATTTTTAAAATCAAACTTTTTAATACCACTATGGCCAACAACATTTATAATCTGATTATTCTCGACCGCTCTGGTTCGATGTGCTCAATCCGCAAAGAGGCTATTGCCGGCGTTAACGAAACCATCGGGTCGATTCGCGCTACTGCCCGCAAAAATCCTGACTCAAAACAGTACGTATCGCTACTGTTGTTCTGTGGCTGCACTATCAATTATGTATACGAGAACTGCGAGATTTCGCAGGTGAAAGAGTTCTCGGCCGACGACTACGAGCCATGCTGCAGCACTCCGCTATACGACGCCATCGGCAATTCCTGCACTACCCTGCACAAACTGCTCAAAGGCGACCCCGACGCCAATGTGTCGGTAACAATCATCACCGACGGCTACGAAAACGCTTCGAAGGAATGGAACCATCAGAGCATCGCGAGCCTCATAAAGATGTACCGCAACGAGGGCTGGCTCTTCGCATACATAGGCGCAGACCACGATGTGGAGAAGGTGGCGATGCAGATTAACATCAACAACACTCTCCGCTTCGAAAAGAGCACCGAAGGCACCAAAGAAATGTTCCGCAAATACGGCCGAAGCCGCACCGCCTGGGCCGACCAGGCCTGTTGCGCCAAGATGCCGACCGAGGCCAACAATTCTTTCTTCAAGGAGTGACCTCTGAAGTTACGCCGTCACTGAGAGGCTGCTTAAAAATAAATGTTAAACGTTCCGGCCGAAAATTTGAGACGGATTCAGAATTAGAACGATGGAGCATAGCGGGCTATGTGACTGAGTGATAACTCTGAAGACGCT
>CAMEPD010000045.1 GCA_945931475.1 uncultured Muribaculaceae bacterium | reverse complement strand
AATCAACTTCGGCGGTAGCGTAAGCAACGTATTCTACTGGGGCGTCGGCATCGGCATCGACGACCTGTCGTTTACCCGCAATGCCTACTACTCAGAAGACCTTCAGAACGCCAACGTGCCCGCCAACGCCTCGATGGGTATCGAGGAGGGCAACGGCGGTTTCGGCCTCTGGAACTGGAAATATATCTCCGGCACCGGCGTTAACGCCAAGTTCGGCGTAATCCTCAAACCGGTAAATGCTCTGCGATTAGGCCTTTCGGTTCACACCCCTACATACTGGAACCTCTCGACCAACTACACCGGCGACACCGAGTTCGCATATTCGTCGGGCGTAAAAGGCTCGGAGTACACCGACGAAGCATCGTACGACTGGAATCTCACCTCGCCCTGGAAACTTCAGGCCGGTATCGCCACCGTAATCGGCGGCCGTGGCATTCTGAGCCTCGACTACGAATATGACGCATACGGCGACATGAAAACCTACGACGACAACGGCGATAAGTACGAGTACTTCACCGACGACATCAAGAACTACTATCGGAGTGCGTCCACAATACGTGTGGGCGGTGAGCTGCGCGTCACACCGCAGTTGAGCATCCGAGCCGGGTACGCCTACAAGACCGACAACGTAAAGGATGACGCCCGCAACAGCGACATCGAGATTTACACCGCCGGCACCGACCCGTCGTACACCTTCAACCGCGACACGCAGTACATCACCGCCGGTATCGGCTATCGCATCAGCGGCTTCTATATCGACGCGGCATACGTGCACAAACACACTTCGTCTGAGTACCACGCCTTCACTTCCTTCAAGGATTATGACGGCTACTGGTATGACGGTCCCAAAGCCAAGGTTACCGACAACAACTCGCAACTTGTTTTCACCGTAGGCTACAAATTCTGATAATATATCCTCCGGCAACCGGGCGTCCGCAACGCATCCGCGGCTCCGTTGCCGGAGTTGGAGTTCTCATATAACGGATTATTAACCAATCACCATAATATTCAATCAATGAAGATTTTACGCAAAACATTGGCAGCCATATTTCTGGCAGCGGCGGCAACGGGGCTTGCAGCCTCGCCCCAGCTCGCTTTTCTGGGTGCCGACGATGCCGCGCCCGATGTCTTCAAGGCATCGGAAGTGAGCCGCGTATCATTCGACAAGGGACAGCTGTCTCTGACACACTCCGACGGAGTAAAGACCTTTCAGGCCTCGAAACTCCGGAAGGTAGTGTTCGATTCCGACAACCTCTATTCGGCAATCGGCAACGTCACCGAAACACCGCGCCAAGGCTCCGTAACGCCCAATCCAGTGAACGACTACTTCTCGGTAGAGGTAGACGCCCCCACTCCGCTGTCGGTTTTCACCATCACCGGCTCACGTGTTATTCATATTCCCAATTATAACGGCGGTCAGGTAAATGCCACAACCCTCCCACAGGGCATTTACATCGTCAAGACTCGCACATATACCGCCAAATTCATCAAATTATGAAAAAACTTTTACTTCTTGCAGCCGCAGGGCTGATGAGTATATCGGCGACCTATGCGCAAACCGAAACACAGGAGCCGAACCGTGTCATAATTCACGCCAAGGACGGCACAACCCACGTTTTCAACTTCGCTGATCTCGACTATATGGACTTCGATTATGCCGACGTGTGCAGCCTCACAGCCTCGGTTGTGCCGGGGTCGGTGACCACCACTTCATTTTCGCTATACGTTGAGCCCTCAGCCGGCTGCGCAAGCTATTCGGTAGTCTACGCCGAGATAGGCGGTCAAAGCATTGATAAAGGCAACTTCTCGGGCGCGAAGACCATCGAATTCACCGGCCTCACCGACGGAAAAAGTTACGCCGTTACCATTACCCCCTTCGATAAATATTCTTCCGCCGGTGAAGCTGTAAATCTGTCGGTGACAGTAGGCACTCCGGCCCCAAAAATCGGTGACTACTTCTACAGCGACGGCACCTGGAGCGACGGTGGTCTCATTTCAATCGACGCCGACGGCCGCAACGCCGTATGGGCCGGGACCAAACCCGCCCCCGTCGAGGGCAAAACCGTAATCGGCATTGTGTGCGTAACCGACCCCAACCGTATCGCACCCGAGGACAAAGCCGACGGCTACACCCACGGATATGTAATCGGTTGCCGGAATATAGTCGACCCGGATAAGGACAATTACACCCGCTATCCCGAATCCATCTGGTACGGCGGTCATAACGTTGAAATCGAAGTAACTTCAGTCACTAAAGCCGGCACAACCTGCTACAACCGCGTCAGCGGCCGTCAGGACACCAGAGAGATTATGGAATATTACGGCGACGGAGCGCGCGACGTGGTGCCCCTCTTCTATCGAGGCACCACTGCAAACCCCACCCCGGCCCCCGAGAATACCAGCGGATGGTTCATCCCCTCGATGGGACAGCTTTGGGACTGCATAGCCAACTTCTGTTCGGGCAAGGTTGCCGACAAACTCTATGAGTGGCGCACACTTACCTCCGACATCACCTATTACGGCGAAGATGTCGACCAGCCCGTGTTCGCCGACTTCAACCGCGTGTTCTCCAAGATTCCCGCTTCCGATAAAGATGAGTTCACCATCTCCGACGGCGATTACCCCAAATGCATCTCGATTCACTCGTGTAACCGCTATAATAATGAGAGCGCCGTACACTTCAATTTAGGTCAGGCCGAAACCGGGTCGCTCATCGAAGTGATGGCCGGATGGTGGGATGAAGAAGCTCACGGCCGCGCGTTCTTAGCCTTCTGAAAGGACAAATTGGTTTTAAAATTATGTTATAAAACATCTTTTTGAGGATATTTAACTAAATTTAACCAATACCGAAAAATCGCCCTCAGACGCTGTATGAGGGCGATTTTTGCATCCTTTTCAAGTCTAATCAGCTGATTATAACCATTCTGGATAGTGAACAATTTGCCCGTTATTTGTTAAATAAGTAACTTTGCATCCGAATTGAGCAAGTAAAGTCCGCCGCAGAGGCAGCGGACAGCCGAAAATCGGCAGGGAATCCGGTCAACCCGGCGACATCCGTTCGGCAACCACGTGTTGCACGACTCGTCGCGGGCCCGAAAGATGCAACCAACCCCGCATCGTGAGCTTTCAACCACACATCGGCTCTTTGATTCCTTATTTATGAATTTCAATTTTGTATAATGAAGAAAACAATGTTATGCATTGTGAGCTTCGCCCTTATGCTGGTGTCCCTCTCGGCCTCTGTTGACAAAGGCCGTGGCGCACAGTTCGGCAAGGAAGCACCCACCTTGGTGGTGGAGCGCGCCGACTCTGCGACATCGCTGCAAGCGTTGAAAGGGAAAAAGGTGATTCTCTCGTTTTGGTCTGCTGCCGACGCTCAGTCGCGTATCGAGCAAAACCGCATTGCCTCGCTGACAGCCGACGCTGCCGGTAACCATAAGGACTTCGAAGTTCTCTCTGTCAATTTCGACCGCTCGGAGCGGCTCATGAACGAAATCGTAAAAATTGACAACCTTGACAGCAGTTCACAATGCCATGTCGGAAATGCCGACAATGCGGCTGCAATCCGTGAAGCGTTCTCTATGAAGAACAGCCTCCGTACCTTTATTATTGATGAAAAAGGCCGCATAGTATGTGCCGATCCAACCGAGCAACAGCTACTCGAGGTAATCGGCTGACATTTTTGAAGTTTCACATCATCTCAACGTTGTAAATGTGAAACCAGAACACAAGGCGCCCGGTCCACTTGCCAGTGGCCGGGCGCCTTGTGTTTTAGCCTGAGGGTTAGAGGGTGTTTAAACAGCCTATTAGTTCTGGTACTTCTTGATTAAGTTGATGTTGTGAAGTTCGGTCGGGGTAAACTCCTCTACGGGAACCACTTTGGTTACAGGAAAATACCAGTCGAATCCCGAGAAGTATGCGGCCAGGCTCGGCGTATTGAAATCATATCCGTGAGCGGCATAGATTGTATTCAGCCAGATACGGAGTACGCCCTGAGGTGCTGAAGCTACCTCATCGGTGGTCAGCTCGCGATCGCAAACATACCAGCGATAATCGTAAACCTCGGGGAAATCGTCCTTGTCGTAGGGATTCAGGTTCGAGACATCGGGGAGCGTGCTCTCGGGAGTTTCCACTACCTCAGTGGTTTCGGTGTAACCTTCGCCGTAGGCATCGAATGCCGATTCGGTCTCTGCCTGTTCAGTCTTCGAACCCGAGGTAAACCACCAGATTCCGACGCCGATGCCGGCAGTGACCAACACACCTACAATGACAAGAATCACAACGAGAGCCGGATTACCCTTCTTCTGAGCGCGTGGAGCGCAGCTGCCTTGATTACCGGGCGCGCCCATCGGCATACTCTGCTGAGGATACGACTGTTGCTGAGGTTGTTGCGGCATACCCTGTTGTGGGTATTGCGGTTGCTGCGGGTATTGCGGTTGCTGCGGGTATTGCGGTTGCTGCGGGTATTGCGGTTGCTGCGGCTGCTGGGACATACCCTGCTGTGGATATTGTGGTTGAGCCTGATACGATTGCGTGGGCTGTTGAGGTTGTTGAGGCTGCTGAGGCCTGAACAGCATGGGACGAGGAGTGAATCTGGGCGTTTGGCCCGGGGACACAGGAGACTGTCGGTTCATCGGCTGCTGACCGCACGGAGCCTGAACATTGCCCCCGGCAGGAGGCGCTGCATTGCGATTGATAAGTCCACACGTAGGGCACATCGGCATAGAGTCGTCATAGTTTGTGCCGCATCTTTCACATAACATGGTGATATGAGTTTAAAGTTTGAATTATCGGCTTATGGGGCGACTGAACGAATCATCGGACCTGTTTGTCACCTTTGATGCAAAATTAATAAAAATTGCAGCTTTTTCATACATTTATTTGTTATTATTCCAAAAAAGCAGTAACTTCGCCAATGGAGTTACGCTTCAGGATGCCCGTACAAGGTATTCAGCCCCTTTTCCCAAGATACGTAATTTATTGCCGATAATATGGATAATGATTTGCCAAATCTGGATTCCTCTTTATTCAGGATTTCTATACCGACGGGGAAACCGCAATGCGGTGATCTGCTGGTAGCTGAACCATTCCTCCGCGAGGAATATTTCAATCATGCGGTTATAGCGCTGATTGACTACGAGGAATCGAAGTCGGTAATGGGTCTGGTGCTCAACAAGCCCACAGGTTACACTCTCGGGCAGGCCATTGAGGGCATTGACGACAATGTAAATATTCCAATATATTGTGGCGGTCCGCTGTCGTGCGACCGTCTGTTCTACCTTCATTCGCTCCCCCGCCAGATAAGCGGCTCTCGGCGCATCGGCCCCGGACTCTATATCGGAGGTGATTTCGAGCAGATCAAATCGTATGTCAATATGGGCCTCGAGACTGAGGGGCTTATCCGCTTCTTCGTCGGGTACAGCGGCTGGGACCCCAATCAGCTTGAGGATGAGATAAAGCGCCATGTATGGGCCGTTGCTCCCAAACCGCTCAACAAAGAAATTTTCCGCGAAGACAGTGATTCGTTCTGGTACCGCACGGTGCGCTCAATGGGCGATGCATACCGTAACTGGTTATACCACCCGGTCAATCCCCAGTACAACTGATTTCTGGAAAATCAGAGCCGGAATAAAGCGGTCGCCGCGCCGGAGCCATTCCGGCAGGGTGGCCGTATTTTTGTATCCGGCTGATGTGAAAAGCTTTTTCGACGGTTCGTTGTCGTCGGCCACTATGGCGGCGAGCTGATGCAGGCCCAGGCGTGCCGAGGCATACTCGCCGATTATGCGCAGGGCCTCGAGGGCGAGCGTGCCTCCCCGGTGCTTCTCGTCAATCATTATTCCCACTTTTGCGCGACGGTTCACGCCGTCGATATCGTAGAGGTCGACCATGCCGGCAGCCTCGCCGCCGGCGTTGACGATAAGGCGCAACTGTCCGGATGCCAGAGGGTTGGCATCGTAGGTTGTGACATATTCCCATATCTGGTGACGCGACAGCGGTCCCTGGGTCGAACCGTGACGCCATATTCCGGGAAGGTTTTCCCAGAGGTACATACGGTCGACATCGTCGGGTTCGGGAGCACGAAGTGTTATCTTGCAGTTCATAATCAGTATTTTACAGAGTCTGAGAAAAGCGTGCGGTTAAGCAGCGAGCGTCCCAGGGTGAGCTCGTCGGTGTATTCGATTTCGTTGCCGACGGCCACGCCGCGGGCCAGTTGGGTAACCTTAACCGTGGCGGCTTCGGCTGTTAGCCGCTTGTAGATGTAGTACTCAGTGGTGTCGCCTTCCATTGTGGCGCTCAGGGCCAGGATTACTTCGTCGATGCCACCTCCGCGCACCCTCTGGATCAGCGAATCAATCTGCAGCTGGTCGGGCCCGACGCCGTCGATTGGCGAAATCACTCCGCCGAGCACATGATACAGGCCGTTGTACTGGCGGGTGTTCTCGAAGACGATGACATCGCGCACCGATTCGACCACGCACACCACCGAGCTGTCGCGGCGCTTGTCGGCACAGATTGGACAGATCTCGTGCTCCGAAATATTGTGGCACACACGACAGTAGCAGATACCCTGACGAAGATTTATGATAGACTCGCCGAGCTGACGGGCCACCGAAGGATCCTGCCTCAGCAGGTGCAGAGCCAGGCGCAGGGCCGTCTTGCGACCGATGCCCGGCAGCCGCGAAATTTCGGTAACGGCGCCCTCGAGAAGTTTTGATTCGAATTCCTGTTGCATTTCTAAAATGTACGATAACCGAATATGGTATGCAAAGTTAGAAAATTTCAAAAAAAATAGCTACCTTTGCGCCCGTTAAACTGCCTTAAAAACAAATATCGGGGCAGAAACCGTTACGAAATTTCCTATAAGGATATAAAATGGAAATAATCAGAAGCGTTGCCGAGCTGCGCTCAAAAGTATCCGGCATAAAGAATGAGGGTAAAACCGTCGGCCTCGTCCCCACGATGGGAGCTCTTCACGACGGTCATCTCTCGCTGGTGAACCGTGCCCGCAAGGAGAACGATGCTGTGGTGGTAAGCGTTTTCGTAAATCCCACCCAATTCAATAACAAGAAAGACCTCGAGACCTATCCTCGCACCGAGGAAGCCGATGCCGAGCTGCTTCGCGGCGCCGGTGTGGACTACGTATTCATGCCCTCGGTCGAGGAGGTTTATCCCGAACCCGATACGCGCCAGTTCGCGCTCGGCCCGGTAGCCGACGTGATGGAGGGCGCCATGCGTCCGGGTCACTTCAACGGTGTGGCTCAGATTGTCAGCAAATTGTTCGACATGGTGCGTCCCACCCGCGCCTACTTCGGCGAAAAAGATTTTCAGCAGATTGCCGTAATCCGCAGGATGGTGGAGCTCGAGGGCTTCGACCTTGAAATCGTGGCCTGCCCCATCAAGCGCCACGACGACGGACTGGCGATGAGTTCGCGCAACGTGCGTCTCACCCCCGAACAGCGCGCCGTGGCCCCGGCCATACACCGCATACTGGCTGCGAGTGTCGGTTGGGCCGACACCCTCTCGCTTGAGCAGGTGCGTCAGCGCGTTATCGACAAAATCAACGCCGAACCCTTCATGGAGGTGGAATATTACCAGATAGTCGACCCGCTTACAATGCAGCCACTCACATCATGGGACGGCCCCCACACGGCACCGGCCGTCGGATGCGTCACGGTCTACTGCGGAGATGTCCGCCTTATCGACAACATAAAGTACAACAAATAATTACCCGCCGCCACAGGCAGTGAATATGGAGTTGGAAATTCTGAAATCAAAGATTCACCGTGTCACCGTTACGGAGGCACGTCTGGACTATATCGGCAGCATCACCATCGACGAAGACCTGATGGATGCCGCCAACATAGTGCGAGGTGAACGGGTCTATATCGTCGACAACAACAACGGCGAGCGCCTCGACACCTACGCCATCCCCGGCGAACGCGGCTCGGGCGTGATATGCCTCAACGGAGCCGCCGCACGCAAAGCGCAGCCCGGCGATATCGTCATCATCATGGCATACGCACGCATGACTCCCGACGAAGCCCGCGCGTTCACTCCGGCTGTCATCTTCCCCGACACAGCCACAAACCGGCTCTGAGCCACTTAATTCCTAAATCGTCACATATAAAACAAATATATGTTTGAGAATCTAAGCGAAAAACTTGAGAGGAGTTTTAAAATCCTCAAAGGCGAAGGCAAAATCACCGAAATCAATGTTGCCGAAACCCTCAAGGATGTGCGCCGCGCCCTGCTCGACGCCGATGTCAACTACAAGGTGGCCAAGAACTTCACCGACACTGTGAAGCAGAAAGCCCTGGGCCAGAACGTTATCAACGCCATCAAACCCAAGGAGCTGATGGTGAAGATTGTGCACGACGAGTTGACAACGCTGATGGGCGGCGACACTGCGCAGATCAACCTCGCCGGCAACCCCACGGTCGTGCTCATGTCGGGCCTCCAGGGTTCAGGTAAGACCACCTTCTCGGGCAAACTCGCCAAGAAACTCAAGAGCGAGAAGGGCAAGCGCCCGCTGTTGGTGGCCGGCGACGTATACCGTCCTGCCGCCATCGAGCAGCTTAAGGTGCTCGGCGAGCAGATTGAGGTCCCCGTCTACACCGAGGAGGGGAACAAGAACCCGGTCGAAATCGCCCGCAACGGTATCCGCTACGCCAAAGACCATAACCTCGATCTGGTAATCGTCGATACCGCCGGACGTCTGGCAGTCGACGAGCAGATGATGGACGAAATCGAAGCCATCAAGAATGCCATCAAGCCCAACGAAACACTGTTTGTGGTCGACGCCATGACTGGTCAGGACGCCGTGAACACCGCCAAGGAGTTCAACGACCGCCTCGACTTCGACGGAGTGGTTCTCACAAAGCTCGACGGCGACACCCGCGGCGGTGCGGCCCTGTCGGTGCGCACCGTGGTGAACAAGCCTATCAAATTCGTAGGTATCAGCGAGAAACTCGACGGCATCGACTTGTTCCACCCCTCGCGTATGGCCGACCGTATCCTCGGCATGGGCGATATAGTTTCTCTGGTCGAAAAGGCGCAGCAGCAGTTCGACGAAAAGCAGGCCCGGGAGCTCGAGCGCAAACTGGCCCGCAATACTTATAACTTCGACGATTTCCTGTCGCAGCTCCACCAGGTGAAGAAGATGGGTAACATCAAGGACCTCGCCGCCATGATTCCCGGCGTGGGCAAAGCCATCAAGGACATCGATATACCCGACGACGCCTTCAAGGGCATAGAAGCCATAATCTCCTCAATGACAGTGAAGGAACGCACTCACCCCGAGATAATCAACGCCTCGCGCCGCAAGCGTATCGCAGCCGGCTCCGGCACCACGCTTCAGGAAGTCAACCGCCTGCTCACCCAGTTCGAGCAGATGCGAAAGATGATGCGCAAGGCTTCGGAGATGAAAAGCCCCATGAAGGCCATGCAGATGGCACGCGCCATGCGCCGCCGTCGCTAATCAGACTGAGTCCCAACCATTTAACATAACAAACATGACCCTTATCGACGGCAAGGCAACCGCTGCCGAAATCAAGAAAGAGATCCGCGCCGAAGTCGACAAGATGGTAGCCCGCGGGGAGCGCGCTCCTCATTTAGCGGCAATTCTGGTCGGCCACGACGGAGGGTCGGAAACATACGTCGCATCGAAAGTCAAAGCCTGCGGCGAATGCGGATTCCGCTCGACACTCATCCGTTTCGAGGATGACGTCGACGAAAAGACACTGCTCGACACTGTCGAAAAGCTGAACCATGACCCTGAGGTCGACGGTTTCATCGTGCAGCTTCCCCTGCCCCGCCACATCTCGGAGCAGAAAGTGATCGAGGCCATTGATTATCACAAGGATGTCGACGGATTCCACCCCGTGAACGTGGGTCGCCTGTCGATAGGCCTCCCCTGCTTCACCAGCGCGACGCCCAAAGGCATCGTTACGCTTCTCAGCCGCTACGGCGTGCCGACCCGCGGCGCCAACTGTGTGGTACTCGGACGCAGCAACATAGTGGGCAAACCCATCGCCACCCTGCTGATGCAGAAGGGCGAAAACGCCGACTGCACCGTGACGGTCTGCCACCGCGAGACCAAAAATCTGAAGGAGATTTGCCGCAATGCCGACATCATCATCGCCGCCATGGGACGCCCCGGCTTTGTCACCGAGGATATGGTCAAGGAAGGAGCCGCAGTAATAGATGTGGGGACCACACGCGTACCCGACGCCACACGCAAAAGCGGATTCCGTCTGCGCGGCGACGTCGACTTCGACAACGTAGCGCCGAAATGTTCGTTCATCACCCCGGTACCCGGTGGCGTTGGCCCCATGACTATCGTCTCGCTGATGCAGAACACCCTACTGGCCGGTTCCGGCGCAGTATATCCCCGCGGATAATCCCACGGAACGCTGCCCGAAAGACTTGCTTCGACACCTCCCTGCACATATCAGCCTCACTTCAGGCAAACTCAGGCAAACTCAGGCACGTTTCAACTTTTTTTGGAAAAATTTGTAGAAAAGTATTGCCGATTAAAAAAATTAGCGTACCTTTGTACCCGCAAACCTGACAGCAATGTCAGAGTGAGCACTAAATGGTGAGATTAGCTCAGTTGGTTAGAGCGTCGGATTGTGGTTCCGAAGGTCGTGGGTTCGAGACCCACATTTCACCCCATAAGCCCGGTTCTCCCGGGCTTTTTTAGTATCCGTACCGCGGTATGGTCAGAGAGGGCACTCCAGGGAGAGCTACAACGACAAGAAGCATTATTTACACATTTTAACAACAAAAGGCATATTTTACTTTTATGGCATGATTGAAGGCCTGCAGGCACCCTCGCCACCCCATGGAGGCCACAAGGAAGCACAGGTTCACCGTCATGCCGGCTTTACTGCGCCGGTTACGCGCTTCGCGCTCTGTTAAAAAAATTTCACATATCAATGCCCGATTTTTTTGTAACTTTGTAACGGAAAAACTGCATAATGACTTTTGTCGCAGAGTTTACAAAGGAAACAAATTTCTAACGTAATATCATACATTTCAAACAAATGAAGAAGAGCGCATTGCAGAAAGCCCGCGAGGCTTACCAGCCCAAGCTCCCCATCGTACTCACCGGCTCCGTGAAAGCCGTTGCCGGCGAAGCTACCCATTCGGTTGCCGATCAGGAGGAAATAAAAGCCCTTTTCCCCAACACATACGGCTTGCCCGAACTCAAGTTCGAGAAGGCCTCATCCACCACCCCTTCGAAGCCCCTCAATGTAGGCGTTATCCTCTCCGGCGGCCAGGCCCCCGGTGGTCACAACGTGATTTGCGGTATCTTCGACGGTATCAAGAAAATCAATAAGGAATCTAAGCTTTACGGCTTCCTGATGGGCCCCGGCGGTTTCGTCGACCATAAGTATATGGAGCTCACCGCCGATTACCTGAAGGATTTCCGCAACACAGGCGGCTTCGACATCATCGGTTCGGGCCGTACAAAACTCGAAACTCAGGAACAGTTCGACAAGGGTCTTGAAATACTCCGCGAACTCAACATCTCGGCCCTGGTAATCATCGGTGGCGACGATTCCAACACCAACGCCGCTGTGCTGGCTGAATATTACAAGAAAATCAACGCCGGCGTGCAGGTTCTCGGCTGCCCCAAGACCATCGACGGTGACCTCAAGAACGACGTTATCGAGACCTCGTTCGGCTTTGACACCGCAACCAAAGTATACTCTGAGGTTATCGGCAACATTCAGCGCGACTGCAACTCGGCAAAAAAATACTGGCACTTCATCAAACTGATGGGCCGTTCGGCAAGCCACATCGCACTGGAATGCGCCCTCCAGACCCAGCCCAACATGTGCATCATCTCGGAAGAGGTTGAGCAGAAGGACATGAGCCTGCAGGATGTGGTAAACTCCATCGCCGATGTTGTGGCAGCCCGCGCAGCCAAGCGCATGAACTACGGTGTAATCCTTATTCCCGAAGGCCTCATAGAGTTCATCCCCGCCGTAAAACGCCTTATCGCCGAGCTTAACGACCTGTTGGCCAAGCAGGCCGACGAATTCGCCACGGTCAACGCCGACGAGCAGCTCAGCTGGATTGCCGCTCACCTTTCAGAAGCAAACGCAACCGTTTACAAATCGCTCCCTGCCGGCGTAGCCAGTCAGCTCAGCCTCGACCGCGACCCCCACGGCAACGTGCAGGTTTCGCTTATCGAGACAGAAAAGCTCCTTTCGGAGATGGTAGCAAAACGCCTCGAAGAGATGCGCAGCGAAGGTCGCTTCGACGGCAAATTCGCCGCACAGCACCACTTCTTTGGCTACGAAGGCCGTTGCGCCGACCCGTCGAACTTCGATGCCGACTACTGCTACGCGTTAGGATACAACGCCGCTTGCCTCATCAAGGCCGGCGTGACAGGTTATATGTCGTCGGTACGCAACCTCACCAAGCCCTCGGTACAGTGGGTTGCCGGCGGTATCCCCATCACCATGATGATGAACATGGAGCGCCGCAACGGCAAGATGAAACCCGTTATCCAGAAGGCACTTGTATGCCTCGACGGCGCACCCTTCGAGCGTTTCGCCTCGAAGCGCGACGAGTGGGCGCTCAACACCTGCTACATGTACCCCGGCCCCATCCAGTACTTTGGCCCCGCCGAAGTCTGCGACCAGCCTACCCTCACCCTCAAATATGAACATCAGGGTAAATAATCAGCGATAACCGCCGGGTGAAGGAGCCGCACATAGACGCGCTCCTCTCCCGGCGATTAAGATACCCTCAATCAGCTTGCACGAGCCTTCCCTTGGGCGGAGCGATGTTGCTCCGGGGGAAGGCTCATTTTTTCGTCAGTCTTCGTACTCAAAAGACGGGCGGCTGCGTCGCGAAACGAATCACGACGCAGCCGCCTGTCTATCTGTAAATCTGTTGTTTATGCGTTATTCTGAAGGAAATGCTCGGCGTCGATGGCCGCACGGCAACCCGAGCCGGCTGCATTGATGGCCTGCATATAATGCGGGTCGGCCACATCGCCGGCTGCAAACACGCCCGGCACATTTGTACGTGTCGACGGGGCGTCGACCTTGATGTAACCCTTCTCGTCGAGGTCAAGCTGACCGACGAACAGCGCTGTGCTCGGTTTGTGACCGATGGCGAGGAAGAAACCGTCTATATCGAGGTCGTATTCGCGCTGGTTCGGTTCGCCTTTGAACTCCACAAGATGGGCTCCTTCGAGCACTTCTTCGCCATAAAGCCCCAGAGTGTTGGTATTGAAAAGCACATCGATGTTTTCGCGGTCGAACACACGCTGCTGCATCACCTTGGATGCGCGCAGATACGGCTTACGTACAATCAGGAACACCTGTTTTGCCAATGTGCTGAGGTACAGAGCCTCCTCGCAGGCAGTATCGCCGCCGCCAACCACGGCCACGCGGCGCTTGCGGTAAAAGAAACCGTCGCAGGTAGCACATGCCGACACACCCATGCCCATATATTTCTGCTCGTCGGGCAACCCGAGATAGCTCGCCGATGCACCGGTGCAGATAATCACCGTTTCGGCCACGACGGTGTCGCCGCCGTCGGTGGTCAGGCGGAAGGGACGGCTGGAGAAGTCAACGGCGGTAATGACGCCGGTACGGATGTCGGCGCCGAAACGTTCGGCCTGCATTCTGAACTCCTCCATCATCTCCGTGCCCGAGATGCCCTCGGGATAGCCGGGGAAGTTTTCTACCTCTGTGGTGGTGGTAAGCTGGCCGCCTGGCTGCATCCCCTCATAAAGGATGGGTGCGAGACCCGCGCGTGAAGCGTATATGGCTGCGGTGTAACCGGCGGGGCCTCCGCCGATTATAGCGCAACGCGTTAATATTTCGCTCATTATATAATTACTTTTAGATGTTAGTCAAATGTATCGGGGGTCAGCGCAGGTCCACGACCTCAACACCGGGAAAATCCTTGGGGTTGAAGCGGAAGGCGTTGACACCGAGTTTGCCACCGGTTTTCAGCTGACTGATGGCGATGGTAGTTGTGGCGTTATTGTTGTCGGTCACCACAATCTGTGAGGGCATTCCGGCGCTGCCGAAGGTTACGATGGCGCGCTTGAAGTCGGCACTTTTCGTCGGAGTAAGCTCCACACGCGGCCGTGCGCCGGAAGAGAGCAGTTTCATGCGGTAGTCGCCCTGAGCGGCGGTCAGTACCGACATAGGGTTCGACTGCGCGAGTTCGGCCGTTGTAGGGGTTGTGATGTCAACCTCGTTGCCCTGCACTGAGTAGGTCCACTGCGTGCGACCGTCAAACCAGATGCGTGCTTCGGCCGACTGGATGGCGAATCGTTTGCCCGAGATGGTGAGATGTCCGGTCTGCGTGCCGCCGTTCTGACTGATAGTGAAAGCGGCCGAAACCGAACCGGCCGACTTGAGCTTCTTTACAGCATTATCGACCAGGGTTTTGGCCTCATTACCGGCGGCAAAGGCCGAGAAAGCAGTCACCATCGCCAGAAGAGCTATCGAAAATATTCTGCGGATATTCATCATATTGTTAACAAAGTGGTCAGCAGGATAGTTTATTCCTCTGTCTGCATGATGCGGCCCAACTGAATCGAGTCGACAAGTACCTGGCGCGGTTTCGAGCCTTGGGCGGGGCCTACGATACCGGCCTGTTCGAGCTGGTCCATAATCTTGCCGGCGCGGTTGTAGCCGATTGAGTAGCGACGCTGCAGGTTAGAGGTCGAAGCCTGCCCCGACTGAACAATCATGGCGGCGCACTCCTCGAAGAGGGGATCGCGCTCGCCCGACATCACCGTTACCGCTTCATCATCCGTAAGCTGAGGTTCAGGGAGATAGTAGGCGTGCTCGTAGCCGGGCTGATGGTCGATGTGTTCGCAGATGGCCTCCACTTCGTCGGTGTCGATGAATGCGCACTGCACACGCTCCATCTTACCGTTGTGGCTGAAGAGCATATCGCCGCGGCCTATGAGCTGATTGGCACCGGGGCAGTCAAGGATAGTGCGCGAGTCGACCATCTGTGTCACACGGAAGGCGATACGTCCGGGGAAGTTGGCCTTGATGATACCGGTGATAACGTTGGTCGAGGGGCGCTGAGTAGCCACAATAAGATGCATACCCACGGCACGTGCCTTTTGGGCGATACGCGCAATCGGGGTCTCGACCTGCTTGCCGGCGGTCATGATAAGGTCGGCGAACTCGTCGACAATCATCACTATATATGGAAGGTAACGGTGTCCCTTCTCGGGATTGAGGCGCTTGCTTACGAAGCGTTCGTTGTATTCTGTAATCGAGCGGACATTGGCGTCACGCAGCAGCATATAGCGGTTGTCCATTTCGACGCAGAGCGAGTTGAGAGTGCGCACCACTTTGTCCATATCGGTGACAACGGCATCCTCGTCATCCGGAAGTTTGGCCAGGAAATGGCGCTCGAGCACGCTGTAAAGCGAGAATTCGACCATCTTGGGGTCGACGAGCACGAATTTCAGTTCGGCCGGGTGCTTCTTGTAAATCAGCGAAGCGATTATGGTGTTCAGGCCCACCGACTTACCCATACCGGTGGCACCGGCCACAAGCAGGTGGGGCATCTTGGTGAGGTCGGCGATGTACACCTCGTTTGAGATGGTGGCGCCCATGGCCATCGGCAGTTTCATCTTGCACTCCCGGTAAGCCTTCGACCCGAGAATCGACCGGATTGACACCGTCTGCGGGTCCTTGTTAGGCACCTCTATACCGATGGTGTTTTTGCCGGGAATCGGCGCGATGATACGGATGCCGAGGGCTGCTAAACTCATGGCTATATCGTCTTCGAGGCGTTTGACCTTGGCGATGCGGACACCTTCGGCGAGTTTGATTTCATAGAGGGTAACCGTCGGACCTACTGTTGCCTGAATATCGGAAATCTCTATATCGAAGCTGCGTAGCGTTTCGGTAATGGTGGTCTTGTTCTCCTCCTGTTCGCGGATGTCGACCACATTATCCTTGGCGGGACGGTCGTGCAGCAAGTCAAGCGACGGCGCCTGATAGCGCGAAAGCTCGGCTGTCGGGTCGTAGAGATTGTCCTGCGGTTGGGCCGACTCCTCGATTTTCTGTGTTTTAACCTCGAATCCGGGTTCCGAGAATCCCTGTTTCGCTGCGGGGTCGTTCGGGTCGAGGTAAGCCATATCGCGCTGAGCCTGAGTGCCTGTTTCGGGTACATACGCTTCGGCGGTCGCCACTGCCATCGACTGGCCGACGGCGGCGGCAATCGGCGAGGAAGCGTTGCGCGAACCGACGACATTCTGCGTATTGGCGTCAGCAGCCGGCTCGTTTTTGACAGCATCGGGGTCGTCATCATCGTCGTCGCCGTCATCGAAACCGCCAAGCGATGCCGTAATGCCTCCGCGGCGGATTCTCACCTGGCCGCCGAGGGGCATATCTTCGGGAGGCGTCTGCGCGTCGGGATTCACCTCCGGGCCAACGGAGTCGTCGGCCGGGGCATCTTCATCCGGTGCAGACTCCTTAGATTTCTCATCTTCAGCATGTCGCTCAGGGTCGTGATCCTCGCCGAACTCCATCAGTGGCGCGGCAGCCTCAGCTTCGTTATCAACATCGGCTGCATCGACAAAACCGTCGCTCCTGCGGGGAGTAACCTGCTCACCGTCGTGTGCCTCTTCGGCATCGTCATCGTTGAGTTGCGAGGATTCCATGGCCTTGCGCACCCGTTCGCGTTCCTCAGCCTGTTCAAGTTCGGCTTGTTCGGCGCGCGCGCGTCGGGCGTTTCTCACGGCCTGGTATTTGTTGATGAGTTTAAGAATGTCGTTAAGATATACGTAAATCACGGCCACCACGAGCACTATGCTGACAAGCACGGCGCCAATCCAGTCGGCATACGATATGATGAGCTCGTTCATATACTGGCCGTGATGTCCGCCGAGGCTTAGATCGCTGCCCGAGGCTAAGCCGACGAGGCCCAACACCAGCGATGCGGTGATGGCTACGAGCAGGGCCTTGAAGGTCATCGACCAGAAATTACATTTGCGTATTCCCATGAGCGCCAGGCCTAAGAGAATCAGGTAAATCACCCCGACGAGCGAACCCACACCCAGCCCGTCGGTGAAAATCGCCTGCGACAGGGTGGCGCCGAGCGCGCCCCCCTTATTGCTGACTCCGGCACCGGAGGCCACAACCTGCGAGACAGTCTTTCCGGTCACGACGCTCTGGTCGTCGGCACCCGAACGGAAGAAGGATATTGCGGCAACCACAAGATACACCGCGAAGCATATCAGTATGACTCCCAACACGGCGCGGGTGCGTTTATCTGCAAAGAATTTCATTATCCCCCACTCTTTCATCGGTTTACGCACCTTGGGTGCGCGTGCGACACGCTCTTTGGCAGGAGCGTCCTCGACACGCTGACGCTGCTGAGGCCGCTGCTGCGGGCGTTGCTGGCGGCCACGCTGGCGCTGTTGAGCGGCTCTCGGCTCCATGTCGTCGTCGGACTGCGCGGCAGCACGCCGGCGCGGACGTGCCTGCTGGGGAATTTCTTCGTCATCGCGGCGCGGATCCCTTTCGGGACGGCGGCGGCGTTGCGGCGGCTGTTGGTCGCGCTCGCGATAACGGCGCCGGTCGCCCGATTCGGGGTATAACAGGTCCGGATCGTAGTCGATGCCGTTGGGGGTATAATTGTAGGAATCCATTGAAATCTTAAGGGGATAGTGTGCGAATGTTAATAGCAGAAGATTTGCTGTTTCAAAATGCAAATTTACAGTAAATCGTGCAATAACGCAAAGAATAAAAGCACGGTTTTCATGCCAAAGGGCAATTTTTTTGCGCTTTTCGCGGATTTTCACTACCTTTGTAGCCGCAAATTTTTAGCCAAATGCGAGTTAACCTCTCGCCAAGGTTCGTTTCCACGCAATATCACATAAAAACTTAATACCCATTTATGGCAACAACAGCTGATTTTAAGAACGGCATGTGCCTCGATATCGACGGCCAGTACTTCTTCATTGTAGAATTCCTTCACGTAAAACCCGGCAAAGGTCCGGCATTCGTCCGCACCAAACTCCGCAACGTAAAGACCGGCCGCATCATCGACAAAACCTGGAACTCCGGTGTAAAAATCAACGAAGTACGCATCGAGCGTCGCCCCTACCAGTACTCATATAAAGATGATATGGGCTACCACTTCCTCCACACCGAGACATGGGAGGAGATCGTACTTCCCGGCGAAAGCATTGAGGGCGTACAGTTCCTCAAGGACGGCGATATCGTGGAAGCTATGGTACACGCAGCTTCAGAAACCATCCTCACATGCGAGCTCCCCGCCAACGTAGTGCTCGAAATCACCTACACCGAACCGGGCATCAAGGGTGATACCGCCACCAACACACTGAAGCCCGCCACTGTTGAGACCGGTGCCGAAATCCGAGTACCCCTCTTCTGCAACATCGGCGACAAGGTACGTGTCGACACCCGCAACGGGGCATACCTCGAGCGTGTAAAGGCATAAACCTAGGAGATAATAATACATTCTGATATCTCATTACACAAAATCAGCCCGCATGGCGATCTCCGGTCTCCGTGCGGGCTGATTTTTCATTACATACGATTTTGTACCTTGACATACAAAAAAAGCTGCCCTGATGTAAGGCAGCTTAGTGACTCGTATAGGATTCAAACCTATAACCTTCTGATCCGTAGTCAGATGC
>CAMEPD010000044.1 GCA_945931475.1 uncultured Muribaculaceae bacterium | reverse complement strand
TGCTTAAAAAAAAGTAGTGGTATATTTGAAAAGTTATCAGATAAAAAAGATTAAATATTGCCAAACTGTCAACAAATTGTAGAATTAATAAATTGGAAAAGGTTGATAAATAAAGATATAGTAAAAATTAGGACAATTCGGCGGTGTTACAGAACGGTTACACACAAGGGCGGATTTGTCGGCTGTTGAAGACGAAATTTCGACAATTTTTAAATTCTAAAACATTTGTTTAATGTGAATGAATTGCTTTGGGCGGTCGCTGTATAAGAATTCGGCATTTCTCCGGGGCAATGCGACGGGGAAATGCCGAATCGATGGGGTAAAAGTTTGGGCGTCGGGGCTGCCGAAGTTGCAACCGGTATTCAGAATCGCAGCCCGGGATTAGAAGTTGTAGCCCAGGGTGATGGCGAACAGGTTGCGGCGTGTTTTGGGCTGTACGACGCCGGGGGCGTAAACGATGGCGTCGCGCAGGCGCGTCATACCTACCGAACCGGTGAGGGCCACGGTATAATTTTCCCAGTCGAGTCCGACGCCAAAGTTCCATTGTGCATCGAAATGCTTGAAGCCGCCTGTGCCGAATGCCGACTTCGAGAACGATGCCTCTTTGGCACCGGAGGGTTTGGTGTACGCATCCTGATGATAGCGTGCTACCACGCTGGCGTTGAACTGCGGGCCGGTGAATACGCTTACCCTCAAATCTTCGGCGAAATCGAAGTGATAGCCGATGTTCAGCGGGATGCGGAAGCCGAGATTGCGGATTGAGCCGTCGACCTGATACATCACATCCTTGTCGATGTATCCGGTTTCTGAGCTGATGTCGGGTATCTGAATGGTTTCGATGTTGAAATATGTTGTTCCGAACACGTCGTAAAACACCGAAAGACCGGGTTCGAAATAGAGGTTTTTCCACACGGGGATATTATAGACGGCCCCTACGGCAAAACCGGGTTTAGAGCTGTAATACCGGCCGCCGTTGGCCGAAGAGGATATGTCGATAGAAACACGTGCGCCGAAATAGGGGCGGTTCTCGGGATTGTTTACCACGAGAGAATCGGCTGATGCGGGGATGGCGACGGCGACAGCCAGTGCCGCAGCCATTGTTTTTATAGCTTTCATAGTTAAACCTTTAATAATCATACAGAAGTTCCAAACCGTCGAGATAGAGTTCCGAACCGTTGCCGCCGGTGAAATAGTCGCCGTACTTGCTGGCCGAAGATACGATGAGGATATACTTGGGCACCCGCTGGGTCGACACATAGTTGAGTTCTATGGTAAACGGAATATAGTTCGGTATTGTTTCGCCATACTGCACTTTGCCGTAGGCAATCACCTCGGGGCCGTTCTCGTTGAAGAGGTGCCGGTCGGAGGGTTTGGTGCGGATTTCGAACGGTTCGTTGGAATCGATAAGCGCGCACCACACGATGCACGTGTCGGGTTGTCCTTTGAGTGCCGTCCACATATCGTTGGTATAGTCGATGGGTACGCTCTTATATTTAAGGTATCCGCGGAGCTTGGTCGGGCGTTGTGTGAACGGCTGGCCGAACGACAGCACCCCGTTGGTGCCGTCGGTGCGCACGTATTTACCGGCGAAGATTGAGCCGGCGCCGAATTTGCCCAGTACGCCGATGCCGATGAATTTGCTCTGGAGCAGGGCGGCGTAGCCGGTGCCGGTTGAGGTATCGGTGGTGCGGAATACATTGCCGTCGCCGAGGGTTGCGGCGCCCTGATTGCCGGTGTCCCAGTACTGCACGCCCCCTTCAGGCCACGGGCACCAGTATTTGCCGGGCTTGCACCACTCCTCAAATCCGATGTTGGGTATGGTGGGAATATTGCCGGTGGTGAACTGGATTACGGCGCCGTATTCACTGTCGGAGTAAGCGCGGGCCTCGTACTGCGTTTCGGGCTGCAGGTTGATAAGCCGGGCGTAGAATGTGCCGCCGGTATGGGTAATCCATGCTGCGGGGGCTTTGGTCCACGACTCGGTGCCGGCCTGACGGTACTCCACGCCGTTGTCGCGGCCTTCGATGGCGGCGCCGTAGACCCATGCCACCTGTGTCCATGCGTCTACGCGGGTTGTGGTTACCGATGCCTTGGTTTCCTTGGCATAAATCTCCCAGTCCTCTGTGCGTCCGAAGTTGGTGACCTCCACGTGATATGGCTCGGTGAGGTCGATTGTCTGGCCTGTCAAATCGGGGCTTTCGAGTGCGCCCTGCGGCCCGAGTTTCTGCGATAGCACCTTCACGGCTTTCACGCCGGGGCTGTCGGTGACGGTGACCACCACGCGGTGAGCCACCACGTCGATAATTGTGGCGCCCACCTGTCCCTCGACAGTGAAGTAGCGGTCGATATTCTGCTTGGCGCGGATTACCCAGTCGTACTCCTGATAGAGCTTGAGGGTCACGATATAGGGCTGTGACAGGTCAACCGGTTCATCGAGGTTGCCGTTGACAATCGATGCGCCGTCGGAGAGGGCGTAGTGCGTCACGTCGACGGCGTAGATGTCGGTGGTCTCAGCGAGCTGCAGGGTTACGATTCGCGAAGCTGAATCTATTTCAGCGGCCTGCACGCATCCGTCGGCCTCGAACTCGGTGAAGTTGGGCTGGATGCGCGGATAGGGTATATCGTTCTTGAGGCAACCGGTCAGAAGCATGAGGGCCATCACTGCCAGGGCGGCCGCCCCCGCGACGAGCAGCCACGATAGTGGGGTGCGCTGTTGCGATTGCTTTTGTTTGCGTTTTTTGTCGTTCATACTCAGGATGGGGCGGGTCAGATGTAAACCGCCATGCCGAAGTTAATGTTGAAGATATTGAAACGGAAATTGGCGCCCGACGAGAAGCGCGACCCTTCGTAGATGCCGTCGGTAATCTGTTTCTCGTGGTGGAGACGTACACCGAACACGCCGAACGAGACGTTGAAGCTCACGTAGTCCATGATGAAAACACACAGGCCCGGCGAGAAGTTGAGCGATGCCGTGATGGAGTTGGTGCGGGTGTCGCGCAGCTCGCCGTTGTAGTAGCGTTTGAAGCGCGATGTGCCCGAGCCGAACGACAGGTCAACATCGTTGAAGATGCCGAAGCGCCGCCCGTTTCCCAGACCTACATAGTTGCGGTACACTACCGCCGCCGAGTAGGAGTTGGAGTAGTAGCTCACGTTGGCAAGGTTGAAGTTGATATCCTCGTCAATGTCGACGGCGAGCGAACCTACATCGGCGCTCATTCGCGTGTAGTTGAACTTGATGCCGACGGCGTCGTTGTGGTCGAAGAAGTAGAAGATCGTGGGCTGAATGGAGTAAGCCTTGATATTGAGGTCAAGGTTCTTGAGCAGCGACAGCACCTGATAGTTGTCGGTGTTGAACTCGCCGTACGAAGCCATAAGGCCGAACGACCACTGACCTTTGGGGATGAACAGATAGTTGTACAGGCCGCGGTCGTAGCGTCCGTAGTTCTTCTGCGGAAGTATGATGCCGAGGGTATCGCTCCCTACGATTACCTTCTCGTTGAGTTCGGGATTGTTGATGAGTGTCGAATCGAGCACTGTCTTTTTCGAACGGGCCATAGCCCCTAAGATGGGGATATGTTCCATAATATCGCCCGCTGCGTGTGCCTCGGGCACCGCCGTTGACAGTACCGTCGACAAAAGTAATATCAGATAAGTGATTCTTTTCATAAAGCGGGTGATTTACAGATAGAACGCTACACCGAAGGTAATCGAAAACAGATTGATGCGGAAGTTGGCCGACTTGCCGTCGCGGTGAGCCACATAAACCCGGTCGGTGGTGGCCTTGGTGCTTGTGTAGTTGAAACCGAGCACACCTACATTCACCTCGATGGCCGAGTAGTTGTTGAGAAACATTATCATGCCCGGAGCCAGGCCGACATTGATGTTCCACGAACGTTCGAACGTGCCGGTGAGGTCGTCGCCCGAACCGTTGCAGATTTTCGACTCGCCGCCGCCGACCTGCAGCTGCATCTCGTTGAAGAAGCCGAACCGTCGGTTGTTGCCGAGGCTGAAATAGTTGCGGTAGGCTGCCATGGCCGAATAGTTCTGCGATATGGCGTAGAGGTTGTCGATACTGTACGAGTCGTCGCTGCTCATCTTCACATCGGCATTGTCGAGGCGGGTGCGTGTGCGGGTATAGGCAAACTTGCCGCCTATGGCCATATCGTTTTTAAAGGCATACATGAGCATCGGGCTCACCTTAAAAGTATAGGTATCGCCCGACAGATTCTCGACAATGAGAAACTGATAATCCTTCTGGTCTGACTGTGAGAAGCTCACGCTCACGCCGGTAATCCACTGCCCTTTCGGAATGAATTTTACCTGTTCCAAGCCTCGTTTGAACTCCACCTGAGCCGAAGCCCGGGGCATCCCAATGGCCATCACGAGTACCAGAATTGTTAATATTCGTTTTATCATCTGCTATCAGGTCCAGTTCGGAAACTCTAATCTCATCCCTGGATATCAATAGTTTACAAACGTTTATGCGTCGTCGGAAGCACACCGGCGGCTCTTGAATAAAAAATTTTTTGTAAAGTTACGAACTTTTAACGGAATGGGGAAACATCAAATGTTAAAGTTTTTAACTGATGCATTTAACAAAAGTATCTCCTTTTTTGTTAATTTTGCAGGCACACGGCCGGGAGTTGCACACAGACCTCCCTGTCGTGGCGCTTTACAACTTTAGGCAGGTTCTATAAATTGGCAGCCGATTTATACAAGAAATCAGCCAAGAACCTGATATTGTTATTTTCTAATCCGACAGGTGTCCAATTTATAGAACCTGCCTTTATGCATTGAAAATGAAGAAATTTCTATTGACACTCGCTGCCGCCATGTTGCTTGCAGCTCCCGCAACCAAGGCATTTGACCTTAAAGACCTGATTCAGAAAGCCGGCGAGGCCCGCGAACAGAACAAAAATCAGACGCAGAATCAAACGCAGAACCCGAGTCAAACACAGAACCAGCCCGCGGCCACACAAGGGCAGTCCTCAAACCAGGGAGGCTCCGCCCTGGGCGGCATACTCGGCGGATTGCTCGGCGGTTCGGGCAAGACATCGGATGATGCGTCGGACAACGGTAGTTCGTCGACTTCCGGTCTCGGCGCTCTCGGCCAGATAATAAAGGGTGTGATTTCCTCGTCAGACGTCACCGTAGCCGACATGACCGGCGAATGGAAATACAACGGTCCGGCATTCGCTTTCGAGAGTGACAATCTGCTTCAGAAAGCAGGAGGCGCCGCCGCTTCGGCAGCCATCACCGCCAAGCTCGAGCCATATTACAAGCAGGCCGGTATCGATCAGCTCAAGGCCTCGTTCTACCCCGACTCTACCTTTGTCTTTACCACCAATCGCGCCACAGTCTCGGGCTCATTCACACCTGCAGGCGAAGGCACATCGGGTGATTATGTATTTACTTTCAAGGCTTTCGGGAAAATGTCGCTCGGTAGTATGCACGCCCACGTCGAGAAAGCCGGCAGCCGGAACCTGACAGTCACCTTCGATGTGTCAAAACTCATCAAGGTGATTGACGCGGTGGCCAAATTCAGCGGCCGAAAGTCGCTGCAGGCAGCCTCAGACCTTCTGAAATCGTACGATGGACTGCAGTGTGGCTTCGAACTGAAGCAGACCTCGGCCGCTCCGGCTGAAAAATCTTCCAGATAAGCCTGACCCCCTATTTACCGGAGTATCCTGAATTCTCCGGCAACAGGACTATGTACCCCGCATACCTTAACCTGCCGAAATGCCTCAAGACAACGGATTCCGACCCATGATGAAGCGCAGATGGCTGATATTCAAGCACGCCTATCTGCGCCTGGTCACACATTCGCTATCCGTAATACGCACCGGCAGCAACATACTGGGTATCATTAACTTCATAGCCTCGGCGGCGTGCCTGATCTGCATCGCCATCTTTTTCGGGTTCGAGCCGCCGCGCGACGAATGGCTTGCACTGTTCCGCATCATGCGCGCCTGCCAGATTACATTCCTGGTAAATGTAATCTACAACTATATCCTCAATTTCCGCGACACATTCTGCCAGACACGCCTGCTCAAATGGATTGTCGACGCCGGGGTGCTCATCACCCTGCTGCCACTGTTGTACCCACGGCCGGCCGAGCCGTGGCTCCCCTGGCTGAGCAATATCCTTTACAGCAAACAGTTTATTGTCAGCATCCTTGCGGCCTATTCATTTGCCTCGCTCTGTTTCGGCATAATGAAGATGCTGGGGCGGCGCACCAACCCGTCGCTGATTATGGCCGGCAGTTTTATGGTTCTCATTATCATCGGTTCGTTTGTGCTGATGATGCCCCGCTGCACACTCCGCCCGCTGAGCTACATCGATTCACTGTTCATCGCCACCTCGGCGGTGAGCATCACCGGGCTCTGTCCAGTGGAACTGTCGGAGACATTCACTCCCACCGGACTGGCAGTGCTGGCACTGCTCATTCAGACGGGTGCATTGGGAGTAATGACCTTCACCTGCTTTTTCGCACTCTTCTTCAGCGGGAGTACCTCAATCCACAGCCAGCTGATTGTCAAGGATATGCTCTTCTCCAAGAGTTTCAATTCGCTGTTGCCGACGCTGCTTTACATACTGTCGTTCACACTGATAATCGAATTGGCGGGCACGGCGGCAGTGTTCGCCTCGGTACACGGCACACTGCAGATGTCGCTGCAGGACGAGCTGATTTTCTCGGCGTTCCACGCGATGTCGGCCTTCTGCAACGCCGGCTTCTCGAATCTCGAGGGCGGCCTGTCGAACCCGTTGCTGCTCCACTCCAACCAGTCGGTCTACATCATTACTTCACTGCTGATTCTGGCCGGCGGCATCGGTTTCCCGATTCTGATGAATACCTGGCAGGCTCTCTGCCGCCGCGTCAGGCGCCTATACCGGTGGTTTGCCGGTAAGCCGGTGCAAATCAGGACGGTACATCTGCTGAGCACCAATACCAAGATTGTGCTCTCCACCACACTGTTGATCTTTGTCATCAGCTCGGCGCTCTTCTTTATCTTCGAATACGACAATGCCCTGGCCGGTATGAGCCTGTACGACAAGGTGGTACAGTCGATATTCAACTCGTTTGTGCCGCGCTCGTCGGGCTTTTCGTCGGTGTCGCCCACGGGATTCATGAACATTACACTGCTGATGTTCGTGATACTCATGTGGATAGGTGGCGGCTCGCAGTCGACCGCCGGCGGTATCAAAGTCAACACCTTTGCAACGATGCTGCTCGACCTGAAGTCGTTCATTACCGGGCGCCACAGAGTCACGGTGTACCACCGCACTATCGCCAACCGGTCGGTGCGCATGTCGTATGCCATCGTCAGTCTGTCGATTCTCTCGTATATCATTATCGCCGGGACATTGCTGGTGCTCGAACCCGGACTGAGCCCCACGGCGCTCCTCTACGAGGCAGCCTCGGGGCTGTTCACGGTCGGTTCGTCGCTCGGAATAACCGCCGGACTGTCGGATATTTCGAAGGGAGTGCTGTGTCTGGCGATGTATTTTGGTCGCGTCGGCCTCATCTCGCTGCTCATCGGCATGGCCGGCAATCAGTCGGACCCCCCGGTCAAACTGCCCGAGGATAATATCATAATCAACTGAAAACCAACAAACAACTGTAATAAATGCGCTATCTTATAATAGGTCTTGGAGTGTACGGATCGAATCTGGCCCGCTTTCTCGCCGACTCCGGAAACGAGGTTGTCGGCGCCGACATACGTCCGGCCAACGTCGATGCCGTAAAGGAGCATATCTCCACAGCCTACATCATCGATTCCACCGACCCGGCTGCCCTGTCGGTGCTCCCACTGAACAATGTCGACCTCACTGTCGTGGCCATCGGCGAGAATTTCGGCGCAAGCATCAAGACTGTGGCGCAACTCCGGCGTTTCGGGGTACGCAAGATTTATGCCCGCGCCATCGACGAGCTCCACCGTTCGATTCTTGAGGGACTGAAGGTCGACCGCATCCTTAACCCCGAGCAGCGTGCGGCCCATGACCTGACGGGTGAACTGCAGCTCGGCACAAACGTCAGTTCGATGCGCGTCGATGCCGATACATACGTGATACAGTGCAAGGCGCCCGAATTTTACTTTCAGATGAAATACAGCGACGTCCCCTCGGAGCTTCACGGTATGCGGCTCATTGCAGCTACACGTCCGGTTAAATCGAAGAATGTGCTCGGCATCGAGCACGACAAGATGACGCTGCTCAACATCAGTGCCGCCGGCGAGCGCGTGGCTCCCGGTGATGTCTTCACCGTAATGGGCACCGATTCACAGCTTAAATCCCTCTATAAAGCCATCAAATAGCACCGGCCCTCTTAAGGGTAAGGCGAACCCGGTGATTGGTGGCAGTCAGTCCCCGGGGAACAGACGTTTTTGCAGGGCGCGGAGAGCGGCAACCTTGTCGTCGGCCGATACGAGGAACGAGATGTTCGACTCCGAACCTCCGTAGCTGACCATGCGTACAGGTATGTCGCGCAGGGCATCGAGCGCGTCGGCCTCGAAGCCGCGGTTCTTCCAGTGAAGGTCGCCGACTACGCAGATGATACACATATTGTTGTCGACCTTCACGGTGCCTATCTCCTTGAGCTCGTCGAGGATATGCTCAAGTTTAAGGGGTGAATCCACCGTGACGGTGACGCCCACCTCAGAGGTGGCTATCATGTCGATGGGTTTGCGGTAGTTGTCGAAAATCTCGAACACGCGGTGCATGAACACCGACGCTAAAAGCATACGCGACGACTTGATTTTTATGGCGATAATGCCGTCCTTGGCGGCCACGGCCTTGATGGTGTGCGAGCGGTCGGTGTTGTGGATGAGGGTACCTTTGGCCTCGGGCTCCATAGTGTTGAGCAGGCGCACCGGGATATTGTTGACCTTCGCGGGGAGCACACACGACGGATGCAGAATCTTCGCTCCGAAATATGCCAGCTCGGCGGCTTCCTCGAAGTGGAGCTCGGCTACCGGACTGGTATTCTCCACGTATCGCGGGTCGTTGTTGTGCATCCCGTCGATGTCGGTCCATATTTCCACCTCCGATGCCATCACAGCCGCGCCGATGAGCGACGCCGTCAGGTCTGAGCCGCCGCGCTGCAGGTTGTCGACCTTCCCCTGATGATTGCGGCAGATATACCCCTGGGTGATGTACAGGTCGGCGGCCGGAGTCTCCTCCAGGAGCGCTTCGAGGTGCTCGCGGATATAATCGCTGTCGGCCTCGGAGAGCTCATTGGTGCGCATGAAGTCGAGCGCCGGCAGGAAGCAGGCGTTCACGCCCTGCTGATGCAGGTACAGGTACATGAGCGTGGTCGACATCATCTCGCCGCAGGCCAGAATCTCCTTCTCCTCGTCGTCGGTGAGATTGTCGTGGCAGAGCCCGCGTATGTGCGAGAATATGCCGCGAATCTCCTCGTCGGCCTCCATGCGGAGGTCTACTTCGGTGAAGAGCAGCGATATGGTCTTCTGGTACTTCTTTTCGAGGGCGTTGACTACCTCCTTGGCGCCATTTATATTGTGGTGTTTGAGGTAATCGGCGATTTCGACCAGGGTGTTAGTGGTACCCGACATAGCCGACAGCACCACAATATTCTGGCCGCGACCGGTGATGAGCCGGGCCACATTCTTGATTCGTTCGGCCGACCCAACGGAGGTGCCACCGAATTTCATTACCTTCATATTCAGTCAGTTGGAAAAATTATATACATTCCAGTTTCTTTGCCTCGCACTTAAGGATTCGCGAGGGGTACTGCTCGACGAGCTGCAGGTTGTGGGTGGCCATCAGCACAGTGGTGCCGTCGAGCGAACAGCTGCGCAGCAGTTCGAAAATCTGTTCGCCCGTTTCGGGGTCGAGGTTGCCGGTGGGCTCGTCGGCGAGAATCAGGCGGGGCTTGTTGAGCAACGCGCGGGCTATGACCACACGCTGCTGCTCGCCTCCCGAAAGCTCGTGAGGCATTTTGTACGACTTATTCTCCATGCCTACCTTGCGCAGGCACTGCTCGATGCGGTCGTCGCGCTCCTGACGGTCGCGCCAGCCGGTGGCCTCGAGCACAAACTCAAGATTCTTCTGCACATTGCGGTCGGTGAGCAGCTGGAAATCCTGGAAGACGATGCCGATTTCGCGACGCAGCAGCGGAATCTCGCGGCGCTTGATGCCTATAAGCTCACGCCCCAGCACATTGGCCTCGCCGGTCGACAGCGGTATCTCGGCATACATCGACTTGAGCAGACTCGATTTGCCTGAGCCGACCTTTCCTATAAGGTAGGCGAACTCGCCGTCGTCGAGCGAGAACGTCACATGCTTCAGCACCACCAGCTCCTTGCGCAGCACCTCCACATCTTTATATTCTACTACTTTTGCCATAATGTGCAAAGATACAAAAATTCGGTGACTAAATCCGCATCATCCGAAATATTATCGCACAACTAATAACTGCTCTTTCTCTGCTCTTTCAATTCACCTCTGTCATTACGTCTATTAATGCACTATTTTTTATAAGAATCATAGTCAATAGAATGCATTACAATTCGGTGCACCTTAGCGTTAAAACCCCGGTTAATGAAACTGCGAGAGGGATCGAAATAGTTAGTCTTAATTCCTGCCAAATCTATCAAAATATACGGAAGATCGTCAGTACTTAGGGATATTCAGAAAATAGATAACTGATTGTTTGGCAGAGTCATAGATTAGTTGTAACTTTACAAAGAACCCCCGATGGACCCATCACGGGCTGATTCGGGGGTAAAATCAATTAAATTTTCATCGTGAAGTTACAAATAATATATGACTCTGCCAAACAATCAGTTATCTACTTACTGAATATCCCTAAGTAATTTCGGGAAGTTTCATGCGTAAAAAAAGATATCAAAAACAAAGAGGGATAACAATTTTTCACAAAGTTTTACTATCTTTGCGTTTACAATATATCAGTCTAATCTAATGAACTTAAAAAACATTTTACCGATAATGGCTCTTGCCGTTACGGGTTGCTTGGCATTCAGCTCCTGCTCTGAAAGTCAAGATGATACCGTCACATATATCCCTGTACAGCTGTCGGAGGGCGGCGCATGGGTTTTTATTGACGAGAACGGCGAGCGCATCGGAACACAGCAATGGGAGTTTCAGCCCACGGTAACTTATTCCGAAATATTCACGGCGCGCTCCGACAGCGGTCTTACCGTATACCGCTGGCACGGCGACGAGGCCAAGCCGGTCGATTCGCTAAGCAATCTTGTGTCGGTGGGCGTACTCAGCGAGGGACTTATGCCGGTAACTCCGCCCATGCAGCGCATACGCGTCGTCGACCGCGACGGCGATGTGAAGTTCACCCTCGATCCCATTGACGGTCAGGAGATCGGTTCTTGCTCCACCACGTTTCACGACGGGCTGTTGATAGTGAACACCACCAACGGCAAATCGGGCGTAGTAAACACCAAAGGCGAGGTGATTGTGAAACCAGTCTACGACGATATCTCTGACTTCTCGGGTGGTTACGCTCTGGCAATGACATACAATCCCCTCGATTACGAGAAGGGCCCGAACTACTTCGTAATCGACAATGAGGGCAAGGTCACACCGGTCAAGGGCAAATTCGGGATCAACAGCGAAGGCGATTGCTTCGAAATCTCAGGGTTCGACCATGGCGTAGCCACTGTGTTCGGCCCCTGGACATCGTCTGTCTCCGATATCCCCCAGATACTTATTTCCACCGACGCTCAGACCAAAACCCTGAAAGAGGCGACATATATCACCTATCTCGACAACGGCTCAAGAATCGTGTACAAGTATGCCAATGACAACACAAATACACAGTGGATAGGGGCCGACGAAAAGGTAATTATGAAAGGAGAGCCTGAGGAGTTCTTCCAGGAAGCCGGTAAATATGTAGGCGTCGCCAAGAGCGATTCGCTCATCGTCTACGACGACAACGGCAAGAGACTTTTCGGCATCAATGGCAACCACACACTCGAATGGCCCGGTGGCAAATTCGGTCCGCTGATTTCGACATTCGATGTGAATACCTCGAGCAACACCTCGGCACTCTACGACCCAACGGGACAAAAGGTTATCCATTCGTACTTCGGCGTAGGAACGACCCGTACGATAACGGTTGAAAATGAGGAGATAGTGTGTCGGGAGCTGGTCACATCTGCTTATGTCGACATTACCGCCGCCACATCGCGTATCTGCCAGATGACTGCCAACGGCAACCTTCACGGCAAGAAAAGCTACTACGTGGGCCAGTTGATTTCCGATATGCTCGAGGGGGAGAATCCCAACTACTATACCTACGACACGCGTTCGATAAGCATTCCAACCGATTCAACCGGACTGCTGGCCAGCGGGGCTGGCTTCTGGATTACAGGTTCCGCAAAATCATCGCATAAAATCGCCGAACCAACCGTAGAGCATTACTTCGAGTTTGACCACTTCGACTATTGGGGTACAGCCTGGGGTTACAATCGTACCCGTCAGGTCGGCTACCATTTCAATCCGTCGGCCAAAGTTGAATCGTTTGACATCCAGCTCCGTACCAACCACCCCTCGGGCACGGCGCTCCGCCAGTCAATCGGGCGTCACCTTAAAACCGACGGCTACTCGCTGGTTGCAACCGAACCGAATTATGACGAATACAACAACGGATCGTCAACAATTATCATCTACGGGAATGCCGAGAGCTGTGGTGTCGGCGCGGTAATCTGCAACAATTCGACCCACCTCCCGGCCTCCGAAAAGGCCGCTTTGGTTACCAATCTTTGAATCATCCCATAATTTTCTATATCATTACAACTCTACGCATGAATAAAATTCTACGACTCTGTGCCACCGCAGCGCTTTTAGGTGGCTCAACAGCAACCTGGTGCGCCACCATTCCGAGCAGCATCACCTCCATATCGCCCACCCCGGGGGCGACCGTTGAGAAAATCGACGTCATCGAGATAAATGCCGGCTGGCTTACACCCAAAGCCACAACAAAAGCCATCCTCATCGACGGCCTTTCGGCCGCCGTAACCGTAACGCAGCCTGCCGACAACTACGACAAGCTGACATTCACCCTCGCGACGGCCATCACCGCCAACGGCACCCATACCGTCACCTTCCCCGAGAATTCATTCCTGATCGGTTGGGAGGATGACCCCAGCCCCGAGTTCAGCTTCGAACTCACCGTTGAGAACGACATCCCCGGTGGCGATACACCCGGTGGCGACGAGATTTTCGAAAATATCCCCGAAGGATACACCGTAGCCCCGGCTGCCGGCGAAGAGGTGGGCGTGCTCACCACCATCACCGTAAGCTCGGAAACGCACCTGTTCCTGGCCCCAAAACTCAACCCCGGAATCACCATCAACGGCAACGCAGTCAACACCGTGCATGCCCTCTCCGGAGAAACCGAGAACACCATTACCTGGACTCTCGCCGACCCCATCAACACCCCGGGCATCTACAACATTCAGATACCGGCCGGCGCTTTCTACGACCTTCAGGATGAGGACAACGCGCCGTTCCTCTTCACCGTGAAAGTAGCGGGCGGCGAAATTCCCGACGCCGACTACTATCCCGCAACTGACGTAACCTCAGACCCGACAAACGGTTCCACGGTGAACGAACTCGCTAAGTTCGCACTCCAGTACCCGAAACACACCTCGGTGTTCAAGGGTCCGGCCGCCGGCGAAGTGCGTGTTACCCTCAACAACACTGATATCGACGCCGTAGTATCGCTGGCTCCGGCCGAAGACACCTTCAACGATGCCCACATTATGTGGATTTCGACCGAACAGCCACTCAAGGCAGCCGGCGTATATACATTCCATTTTCCCGCCAAATGCTTTGTAGTCAGCAAGTACCCGGTAAACAAGTACAGTGCGCCGTTCACCCTGACATTCACCGTCGACCCCGACTATGTGGCAATCGACGAAGTAAATGCCGACGTTGACGCCGACGCCGACACCGAATACTTCACCCCAGCCGGCGTCAAGGTCGGGCGCCCCGTCGCCCCGGGCCTCTACCTGCGCCGCACCACCCGCGGCACTGCCAAAGTCATCGTCCGCTGATTTCCCCCATCCCGCAATCAACAACAGTCGCGCTTTGGAAATTGACCGCGGGGGCGGGAACATACAATAAACCAGCCCGCAGATGAGGTCGCCACCTCTCTGCGGGCTGATTTTATGTCGATTCGAATAGCTTAGAAGATTTTGCCGCTAAGACGGAAGGTCAGGCAGGGGTAAACTTTAAGATATTTCTGGATGTCGTGGATGGTGTTGTCGGGGTCCTCTTCGGTTACGAGCTGGGTAAGCTCGCCGTTGGCGGTGTAGACCTTGGGCTTCTGCTGGAACTGGATACCCAACTCAACGTTGAAATTGAGGAGCTTCGAGGGGATGAAATTGCCATAGCCGATGCCTAAATACGGGCGGAACGATTTCACCTCGAGGCCGCCGCGGGCGTTACCCTCGCTGTCGATGGGGATGTTGTAGTCGCCGATTTCGAGCGAACCGCCTTCGTGCCCTACAAACTCATTGCTGTGTCCCTTTACCTTGATAAGGTCCTTTCCACCAAAGAATGCGCCGGCTGCGATGAAGAAGGGGATTTTGGGTACGGGATAAGCATTGAAAATCACCGACCCCTGGGTACGGCCAAGGTCGCCTTCGATATTTATTTCGGTTGAGTGGCTCGATGCGTCGGCAAGTGTATAGTAAGCGTTGGCATCGGTGTGGAATTTGATTGACGGCATGAAGTGAACGCCGGCACGCATCGTTACGAACGGTGTGATTTTGGTGCCGAGTTCCACGCTGATACCGTTGGTGCCCACGCCCAGGCCTGCGCCGAGATGGTTGAAGATGTCGGGCCCGAGCGCGTATGCGCAGGTCGAGACAATCAATGTGGCGAACGAAAGGATGATTTTTTTCATAGTGTGTGTATTATAATTGTGAATATCATGTCATCTTAGGGGTTGTTTAAAAATAAATGTTAAACAGCCTCTTACATCTCGTCGGAAGGACGTTCGGGGGTGGTGGGAGTCTTCTGGGGCTCTTGCCTGAAACCGAATGTAGTCGAGACGTCGCCCTCGGTGAAAGTTATTGCGGCGGTACGCTCCTTGCCGGTGTTGTTGGGACGGGCATACAGCGTGGCAGTCTCATCGTTTACCACACCGTAAAGCCAGGGGTCGGAGGCGTTCCAGTCGGTCCACGAATAGTCCTGACCGTCGCAGTGCACTTTCGACACACGGATTACCGGATAGTTGGTGCAGATAAATACAATCTCCTCGCCGCCGGGGTTCACTATGGCCGACCCGTCGACTATGGTGGCGGTGGTCTTCCAGGTCATGGGCGGAAGTTTTTCGTTGTCATCGCCGCAAGAAGTGGTTATGGCGGCGGCTATTATCAGGAGCAAAATTCTGAATGCTTTCATTTTCAGGAAGTAAGAGTAAGATTTAATATAAATAGCCACGGAGGTGGAGCTGCCACCTCCGCGGCTGAGTTTGTATTCCCGTAGGGAGTCGAACCCTAATCGTTGGAACCGGAATCCAAAATTCTATCCATTGAACTACGGGAACGTTATTGCGAGGACAAAGTTACACAAAAATTTTTAAAATCAACAACGCAGATGTTATTTTTTGATACCGCGGCTATCGAGAGCCTTGTGGTAGGCTTCGGCGTTGCGTTTGTGTGTGGCGTAGTCCTTGGCAAAGAGATGCGTGCCCGAGAAATCGGGGTTGGCACACATATATATATAATCGTTGGGCTCGGAGTTGAGTACCTCGTCGATGGCGGCCGCCGAGGCAATGCGAATCGGTCCGGGCGGCAGGCCGGTGACGCGGTATGTATTGTAGGGTGAATCCTTTTTCAGCATATCGCCGGTGATGCGCCGGGCGGCGAAGTCGCCGTTGGCGAATTTCACCGTCGGGTCGGCCTGCAGCTTCATTCCCCTGTTGAGGCGGTTGAGATAAAGCCGCGCAATGGTGCCGTGCTCCTTGGGGTTTGATGTCTCCTCCTCGACAATCGATGCCAGGGTGGCCACCTGGGCAGGCGTCAGGCCCAGCTCGGCGGCTTTGCTGCGTCGCTCGCTGTTCCAGAAGCGGTCGTGTGCCTTGAAGAAGCGCTTGAGCAGCCGTCGGGGCGACTCGGTCCAGTATGCCTCGTATGTGTCGGGGAGCAGCATAGCCGGGAAGGTGTCGATATCGATGCTCTGCTCGCGAGTTATGGAGTAAAGCGTGTCAAGAAACTCTTTATTGCTGAAACTCATGCGTTTGCATACGCGCTCGGCCAGGTCGTCGATAGTGCGGACATTGTTAAACGAAACCTTCACCGGGGTCTGTGCACCACGGGAGATGCGCCGCGCCAGCCACCATATATGGTCACCCGGCTCCACACGGTATGCTCCGGGGGCCTTGGTCGTGTCGCCGCTCCATAGATTTGCCAGTCGGCCTCCGTAGTCGTCGCCGAGGGTGGTGCGCATCGAGTCGGCAATAGCCTCACGGTCAGAGCCTTCCGGGATGTAAAGCCACGTGGTCTCTGCACCCTTATAGCGTGTCATACAAGTGCTGACATATCGGAAGTTAGCGCAAACCAGGGCCGCAGCAATCACCACTACGACTATCGCCGCGAGAAGCAACAACCGCTTTGCCTTCCCATTTTTTGCCTTTTTCTTTTTCTTTCTGGTTGCCATCTTGATTGGTTTCGTGAGTGCAAAGGTAACTAAAATCGCGCGAATTCCACAGCGCAACGCCCGATTTCATCCGCTTACGGCAAAAATTTGTACCCTGTTGTAGGGTCGCGGCATGCCAGGTGATTGGCAATATCCTACTGATAATCAATTGGTAAGATAAAAGGCCGCGGGCAGGCCGCGACCCTACCATAGAGCGCAAAAAGGAGATGTGCCGGCTAGGCACATCTCCTTTTTGCTGAAGTTATTAAAAGTTATTCGGCAGTTTCGGCGTCGGGGTTGGCAAGTTTCTTGAACTCGTCGAGCGATACAGTCTTCTCGTCGAGTGTAACCTGCGCCTTGATGACGTTGAAAAGTTTGCGGTTGGCAACGTCCTCATGGATGCGGCGGCTGTAGTTCTTGTCGCTGAGGATGCGCTTGGCGTACTCGGTGAGCGTAGTATCGTCCATGTTGGTCATGCCGTACTGTGCAAACTGCTGATAGGCAATACCTTTGGCAAAGTTGAGAATATCGTCTTCGGTAACCTTGATGTCGTTCTTACGCGAGAAAGCGCCCTGAATGAGTTCCCATTTGATGCCGGGAATCATTTTCTCGAATTCAGCGTCGACATTCTCGGCGGTGAGGCCTTCGTTGCGGGCTACGAGCCACTTCTTGAGGAACTCGGCGGGGAGCTCGAAGTTGCCGAACTTCTTGACGAGTTCATCCTGAACGTCGCGGTTGAACATCATGTCGGAATTGGGGGCGAGCTGCGAGGCAATCATCTTCTTGAGTTCTTCGAGAAATTCCTGCTCGTCCTTGATTTCGCTGCCGGCGAATACCTCCTTATAGAATTCTTCGTTGTGCTCGGCGGGTTTTACGACGATGATTTCGGAGATGGCCATCTCGAAGTTGTCCTTCATGTCGGCAGCTTTCTCCTTGTCGATGTGGAGCATCGAAGCGAGTTCGGCCTCGTTGCCGTTGCAGGTGTCCCAGGGATTGAACTGCACCTTGTCACCGACCTTCTTGCCGGCGAATTTGGCTACCTCAGCTTCGCTCTTGAAGAACATCGGGGCAACGATGCCGTCGATAACCTGTATAGCGTCGGCGTCGGTGCGCACGTTGCCGTCGGCGTCGAGCTGCATGATCGAGCCTTTTACGAGGGCCTTCTCCTCGACGGTTTCGCCGGGAACCTGTGCGCCGAAGCGCTCGCGCAGGGACTTGTCCTGCTCGTCGACCATCTCTTTGGTTACCTCAATATTATAATAGGGAGCGTGGAAATCCTTGTTGAGCTCGATGTCAATCTCGGGAGCGAGACCTACTTCGTATTCAAAAGTGTAGTCCTTGTCGTCGAGGTTGATCTCTTTAACCTGCTTGGGGAGGGGTTCGCCGAGGATGTCGACCTTGTTCTCGCGGAGATAGTTGATAACGGCGTTGAAGACCTCCTCATTGAGGACGTGACTTTTGACCTCTTTGCCAAAACGGCGACGCAGCTGCTCGAGCGAAACGTGCCCGGGGCGGAAGCCGGGAATCTGGCGTGTCTGGCCTATGTGTTTGAGTTCTTTGTTAACTTTGGGAAGGTAGTCGTTTTCGGTAACTTCCACCTTGATGAGGGCCTCGAGGTTGGAGCCCTTTTCGAGAGTTACTTGCATGGTTTGTTGATGCGTTATATGTTTAGTTGTTGTTTTTGCATGATTTTCAAGGTGCAAAATTAACGTTTAATTTCCAATCTGCCAACCCGCCGGGCAATTTTTACAATTTTTAGACGTGGTAAAGGCTTTATTATTGTGAATATCCAGTGGTGTCATGCCTTCCCGGATAATCGCACGTTGCAGTCTGTGGTTCCAATGGCCTGTGTGAATATTAAGGTCAGTACTCACCCGGTACTGCTTGCCACCAATATAGAAACACGCATAGATCGTCGCAATCCCGGCGCGGTTCGGTTCGAGGAGATAGTATGACAATCTTATGGAGCGGAGAAAGATTTGCTTATCTCCTTGATTTTCAGTCTGTGTCGACAATCTGTGATAAAAACTGTGTTAAAGATTGCACAGAAGGCTCATAGGTCTATCTGACATTGTTGAAAATCAAGATGCTAGAAGATGGGTTGGGGTGGGTAGCAAAAAAAATTGATTGTCTCCCGACAACCAATCTTAGTTAACCTTAAATCTAATACCATGAAAAACACGTTACAAAGGTACGGTTTTTTTGACAGTTGTCAAGGATT
>CAMEPD010000043.1 GCA_945931475.1 uncultured Muribaculaceae bacterium | reverse complement strand
CTTCTAATTATCAGAAAGTTGGACTCACTGCTTTATGGTTTAGCGGACAGTAATATAATTATTCATCAATTGTCAACCTCGGTTTGATATGGCGGAATGATATGGCGGCTCTCAGAGCGGTGATTATCGTTAGCGAAAATTGGTGATGACGGTGGAATTTTGTAATTTTGCGGCATGGATTTTCTTCTGCAAGGCACAGCGCCGGGCACCAATGCCCGAGCCGGACTCATTACCACCGACCATGGCACCATCGAGACGCCCATTTTCATGCCCGTAGGCACCTGCGGAGCCATCAAGGGTGTGCTCATGCTGCAGATGCGCGATGAAGTCAAGGCTCAGATTATCTTAGGGAATACATATCATCTGTATCTCCGTCCGGGTACCGAACTGCTGCGCCGCGCAGGGGGTCTGCACAAATTCAACGGCTGGAACCGGCCTATCCTTACCGATTCGGGCGGCTTCCAGGTGTTCTCGCTCTCCGACAATCGAAAACTCACCGACGAGGGCGCGCATTTCCGCAGTCATATCGATGGCTCGAAACACCTGTTTACCCCTGAAAATGTGGTGGATATACAGCGTGCCATCGGCTCAGACATAATGATGGCCCTCGATGAGTGTCCGCCGGGAATGTCAGACTACAATTATGCGTCACGCTCGCTCGACCTCACTCTCCGCTGGCTCAAACGGGGTTGGAACCGTTTCCGCGAGACAGACCCCCTCTACGGTCATTCGCAGGCATTCTTCCCCATCGTACAGGGATGCCGCTTCCCCGAACTGCGCCGCAAATCGGCCTCGGAAGTGGCTGCGCTCGGTGCCGACGGCAACGCTATCGGTGGCCTCGCTGTGGGCGAACCGGCTGAGGTGATGTACCAAATGATTGAGGTGGTCAATGAGATTCTCCCGGTCGACAAACCCCGCTACCTTATGGGGGTCGGCACCCCCGAGAACATACTCGAGGCCATTGACCGGGGCGTCGACATGATGGACTGCGTGATGCCTACGCGCAACGGTCGTAACGGCATGATTTTCACCCGTAACGGCATAATGAATATGCGCAATAAAAAGTGGGCCGACGATTTCGAACCCATCGATGCAGAAAGCGACCTGTGGGCTGACCGCGAGATTTCGCGCGCATACCTGCGCCATCTTTTTGTCGCAAAGGAGATTGACGCCCTTGTGTTAGGCTCGCTTCATAACCTGCACTTCTACCTCTGGCTCGTTGGGGAGGCCCGACGCCATATTCTTGCCGGCGACTTCGCCGCATGGAAGCCAGAAATGGTGCGCCGCGTAACCACTCGCCTGTAACGCTACACTGCGATGAATCAGAAAGATAACAACATAAACGAACACCCCGGCCAACCTGTCGGCACCGACGGCGTGATGCCCGACCCGGTACCCGTGCGGCAGCGGCGCAAATGGTCGCCCGACTTCCGCAAGGCTCTCTCGGCGTTCCGCCGTTCGCAGCGACGCAACGGGCGCCCCGACGGTGACGAGAAGAAGCCGGTCGACGAGCGCGCCGAGCGGCATTTCCGGCTGGCCAACATACGCCTCTTCGGCAAACCCGTGGTGTCGACCCTCGACCTCTATATCATCAAGAAGTTCCTTGGCACCTACATCTTCGCCATAATGCTGATTCTCGCCATCACGGTAATGTTTGATGTCAACGAGAAACTCGATTCGTTCCTGAAGGCGCCGCTCAAGGCCACGATTTTCGAGTACTTCATGAACTTCCTGCCGTACTTCGCCAATCAGTTCAGCCCGCTGTTCGTGTTCATCGCGGTGATTTTCTTTACCTCGAAACTCGCCGATAATTCCGAGATTATCGCCATACTGTCGTCGGGTATGAGTTTCAGGCGACTGCTGCGGCCTTACATGATTTCAGCCACCGTCATCGCCATTGCCACCTTTCTTTTAGGTGCCTACATCATTCCGCCTGCCAACGTAAAACGTATAGCTTACACCAACACTTACGTCAAGAACCGTCGAGTCGACTACGGCGACAACATCATGCTGCAGGTGGCTCCCGGCGAGATTGCCTATATGTCGCGCTACGACAACACCACCAAAACGGGCTACCGCTTCTCGCTCGACAAGTTCGGAAAGCGGGGGTTGGAATCGCGTCTGACGGCCATGTCAATCAGGTGGGATACGCTCTATCAGTGGCAGGTGCGCGACTATACTATACGCGATTTCCATGCCGACCGCGAGATACTTAAGCAGGGAGCCGTGCTTGATACGGTGATACCCTTCGAGCCGCGTGACTTCCTTATCTCGCGCAACGATCAGGAGACGCTCACCTCACCCCAGCTCAAACAGTACATCGAGCGGCAGCGTTCGCGCGGCGTGGCCAATATCCAGGCCTTCGAGATTGAGTATCATAAGCGTTACGCCATGTGTGCCGCGGCGTTCATCCTCACTGTGATAGGTATGTCGCTGTCGTCCAAGAAGGTAAAAGGTGGAATGGGTGTGAACATCGGCCTGGGTCTGGTGCTGTCGTTCAGCTACATTCTGTTCATGACAGTGACCAGTTCGTTTGCCGTATCGGGGCTCACGTCGCCACTTGTGGCCATGTGGATACCGAATATGCTCTACGCCGTAATCGCTGTAATCCTCTACCGCAAAGCCTCGAGGTAAGAGCAAATAAAAAATGAACGCGCTTCTGTCGGTGTTGTGGCAGAAGCGCGTTCGTTATGGAATGCGTTCGTTATGGAATGGTACCGAATTACTTCTCTTTGCGGGCAAGTATAAGGGCCGAGCGATGGGGAACGAGCGTCTTGCCACCCTTGATTGTCTTGGTGGAGCCGTCGGCTTCCTTCAGACCGGTGTGATCAATCCGGCCGTCGTAGGCGATTACTTCCCAGTCGCCTTTGGGAATGTTGACGGTCATGTCGTTGTCGCTGCCGTTGAACACGATTTTGAATTCGGGGCACTTGTCGCCGTTGGCGTGGTTGAGTATCGAGTAGGAGATGAGGTTGTTCTCTTTCACCTTGTCGAACTTGATGTTGCGGGCAATCTGGTCGGCGGTGGTCATGCGGAATGCCGGGTGAGCCTTGCGGAGGGCTATCAGCTCCTTGTAGTACCGGAACTGGTCGGCATTGGTGTGCTTGAGATTCCAGTCGATGGCGTTGATTGAGTCGGGACGGTTGTAGGAGTTGTGAACGCCCTTCTTGTCGCGGAACACCTCCTCGCCGGCGAACATGAACGGGGTACCCTGCGAGGTGAATACGATGGTCTGGGCCAGGCGTGCGGCGCGTTGACGTTCAGCCTCCGATGCTCCGGGCATCGACTTGGCGAGTTTATCGGTGAGGGTGAGGTCGTCGTGGCAGCTTACGTAGTTGATAATCTGCTCGGGCGACGATGCGTAGGCGAATTTAGAGTTATTGCCCTTAGAGTAGTCGACCTGCGGGTGGGCCGTGGCGGCAACGATGCCGATTTTCACAGTCTCTTCGAGGCCCGGTTTACCAGTGGCGAAACCGCGGTCGCGTTCGTCGGAGTAATGGCCCTTGATGGCGTCGCGGATATCGTCGGAGAATACGGCTACACCGTTCATGCGGGCTACGTTCTCCTTGAGGGCGCGGCGCTCGACGGGAAGCGGCGAGTTGCCGGCAGTCCAGCCTTCACCGTAGACGAAGATGTTGGGGTTGAGCTCTTTAAGTTCCTTGGCTACACGGTTCATGGTTTCGGTGTCGTGGATAGCCATCAGGTCGAAGCGGAAGCCGTCGATGTGATATTCTTTAGCCCAGTATTTCACCGAGTTGACAATGTAGTTGCCCATCATCTTACGCTCTGATGCGGTTTCGTTGCCGCATCCCGAAGCGTCGGAGTATGAGCCGTCGGGGTTGTGGCGGTAGAAGTAGCCGGGAGCGGTGAGCGAGAAGTTGGAGTCGTCGTTCTGGGCCGTGTGGTTGTAGACCACGTCCATTACCACACCGATTCCGGCGTCGTGGAGCGCCTTAATCATCTGCTTCATCTCGCTGACGCGTACGGCCGGAGCATTGGGGTTGGTGGAGTAGGAGCCCTCGGGAGCGTTGTAATTGAACGGGTCGTATCCCCAGTTGTAGGTGTTTGCGGGGAGATTTGCTTCGTCGACCGAATTGTAGTCGTAGCTCGGCAGGATGTGCACGTGTGTCACGCCCAGCTCCTTGAGGTGGTCGATGCCGGTCTTGTCGCCAAGGGGAGTGACAGTGCCGTCCTCGGTCATGGCGATGAATTTGCCCTTGTTTACGATGCCTGAATTGGGGTGGAGCGAGAAGTCGCGGTGGTGCATCTCGTAGAGTACCACGTCGGTGGGGTGGGCTACCGACGGGCCGCGGTCGTCGGCCCAGCCCTCGGGATTGGTCTTGGCGAAATCGATAATGGCGGCGCGCTGTCCGTTGACACCCACGGCCTTGGGCCAGATGCCGGGTGTCTCTTTGAGCCATTTGCCATTGTATTCAATCTGGAAAGTATAGTAGCGGTCGTAGGGCACCGGCGTCAGGGTGTAAACCCATGTGCCCCCTTCGGAGCGCTCCATGTCGTAGGTGCTCAGAGGCTGGCCGCCGCGGCCGTTCTTGTACAGGCGCAGCTTCACGGCCGTAGCTTCGGGCGACCAAAGACGGAAAGTGGCGCGGGCGCCGTTGATGGTAAGGCCCAGGTCGTCGCCCGAGTAAGTTGGGAACTCCGCAAAGCGGGCATCGGGGTCAGACGCTGTGGCCGACTGGGCGTGAGCGTTCACCGCTCCGAGGCCAAAAGCGCAGGCAAGCGTGGCCCCTACGCAGATATCAGTCATTGAAATCATCATTTATGGATTTATAGAGGATGAGTGTAAGATTAACAATGTAATACTATTATATAATACGGTGAAAATAGGATAAATATTGCCGAATTATGATTTTTTATCGAAAAAAGAGAGGGGCACAGAAATTTGGGCGGCGAAAAAGTTGCCAATGTCGGAATTTTGCCTTACCTTTGCGCCCGCAAAACCACTACAAAACCAATATAATTAACTTTTAATGGCAACAAAAATCAGATTACAACGTCATGGTCGTAAGAACTATGCGTTCTATCCAATTGTTATCGCCGATAGCAGGGCACCACGAGATGGTAGATTCATTGAAAGGATTGGTTCCTATAATCCGAACACTAATCCTGCTACAATCACACTGAATTTCGAACGGGCTTTGTATTGGGTTAACGTTGGTGCACAACCCACCGACACAGTACGCTCCATTCTCTCGAAAGAGGGCGTACTGCTGATGAAACACCTCCAGGGTGGCGTCCGCAAAGGCGCATTCGACGAAGCTGAGGCTCAGCGTCGTTTCGAATTCTGGAAAGCTAAAAAGCAGCAGGCAATCGAAAGCCAGAAGAATGCCGCTGCTGTAAAGCGTGAAGCAGCAGCCAAGATCCGTCTCGAGGCCGAGCAGGCCAAGAACGCAGCCAAGGCTGAGGAAGTAGCAAAGAAGAAAGCTGAAATCGCAGCAGCCAAGGCCGCCGAAGAAGCAGCCAAAGCAGCCGCCGAGGCACCTGCCGCTGAAGAGGCACCTGCCGCTGAAGCACCCGCTGCTGAATAAGCTCAGGCTATATCGCACCCATAATTGCACTGTGTCGGTAATCCGGCACAGTGCTTTGTTTTCCCCCCACCCCTCACATCAGAAATATCAGAGACATCAGAAACATCAGAGACATCCGATATATCCGATACAAAAATAGCCGATACCTTGAGTGGGTATCGGCTTTGGGCGAGTAGCGAATCAGGGAATCGAACCCTGGTCTCCACCGTGAGAGGGTGGCGTGCTAGGCCACTACACTAAATCGCCATTCTGTCGTCGGGAATCTCCCTTTCGACACTGCAAAATTACGTCAAATTTTTGATTCTACCAAATTTTGCCGACATATTTTGTTGTTAAAATTTGTCTATTATAATTAATATGCTGCTAATCAGTGCGATATTGGGGGTAAAGATGACCGGCGCCATTATCGTGGCACCGCTGGTTGTTGTTAAAAAGGAAAATATCGTCTATATTTGCAGATGTATGAACGAAGAAAAAGGTATTTTGATACGGCTGGAACGGGAGACCGACTACCCTTCGGTTGAACATCTGGTGCAGGAAGCGTTCCTCACTGCGGAGCATTCCGACGGTAAGGAGCATGAACTGGTGGCCAGGTTGCGCGGCTGCAGCTCTTTTATTCCCGAATTATCGTTGGTGCTGACCGTTGATGGTGAAATCGCCGGACATATAATGTTTACTGAAATCAGCATCAATGGCCGGAAAGGGCATCTTGCGCTCGCCCCGCTATCGGTGACCCCCCAATGGCAGCGGCGGCATATCGGTAGTGCCCTTGTCAAAGAAGGGCATAACCGGGCACGAAAGCTTGGATACGGCCTCTGTGTGGTTCTTGGCGATTACCGCTATTATCGGCGCTTCGGTTACCGGCCGGCCGCGGAATTCGGCATCGTCCCACCCCCGGGAATAGATGGCCGATATTATATGGCCATCGAACTGAATCCTGCTGAGCGCTTTACATCGGGCATCGTGAAGTATGCTGAGCCCTTTGGTCTCTGAATTACCCTGACCGGATTCTTGGGTAATAATCCTTCTTCCATACGGATTCCCGCGAAACGTGATATATACAAATAATAATATAATCCATGAAAAAAGCAGTATTGATTTTAGGTATGGCCCTGACGGGCCTGACGATGTGCGGCCAGCAAGCGCTGTGGGGCGTGCCCATGTTCAAGGCGCCGGAGGTTAACGCCGACCGGACGGTGACGTTCCGCTTCCTTGCGCCGCAGGCCGATACGGTGTACATCGACGGCGATTTTCAGTCGCCCGAGCGTCCGCTGATGACCAAAGACGAGAAGGGGCTGTGGTGCTATACCACCCCGGAACCGTTGGCCCCCGAGCTCTATTCGTACGCGTTCAATGTCGACGGGCTCAGGATGCCTGACCCGGCAAACGTATATCAGATACGCGACGTGGCGACCGTGACAAACGTATTCCTTGTGCCGGGAGAACAGGCTGATTATTACCGTGTTGCCGACGTACCTCACGGCACGGTCAGCAAGGTGTGGTATCATTCGCCGAAAATCGGTAACGACCGTCGCATGACCATCTACACTCCTGCCGGCTACGAGACTTCGACCAGACGCTATCCGGTGCTTTACCTGCTTCACGGCATGGGGGGCGATGAGAACGCCTGGAGCGAATTAGGCCGCGCCACGCAGATACTCGATAACATGATAGCCGCCGGCGAGGTAGAGCCGATGATAGTGGTAATGCCAAACGGAAATGTGGATATGCAGGCCGCTCCGGGCGAGACCCCCATAGGATTCGAGCCCCCGACAATCGCTCTGCCGCGCACCATGGACGGCACCTTCGAGGAGGCTTTCCCCGAAATTGTAGCATTTACCGACAGCATCTACCGCACACTCCCCGACAAGGCCAACCGCGCCATCGCCGGGCTGTCGATGGGTGGTTTCCACTCCTTCCAGATTTCGAAAGAGTATCCCCAGATGTTTGATTATGTGGGCCTGTTCTCGTCGGCATTCAACCGCGGAAAAGATTCAGGCTCGCCCGTCTATTCAGATGTCGACAACAAACTTGCGCGGCAGTTCGCAACTGCGCCGCGTCTCTACTGGATAGGAATCGGCAAGGAGGATTTCCTCTATAAAGACAACCAGGCATTCACCGACAAACTCGATGCAGCCGGATACCCCTACCAATATTATGAGAGTCCAGGCGGACATATATGGCGCAACTGGCGAGTATATCTCACCCGCTTCCTGCCGCAACTTTTCAAGCATTAAGAGGCTGTTTAAAATTTATTTTTAAACAACCTCTAAGGCTTTACCCCTGCCGCCTCAGCTGCCAGAATGCAACAGCTGAGGCGGCTGCCACATTCAGCGAATCGACACCGTGGGCCATGGGGATGCGCACGGTGTAGTCGGCCCCCTCAATCACCTTGTGCGGCAGTCCGTCGCCTTCGGTGCCGAGAATCACAGCTAAGCGCGGCTCGGCGTTCAACTGCAGGTCGTCGAGCGATACCGATTTGTCGGTCAGCGCCATAGCCGCCGTACGGAAACCGTATTCATGGAGCACGGAGTGCATATCTTCATCCCTCGTCATCGGAAGGTAGGTCCATGGCACAAGGAACACCGTGCCCATCGACACGCGCACTGCGCGCCGGTTCAGCGGGTCGCACGTACCGGGAGTGAGCAGTACCGCGTCGACCCCGAGCGCCGCCGCCGAGCGGAAAATCGCCCCGATGTTGGTGGTGTCGCACACAGCGTCGAGCACCGCCACAAGCCTTGCGTCGCGGCAGACATCGCCGACCGACGGCAGTTCCGGGCGCTGCATGGCACAAAGCACGCCGCGTGTCAGCCGGTAACCCGTGAGGCGTTCGAGCAGCTCCGGCGCACCTGTGTAAACCGGGATGTCGCCGACGGCAGCGATGATGTCGGCGGCGTCGCCGGTGATATGTTTCTCCTCGCATAGCAGCGAAACCGCCCGGTATCCCGCGGCAAGCGCCACGCGGATAACCTTCGGGCTTTCAGCGATAAACAGGGGAGTGCCTTCGCGTCGCAAATCGGCTTCCGTGAGCCGACAGTAGGGCGCGAGGCCCTTGTCGTCGAGTGTTGTTACGGTGATAATCATGTCAGAATGAGATTTCGCTGATGAGAAGCAGGGTCATCAAACCACCTACCAAAGCGTATGTGGCATATTTCTGGAAACCGTGTGCGTGGGTTTCGGGAATCATCTCGTCGGAGAGCACGTAGAGCATCGCGCCGCCGGCAAACCCGAGCAGCCCCGGCAGCAAAGCGCTCGATATGCCGCCGAGCAGGTATCCGGCGAACACTCCGAGCAGCTCGATTCCGGCGATGGCAAGGGCCACCCACAGAGCGCGCAGCCGCTTTACTCCGATTAGCAGCAGCGGAGTCACCACCACGAGACCTTCGGGGATATTCTGCAGCGCAATGGTGATGGTAACGGCCCATGCATTGTCGACATTATGGCCGTCGAACGTGATGCCCGTGGCGATTCCCTCGGGAAATTTATGGATGGCGATGGCGAGCACGAACAGCAGAATGCGGTCTACCGACCGGTTGGCGTCGGAGTGGCGTTCCTGTTCGCCCAGGCCCGTAATATGGTGAAGGTGAGGGGTTATGAAGTCGATGCCGCTTATCAGGGCAACACCGCAGGCCACTCCGATGAGAACCTGCCACCAGCCGCCGGCTCCGGCGATGCCGAGCCCTTCGAGAATAAGGCACACTACCGCCGCACCGAGCATCATGCCGGCGCAGAAACCCAGGAAAATATCGTTAAGCTTGTGCGGTATGTTCTTGAAAAAGAAGCCGATGCCCGAGCCGAGGAGCGACGACAGTCCCAGCGAGACAGCACTTATTGCAACATCTGATAACATAATGAAGTCTCAGAATTCAGTTATAATTATTAGGTTATCGCAAAGGTACTTATTTTTTTTCGATGGCGGGCGAAACCTTTTCCGAAATCGACGGCATACGGCGTAACATCCTGCCGATGAGGAAAGCGATCGTGGTGGTAATGGCAATCGGGAGTAGTAGCGAGTAGAGCTGAGCCATCTCTGTGATAAGGAAAATGCCCATAACCGGCGCGTTCTGCGTGACCCCCAGCACCGCTGCCATACCGAAGAACGCGAAGTCGGCAACCGGCAGATTCGTGCCGAACAGATAGTTCATGCCCATGGCGAAGACATATCCCGACAGGCACCCTGAGAAAATTGCCGGTGCGAAATCACCGGCCACGCCACCGCCTGATGTAGTGCACGCCACCGCCGCGCTCTTAACCAGCATAATACCCACCGCGATTGCTATCGGCAGCCACGCGATATGGCTCAGAGGTGCGAACGGGCTGTAGTGTGTCAGAGTCTGAGTATCCCCGGCGAGAATTTCGGATATAAAACTGTATCCCTCGCCGTACATCCGGGGGAATATCGAGATAAGACAACCGACGGCGAGGCCCGAAATCAGCATCTTCATCCATGGCCTGCTCAGTCGGCTCAGCTTTTTCTGCACCCCTTTCAGAATCTTCTGATAATACACCGAATACACCCCGCAGAAGATACCCAACAGGATAATCCACGTGATGAAACCGTAATTGAAGTTCACGAAATCGGGCATGAGGATGTCGGTTGTCAGGCCCGAGAGCATATAGGCAGTCAGTCCGGCCACGGTGCACGCCGTGGCCAGCGTCATCAGTTGGATTGCCGACATACCCATCCCCAACACCTCGATCGAGAAGAGCATACCGCCTACCGGAGCCTTAAAAATCGCCGCAATGCCGGCCCCGGCGCCGATAGCCAGCATCGCCCGGCAGAGATCCGACGGCATATTCAGGCGCCGCGCCAGGTTGGCGCCCAGGGCGCCTCCTGAGGTGGCGATAGGGCCCTCCGTTCCGGCCGACCCACCCATGCCGAGAGTGAACGAAGCAGCTACAATCGGGCTCCAGATCTGCGAAACCGGCATTGTCGGTCGGTCGGTGTCGAGTTTACGCTTCATTCGTTCCACTCCATGCTCGATATTCTGTCTGAGCACATACCGCTGAAACAGCCACGCGATGGCTATTCCCACCAACGGCGTCAGGATAAATACCCAGTTCCATCCGTCGGGGTGCATCAGCTTCTTTGTCAATTCCGACAATAATTTTACCGAGAATTTCAGCAATTGAGCCGCTGCGCCGATAAGTAGACCCAAAAACACCGACACCTTCAGCATATACATATTGCCGAAGGTGCCGGATGTCGGAATCTTGCCGCATCCGGGGGTGGTATTATTGTCGCACTTCACGTTAACAGCCTCTTATAAAAAACCGAATAAGTTTTTTATTTCTTTAACGCTTGCGGCTCCCGAATGGTTTAGATGGCGTATCAGCGTGTCTGTTCCTTGATCAGACCGTGACGGTAGGCGTAGAGCAGTTGGGTGAGTTCGTCAATCTGTACCTGCAGTTCGCGCCCCTTGTCGGTGTCGCGTACCCGCTGGCGCCGGTTGCTGAGTTCGACCAGCTGAGTGGTCGAGCGGATGTCGGTGCCGAGTGTCACGGCCTCCTCGGTCGACGAGAACGGCTCATGCTGGACCAGCTGCATCCCGCGGCTGTGGTATACTAAGGTGTAGCCCGCGATACCGGTCGTGTCGTGGTAGGCCTTTGCAAATCCGCCGTCGATGACCATCAGCAGACCGTCGGCACGCACCGGGCTCTCCCCGCGGGTGGTGCGCACGGGGACATGCCCGTTGATGATGTGGCGGTGTTCGCCCTGCACATTGAATTCGTCGAGAATCATGCGGCACACCTCCGGTTCGTCGCGCAGCGTATAGTAATGCCCTTTAGGCTCTTTGTGTGTCTCCTTGTCAGCGATAAAATAGCGCTCGAAGGTAGTCATACGGGCCTTGTCGAACAGCGGCGAGTCGGGGCCGCACCACAGATACCAGTAATAATCGACGGCATATTCGCGATGAGGAGCCGGCGTGTCGCTGTTGAATGCGGCGCGCATCGTCATCCCTACACGATGCAGCAATTCCTGACCGTGATATTTCCCGCCGTCGACTTCCACATCCTTCATCGTGCCGTCGGCATTCAGCGGTAGCGATGCGTGGAAGAGCAGATTGCCGTTCGTTACGGCGTACATACATCCGTGTGAGAAGATGCAGTTGATATGGCGGCGCAGCTTGTCGCTCATAAGGAAGGAGTGGCGCAGACGGTTGACCAGTTTTTCCTCCTCGGCCGTGAGCCGGTAGGGGTCGGCCGGGTCGATGGTAGGGAAATTCATGTCGAGCATCGGATACTCCTTGCCGTAGACGGTGACTGTTCCCTTCCCGCGGTCGATGTGTTCGAGCATATTGCGGTGTTCCAGGCCGAACTCGGGATGTTTACGCGACAGCTGGCCCTCGATTTTGAACTGAATCATGGCGATGGCCTTGTGCATTCGGGCCATCAGCTGGCGTGTTTTCTCGTCGGGGTGACCGGCTGCTTCCTGAGCTGTTTCTGCGATTTTGGGACGGAATCTTTCGCACGGATCGTCACCGTAAACCTCCATGGCGAACGTTGCCAGGGGCACGAGGTTGATGCCGTATCCATCCTCGAGGGTCGCCATGTTGCCGTAACGCAGCGATATGCGCAGCACATTGGCGATGCACGCCGTGTTGCCCGCCGCGGCTCCCATCCACAGGGCGTCGTGGTTGCCCCACTGTATGTCGAAGCGGTCGTAGTGGCAGAGCATATCCATTATGAGGTGCGCTCCAGGGCCGCGGTCGAACACGTCGCCGAGGATGTGCAGCTGATCGATGCTGAGTCGCTGAATCACATAGCATATCGCCACGATGAATGCATCGGCCTGACCGGTGGAGATGATAGTCTCGATGATTCGCGAGAAGTAGGCCTGTTTGTCGTAGTCGGAGTGTTCTTCATGCAGCAATTCCTCTATGATATAGGCGAATTCTTTGGGGAGTGCCTTGCGCACCTTCGAGCGGGTGTATTTCGATGATACCGAGCGGCAAACCTTCACCAGACGATGAAGCGTGATATTGTAAAAATTGCTCAGGTCGCCCTCTGACTCCTTGATAAGCTGGAGCTTACGTTCGGGGTAGTAGATGAGCGTGCATAGCGCGCCAATCTCCTCCTGGCGCATCGAAGTGGCAAAAATTTCGTTTACTTTGCGGCGGATGTTGCCCGATGCGTTTCGCAGGATATGGCTGAAAGCCTCATCTTCGCCGTGGATGTCGGCCACGAAGTGCTCGGTACCTTTGGGGAGGTTCTGGATGGCCTCGAGGTTGATAATTTCGGTGGCGGCAGCGCTCACCGTAGGGAAGGTCTGCGACAACAGTTCGAGAACCCGTCGGTCGGAATCAGTCTTTTCGGTCATGGCTTTTCAGGGTTTTTAAGGTTTTTAAGGTCTTTAGGGTCTTTAAGGTCTTTAGGGTCTTTAAGGTCTTTAGGGGCTTTAGGGTTTTTAAGGTCTTTGGGGTTTTTAAGGTCTTTAGGGTTTTTAGGGTCTTTAAGGGTGGGGTTAGTCGGGGAGGATTTCAAGGAGGAGGGCGATGGCGGCATCGGTGGCCTGGGAGATGACGGCCTGTCGGTCGCCGATGAAGTGGTGGCAACGGGCTATTTCGCGCCAGGGAGTGCGGGCGGCAATCCATACGGTTCCTACCGGTTTCTGCGGCGTCCCTCCACCGGGGCCTGCTATCCCCGATGTGGCCATGGCGCAGTCGGTGCCGATAGCTTTGACTACGCCCTTGACCATTGCGCGGACGGTCGGCTCGGACACTGCTCCGCAGAGCCGCAGCGTCTCGACCGGAACACCTAAAAGCGAGGATTTTACCTCGTTGGTGTAGCATACTACCGAGCCGAAATACGATTCCGAGGCCCCCGGCACCATGGTGATTCGGTGTGCGATATTTCCGCCGGTGCAGCTCTCGGCGGTCGCTACCGAGAGACCGAGGCGGCGCAGATGTTCCAACAGTTTTGCAACCATGTTTATGTCAGGATGTTGTAATGAGGTTTCCTTTACATAGAAACGCGCGCGAAGGGCGGTTTATTGTAGGGGCAGAAGTCCTTTTTGAGATATTTGAAGTATCCGGCGATAGCCACCATGGCGGCATTGTCGGTGGTGAAGGCCCGTTCGGGGATAAAGGCCGTCAGTCCGTGGGCCGCGCAGTATTCGCTCACGGCGTTGCGCACGCCCGAATTTGCCGAGACGCCGCCTCCGATTGCCACGGTACGGATGCCGGTCTGTCGTACAGCCTTGTCGAGCTTGTCGATAAGTATCTCGATGATGGTGCGCTGGAGCGACGCCGCCAGGTCGGCCATATTCTCCTCGATGAATCCGGGGTTTACCTTGCAGTTGTCGCGCAGCGTGTACAGGAACGAAGTTTTGAGCCCCGAGAAACTGTAATCGAGACCGGGGATGTGAGGCCTGGCGAATTTGAACCTCGCATGGTCGCCCTGTTGAGCCAGGCGGTCGATGTGCGGGCCGCCGGGGTAGGGAAGACCCATTACTTTGGCGCACTTGTCGAAGGCCTCGCCGGCAGCATCATCGATAGTCTGCCCTAAAATTTCCATGTCGTAGGGCGATTTTACATTGATAATCTGCGAGTTGCCACCCGACACCAAAAGACACAGGAATGGGAATTCGGGCACTCGGTCATCCTCCTTGCGGCGCACGAAGTGGCTCAGCACATGGCCGTGGAGGTGGTTGACATCCATCATAGGGATGCGCAGTCCCAGCGAAAGCCCTTTGGCGAATGAAGTGCCTACAAGCAGTGAGCCGAGCAGTCCCGGACCGCGGGTGAACGCTATCGCTGACAGGTCGCTCTTGTCGATACCGGCGCGTCGCAGGGCGGCATCGACTACCGGAACGATATTTTGCTGATGTGCGCGCGAAGCCAGCTCAGGCACTACGCCGCCGTACTCTTCGTGGACACTCTGCGAGGCGATGACATTCGACAGCAGCAGCCCGTCGCGTATCACGGCTGCCGACGTGTCGTCGCACGAAGATTCTATACCTATTACAGTTACACTCATTAAGTATGTAATACAGATTTGTGATGCAAAGGTACGCGATTTTTCGCTAATAACGCCAAACTCTAAAAACTTATTTGAGAATTTGAATGTTATTATTTCGAACCCGCAAGAAAATGAGGGATGACAAAACGTAAATAAGCAATAACAATTAAAAACTTTACTGATATGAATACAGCTCCTCTTCAGGGAATCAAAGTGGTCGACTTTACAAATGTACAGTCAGGCCCTTCTTGTACACAGATGCTCGCATGGCTCGGCGCCGAAGTAATAAAAATCGAACGTCCGGGCACCGGCGATGCCACACGTAATGAACTGCAGTTTGACCCCAAACTGCCAAGCTACTATTTTCTCCAGCTCAACTCCGACAAGAAGTCTCTGACCCTCGACGCCGCCACTCCCGACGGTAAAGAGATTCTTACCAAACTTATCAAGGAGGCTGATATATTCGTAGAAAACCTGCACCCGGGTGCCATGGACAAGCTCGGCTTCTCATGGGAGGCGGTTCACGCCATGAACCCCCGTTGTATTTACGGTACAATCAAGGGATTCCCCGAATCATCAAGATTCAAAAACCTTAAGGCTTACGAGCCTATCGCACAGGTAACAGCCGTAGCCGCCTCGACAACCGGCTGGTACTCGGGCGACGATAATATCCCTACCCAGTCGGGTGCCGCATTGGGCGACTCGAACACAGGTATGCACCTGCTCATCGGTCTGCTTGCTGCTCTGGAACAGCGTCACATCACCGGCGAAGGCGTATATGTTTACCAGTCGATGCACAACGCTTGCCTGAACCTCTGCCGAATCAAGACCCGCGATCAGCTGACCCTCGACAAGATTGGTTACCTGACCCAGTATATGCAGTATCCTAACGAGAAATTCCCCGATTATGTTCCCCGTTCGGGCAATACCGAGGGTTCGGGTGTGCTCGGCTGGACATACGCCTGCAAGGGTTACAAGGATGACCCCAACGACTACGCTTACATCATCTTCCAGCGTGGTGCCAAGGACTTTGAGAAGGCCTGCAAGGCTTTCGGCTTCGAAGACTGGCTTACCAACCCCGACTTCAACACCGCCGATGCCCGCGACCGCAACAAACAGGCGCTTATCGACCGTGTTCAGAAATGGGCCCTTCAGTACGACAAGTACGAAATCGTTGAGAAACTCGCTCCTTACGGTGTGCCCTGCGCTCCGGTGCTCAACACCAAGGAGGTTATGAACGACCAGACTCTCTACGACGGCAATACACTTGTGAAAATCAACCAGCCCGGCCCTGTCGGCGAATTCGTAACCGTAGGCTGCCCGTTCACCCTCTCGAATTACACTCCTACCTACGGACCGTGCCCCACGCTCGGCGGCAACAACGAAGAGGTACTCAAGAGCCTCGGCTATACCGACGACCAGATTGCAACGTTCGCCAAGAACGGTACCACCGAACCGCTCCCCGACGGCCAGATGTGATACCCTGTCAAAACATTACAGTCCTAATAAGTGTAATACATAACTTGTTATCCGCCTGATGGTTTAATATAATTCATAGTTTTTAGTTGTTAGTGGGTTTTTAGTTGCCGGAAGCTTATGCAGAGGTACAAGAACTCCGGCAACTAAAAACTTTTTTAAAAACAGTCACAAAAACTCAACTGATATGGCTGACTCTAAAAATACAAATACAGCAAGTGCCCCGCAGGATTGCACCTGTACCAAGCCCGCTCCGAAATATCCCGAACAGGTGACCGGAATGTGGATTCTGGCACATGCACTTAAGAATATTGGAATAAAGAATGTATACGGTCTGGTAGGCATACCTATCACCGAGGCCGCATATATAGTTCAGGGCGAGGGAATCCGCTTCGTCGGATTCCGTCACGAACAGCAGGCCGGTATGGCCGCCGCCACCGACGGTTATCTCACCGGCACACCGGGTGTGCTGATGACGGTATCGTCGCTCGGCTTTCTCAATGGTCTTACTGCCACGGCCAACGCCACGGTCAACTGTTACCCGATGATACAGATTTCCGGCTCATCGGTCCGCGAACCGATTGACCTGGAGCAGGGCACTTACGAGGGGCTCGACCAGCTCAATATCGCTAAACCGCTCGTGAAAGCCGCATACCGTGTGCTCCGCGCCGAGGACATCCCCACCGGCGTGATCCGCGCATACCGCGCTGCCGTTTCCGGACGCCCCGGCGGTGTATATCTCGACATCACCACCCCGGCACTCGGCCAGATAATGGATCACGACAAGGCGATGGCCCTGTTCAACACGCCGGTCGACCTGAAGCCTGCCATGCTGCCCGCACCCGAGGCTGTCGACCGCGCCGTGAATATGCTCGCCAACGCTAAAAAACCGGCTGTTCTTATCGGCAAAGGTGCCGCATACGCACAGGTCGAGGACCTGCTCAAGCAGCTCGTCGACCGAACCGGCATCCCTTATTATCCCATGTCGATGGCCAAGGGTGTACTGCACGACGACGGGCCTCTGAGCGCTATCTCTTGCCGTTCGACTATCATGGAGGAGGCTGATGTGGTGATGCTGGTAGGTGCCCGCCTCAACTGGCTACTGTCGCGCGGCCACGGCAAATGGAACCCCGCCGGGAACTTCATACAGCTCGACATCGACCCCGAAGAGATTGACTGCAACCGCCATATCGCCGCCCCGGTGGTAGGTGACCTGCGCTCGTCGCTCACTGCAATCCTCGCCAAGCTCCCCGCCAAGCTGAACATGGACCCCGCATGGGTTCCCGAACTACAGGCGCAGGCCAAGGAAAAGAACGCCAAGTTCGCCGAACGGCTCACAGCAAACGCCAACGTTATGCCTATGGACCACTGGACGGCTATCTCTGCCGCCAAGAAGGTCATCGAGGCCAATCCCGATGTTATCCTCGTCAACGAGGGTGCCAACACTCTCGACGACGTGCGCGACGCTATCAATATGTCTAAACCGCGCCACCGTATCGACTGTGCCACTTGGGCCATAATGGGCATGGGTATGGGGTCGGCCATCGGTGCAGCCGTTGCCACCGGCAAGAGCGTGGTAGCCATAGAGGGCGACTCGGCATTCGGGTTCTCGGGCATGGACTTCTCAACAATCTGCCGTTTCAAACTGCCGGTTTGCGTATGCGTATTCAACAACGGCGGTATCTACAACGGTATCGGCAAACCGCTCGACAATACTTCCGATCCGGCTCCGACCACCCTCGACGTTAACGCACGATATGACCGTCTGGGCGACGCTTTCGGCGCCAAGTCATATTATGTAACCAACCCCGCTGAATTCGCGTCTGCCCTCACCGAGGCTATCGCATCGAAGGCTCCGGCCATTATCGACGTGCAGCTCGCAGCCGATTCAGGTAAGGAGAGCGGCCACATCGGTTACCTGAATCCTACTCCGCTGATTGACATTACAGTCTGACGATTCATTTCAGGCACTACGACGTTTACCCGAACGTAACGGCTTGAATGCCTTTCAACTATTTTATTAATAAAATCAATTCCCTCATTCTATGGTACATATACTGTTATATGCCATTGTCCCGATTATCGTGGTAATGCTTGCCGGATATATCTCCGGTAAAAAAGGGATTTTCAGTGCCAAAGACGGCAAGGCATTCAATAAAGTAGTGCTTGATTACGCCTTGCCGGCTGCTCTTTTCGTTTCAATCGTCGACGCCGACCGCGATATGCTTGTGAAGGATCTCAAGCTTTCGATTATCTCCCTGGTGGTGATTATGGTCTGCTTCATGATTGTGTATTTCATCTACGCCAAATGTTTCAAAGGCCTTAACGGAGCCGATGGCGCTATCATGGCGTTGGTCAACGGTTCGCCTACAATCGGCTTCCTCGGATTTGCCGTTCTCGAGCCAATCTTCGGCACCACGCCGTATGTGGCACTCGTGGTTGCGATTGTCGGTATCGTAGTGAACGCCGTGGGCATCCCCGTGGGCTTGTCGTTGCTGAATAATTCGCTGTCGAAAACAGCGGCGGCAAACAGCACCACCACCCAACACAACAGCGTCTGGAAATCGGTGCTCCACGCTTTGGCTCAGCCGGTGGCCTGGGCTCCTATCCTCGCTGTGATATGGGTTGTGGCCGGTATACCCTGGCCCAAATACCTGTCGCCGTCGTTTGACCTTATCAAAGGCGCCAACGCATCGATGGCCGTGTTTGCCGCCGGTATCACCCTCTCGACATTCAAGATCAACATCAACTGGCAGGCCATTCTCGGTATGTTGCTCAAGATGGTGATGATGCCTGCAATGCTCCTTATCGTAGGTCTGATATTCCACATGGACAAGCTCAACCTCGAGATGCTGGTTGTGGCAGGTGCACTGCCCCCCGCTTTCTCCGGTATCATCATTGCCGACGAATACGATACGTATGTCTCGACTTCCACATCTTCACTCGCTCTGAGCGTGGTACTGTTCATCGGTTTCTGCCCCTTATGGATATGGATTACTGAATCGTGCTACTCTATGTTCTGAGTCGTGACGTAAAAAGTTCTGACTAAGAGGCTGTTTAAAAACAAATGTTAACGTTCCGGGGGCCGGTTTTTGAGATAAATCACATTAAATCAAAAGG
>CAMEPD010000042.1 GCA_945931475.1 uncultured Muribaculaceae bacterium | reverse complement strand
TCAGTGTCCGAGCCGTGCTATTTTGCCGATTATAAGTTTTAGCGGACAGTAATAAAAATCAAACATTTGTTTCATCCGATGGTGCTACCAATCCCAAGGGACGACGGGAATAAATCGGGAGGGATGAAAGACGAAAAAGGGAGATGGGCCTGGGGTGGCGCATCTCCCTTATCATTATGTGATGGAATGCTTATCAGTTGCGGGGCTCGCGGGGACCACGGTCGGGGCGGGGGCCACGGTCGTTGTGGTCGCGACGGGGACGGTCGCCGGAGTCACGGCGGGGTCCTCGGTCGCCGCGTTCCGGACGTTCGCCACGCGGACGGCGGGGACGCTCGGCGGGTTCAACCCAGCCTTCGGGTTTGGGCTGAAGGGCGCGCAGGCTCAGGCGGTATTTGCCGGTCTTCTGGTCGATTTCGATGAGTTTCACGGTGAGTTCGTCGCCCTCTTTGATGCCTGATGAGGCCATATCGGGTACGCGTTCCCATGAAATTTCGGAGATGTGGAGCAGACCGTCGCGGTTGGGCATGAATTCTACGAAGGCGCCGAAGTCCTGTATGGTCTTCACTTTGCCTGTGTAGACTTTGCCCTCCTCAGGCAGCTCTACGATGCGGTTGATAAGGGCGAGTGCCTTGTCAATCGAATCCTTGTTGGCAGCGGCAACCTCGATGTGTCCGCCTTCGGGGATTTCGTCGATTGATACGACGGCGCCCGATTCCTCCTGGATGCCCTGGATGACTTTTCCGCCCGGGCCGATGACGGCACCGATGAGCTCTTTGGGGATGAGCATGGTGACGATGCGGGGCACGTTGGGTTTATAGTCTTCGCGGGGTGCGGGGATTGTCTGCTCGATGATGTCGAGGATATGGAGACGTCCCTCTTTCGCCTGGTTGAGGGCGCGTTCGAGGATTTCGTAGCTGAGGCCGTCGCACTTGATATCCATCTGTGTGGCGGTGATGCCCTGGCGTGTGCCGGTTACCTTGAAGTCCATGTCGCCCAGGTGGTCTTCGTCACCGAGGATGTCGGATAGGATGGCGTATTTGGGTGAGTTGTCGTCGTGGATAAGGCCCATGGCGATACCGGCTACGGGGCGCTTGAGCTGCACGCCGGCGTCCATGAGTGCCAGTGTGCCGGCGCATACGGTGGCCATCGACGAGGAGCCGTTGCTCTCGAGGATGTCGGATACTACGCGGCATACGTAGGGGAAATCGTCGGGGAACATACGCTTGAGGGCACGGTGTGCCAGGTTGCCGTGACCGATTTCGCGGCGTCCTACGCCACGCTGTGCCTTGGCTTCGCCGGTCGAGAAGGGGGGGAAGTTGTAGTGGAGCAGGAAGCGCTCGCGGCCCTGGTTGAGCACGTCGTCGAGGATTTTCTCGTCGAGCTTGGTGCCGAGGGTCACGGTCGAGAGGCTCTGGGTCTCGCCGCGGGTGAAGATGGCTGAGCCGTGAGGTCCGGGCAGGTAGTCGACTTCGCACCAGATTGGGCGGATGTCGGTGGTCTTGCGGCCGTCGAGACGGATGCCTTCGTCGAGGATGCATCGGCGTACGGCGTCGCGCTCCACATCGTGGTAGTAGCGCTTTACGAGCGGAGCTTTCTCTTCGCGTTCCTCTTCGGGGAGCGATTCGATGTATTCGTCGCAGATGGCGTCGAACGAGTCCTGACGCCAATGCTTGTCGTTCGAACCGGCTTTGGCGACGGCGTAAGCCTTGTCGTAGCACTTCTCGCGCACGTCCTTGCGGAGGTCTTCGTCGTTGACTTCGTGGCAGTATTCGCGTTTCACGGTCTTGCCGGCAGCTTCGGCCAGTTCTTCCTGAGCCTTGCACTGCACCTTGATGGCGTCGTGGGCGGCCTTGAGGGCTTCGAGGAGGTCGGCTTCCGAAACTTCGTTCATTTCGCCTTCCACCATCATGATGTTGTCGTAGGTTGCGCCTACCATCAGCTCCATGTCGGCTTTCTCAAGCTGCTCGAAGGTGGGATCGATGACGAACTTGCCGTCGATGCGGGCCACGCGTACCTCGGAGATGGGGCCATGGAAGGGGATATCGCTCACGGCGATGGCAGCCGATGCGGCCAGTCCGGCCAGAGCGTCGGGCATATCGACACCGTCGGCCGAGAACATGGTGATCTGCACGAAGGTGTCAGCGTGATAATTGTCGGGGAATAAGGGGCGGAGCACGCGGTCAACCAGGCGTGAGGTAAGGACCTCGTAGTCTGATGCGCGGCCTTCGCGTTTGAGGAATCCGCCGGGGAAACGACCGGCAGCCGAGAATTTCTCTTTGTAATCGACCTGCAGAGGCATGAAATCCACGCCTTCGCCTGCCTCCTTGGCCGAAACAACGGTGGCCAAGAGCATCGTGTTGCCCATTCGGAGCTCTACCGCACCGTCGGCTTGCTTTGCCAACTTGCCTGTTTCCAGGGTGATTGTGCGGCCATCAGGCAGCTCGATGGTCTTTTTGATAGGGTTAAGCATTCTTATAAAATAGTTTAATCGTCGTAAATCGCGCAAAGATACGAAAAATCCTGCAATTAAACCTTATTTCCGCCGTAATATTTTCATAATCTGCGATTGAAGATACTAAAGCTATTCCAAAGAATGCCTTATTTTACTAATTTTCGTTCGACGCAATGCCTTATTTTACTTAGCTGAGGCAGCCATTTGTCGATAATACTGCCAAGGCGCAGAGAGCTCCGGCCGCAATCCATATCCACACGGGCCGGTCGCCTGAGCCTCCGGACTGCTCGCGGTTGAGAAGCGCATCGTTGTGCTTGAACACGTTGGCAACATTAATCAGTTCGCTGCTCTCCGAGGGGGTATGGGTGGTTAACTTGCGGTTGAGTTCGGCGAAGCGTCCGGCCGTCGCGGCGGTTGACGGCCGCCATGGAGTCGAGCTGCCGCACTCCGGCGCCGATGGCTTCGGAGTCAAAATCGACTTGCATACACCGGTCGAGCCGCACCGATACCGTGTCGGCGTCGGCGCCGGCTTCGGTCCAGTATATGCCGGGGCTGGCCTCCCGACGGCAACCGAGGGTTGCGAGTATCAGGAGGCCAGCCACGAATGCCGGTAGGTAACGCAATGAGTACAAACCGGTTGACTCCAAAAGGTTGTCTGAAAATCTTTTCAAAGCCAACCTCTTAGAGGTTGGCTGCCTCTATATCTTTGAAATAGCGGTAGGTCGACACATGGAGGTCGCCGGTGGCTGCTTCGTCAACGACGATGATGCCGTGGTTGTGCTCCTGCAGGGCCGAGATAGTCCATGCCGACGACACGCCGCCCTCGACACCGGCTGCCACGGCACGCGATTTCTTGATGCCGGTGGCGAGTATCATCACCTCTTTCGAGTCCATGACCGTGCCGACACCGACGGTGAGCGCGGTGGTGGGAACCTGGTCGACGTCGTCGTCGAAGAAACGGGCATTCACTATTCGGGTGTCCTCGGTGAGGGTCTTCACGCGGGTGCGCGACTTAAGCGACGAGAAGGGCTCGTTGAAGGCGATATGGCCGTCTTCGCCGATGCCGCCCATGAAGAGGTCGATTCCGCCGGCGCGGCGGATGCGCTCCTCGTATCCGGCGCATTCGGCCTCGAGGTCACCGGCCATGCCGTTGAGGATGTTGACGTTTTCGGGGAGGATGTCGATGGCGTGGAAGAAGTTGTCGTGCATGAAGGCGTGGTAGCTCTGCGGGTGTTCGGCGGGGAGGCCGACATACTCATCCATGTTGAAGGTCACGACGTTACGGAAGCTGACCTCGCCGGCCTTATGAGCCTTGATGAGTTCGCGGTAGGTGAGCACCGGGGTTGAGCCGGTAGGGAGGCCTAATACGAAATGTTCGTCGGTGCGGGCTGCTTTCTCTTTGATGCGTCGGATGATGTGCTGTGCGGCCCATTTGGCCACTTTCTCGGGGTTCTGTTCGATAATAAGTCGCATAAGGACTGTGATTTTTTTGAGGTAAAAGGTAAGGGGTGTGAGTGGAGAGTGGAGAGTGGAGAGTGGAGAGCGGAGAGTGGAGTGGGTCAGAACATTCTGACGAAGACCTCCAGGGCGCGGTATTCGGCCATGCCGAGGGAGTCGTAGAGCCGGGCGGTGTTATAGGTCCTTTCCTCGGCACGCTGCCATATTTCGCGCGGGTCGTTGCCGGGGAAGGGGGTGCCGTCCTGCTGCGAGAGGTGCCGGTAGATGGCGTGACGTTTCATTTTCAGTTCGTCGGGCGACAGCGGCACGGCCATGTCGACCATTCCGGGATTCCACTCCATCCAGGCTCCGCGGTAGAGCCACAGGTGGGTGTTTTCGAACCACTCCTCGTGGCGCACCTCGTTGATGGCGGCCAGCACGGCTTCCATGCAGGTGCGGTGTGTGCCGTGCGGGTCGGCCAGGTCGCCGGCGGCGTAGATCTGGTCGGGTTTGATTTTGCGCAGCAGGTCCACCACAATCTGAACGTCGGCGCCGGTCAGGGGCGCTTTCTTGATGCTCCCGGTTTCGTAGAAGGGGAGGTCGAGGAAGTGGGAGTGGGTGTCGGGATCGAGACCGACCGAGCGCACGGCGGCGCGCGCTTCGGAGCGACGGATGGCGCCCTTCATGTCGAGGAGTTCGCGCGGTTCGGGTTCTCCGGTCTTCTTGGCGTCGATGATGCGTTTTACACTCTCGAAACGGTCGTCATAGCCCAGGCAGCGCGCCGCGTCGATGTGTTGGAGCACCACATCGTCCGACACCGCCACGTTGCCCGAGGTCTCGTAGGCTACGTGCACGTCGTTGCCCTGACGGATCAGGCGTATGATTGTGCCGCCCATGCAGATTACGTCGTCGTCGGGGTGCGGCGAGAAAATCAGCACCTTCTTGGGGAAGGGAGCCGCCGGCACCGGGCGCGTGGTGTCGTCGGAGCCGGGTTTGCCGCCGGGCCATCCGGTGATGGTGTGCTGCAGGTCGTTGAAGACGTCGATGTTTATCTGGTCGTAGGCCCGTCCCTGCTCGAGGAGTTGGCCCAGCGAATTTTCGATGTAGTCCTGGTATGTGAGTTTCAGGATGGGTTTGTGCACCTTGCCGCAGAGCCACACCACGGCCTGCCGGATGAACTTCGGCGTCCAGTCGCAGGGGCCCACCAGCCAGGGGGTGTCCTCGTAGGTGAGGAACTGTCCGGCGTCGGTGTCGACCACCACCTCCACGTTGGGGTGATTCTGCAGTATCGATGCCGGCACCTGTGTAGTTATCTCCCCCTCGACGACTTTGCGTACAATCGGGGCCTTGTTTTCGCCCCAGGCCAGAAGGATGATGCGCCGGGCGTCCATCACGGTGCCCAGGCCCATGGTTATGGCCATGCGTGGAGTGTCGTTGAGCGAATGGAAGGCTTCCGACTGGATTTTGCGCGAGTTGTGCGACAGCTGCACCAGACGGGTGCGCGAGCGCGTGTAGGCGCCCGGCTCGTTGAAGCCGATCTGGCCGTCCTCGCCCATGCCGATTATCATCAGGTCGATGTGCGACGCGGCTTTGTCGTAGACGGCGCAGTACTCCGAGACCTCGCGCATCGGCACTGTGCCGTCGGGGATATGAACGTTCTCTGGCAGGATGTCGAGATGGTTGATGAACTCCTCGTGGATGCGGTAATTGCGGCTCTGAATGGCTTTCGGGTCGATGGGATAGAACTCGTCGAGCGAGAAGATGGCCACGTTGCGGAACGATACACGCCCCTTGCGGTACCGGTCGACCAGCTCGCGGTAGAGGCCCAGCGGCGTGCGTCCGGTAGTGAGGCCGAGCACGAACGGGGGCGTCAGATCAGGGATGTCGGTGACGACCACTTCGTCGTTGTGGCGGTTGATGGCGCGGCATATCTGATCGGCCACATAGTCCACACCGGCGGCTTCGCTCGGGTAGATGTTGGTGGTGATACGCTCGTACTGATGGAGGATATCGTACGGGGCGCCGTTGGGGATAAGGCCTCCCTCCTTGGGCAACGTATATTTCGATTTCATGATGAAAAGAGGTAAGGGGGTGTGTGCACACTGGTGCGGGATTGCAAATTTAGCAATTCTTTTTTATTTCGTGGGTACATCGGCGACTTTTTGGCGCGGTTTTTCCACCCGGTCTGAAGTTTCGGTCTGAAGTTTGGGCCGGTTTGTGGCTGGTAATCCCCACGGCATAACTGCTCACCATGCTCGTAATCATCGCTTGCTACCGTCGCCGCGACAGCGCCCAAGCCAAGCCTTCCCCGGCCGCGTACACCACAGGGAGAACACACTTTTCCGCGGAACGATTGTATTGTACCATGGGGCGAACACGCTTTACCGTCTGATAGCGCTTTGCCGCAGGAGGGTGTCCGAGGTCTTAGCGGGAGGAATACCGGCGATTCGGTGTAGGTGTCATGCGTTTTGCTGCCACGTAGTAGCCGAGCGCTCGCCGAGCGCCGGCACCCCCATTATCGTTAACCCCTTTTTTTTGTGCGCCGGCGCTCGGCGAGCGCACGGCTACTACGCCAATGCCACTAAATTTCGGTAAAACGTAAGCCGGATTTTTTGCATTTTGCTTGTAGTGCGATGTGCTGAATTTTGATACATCGCCCCGCCGGTGTTCGGGAATATGTTGGAGTTATTTGCCGAGATGCTGCTGCCAGGCCCAGGCGGCGCGCAGGGTGTCGTCGAGCGAACGCTCGGCCTTCCAGCCCAATACCTCGTTGGCGCGGGTGGTGTCGGCCCATACGGCGGGTATATCGCCCTGACGGCGTCCGGTGATGCGGTACGGCAGTTTCAGATTGTTGACACGCTCGAATCCCTTCACTAACTCCAGCACCGACACGGGGCGCCCGGTACCCACATTGAAAATCTCGTAATCCTGCTCCATTTTGCCCTGGGTCATGCGGTCGATGGTGGCCACATGCGCCTTGGCCAGGTCGACAATGTCGATAAAGTCGCGCAGGCATGTGCCGTCGGGGGTGTCGTAGTCGTCGCCGAAGATGCTCAGTTCCTTGCGGATTCCGGCGGCCGTCTGGGTGATGTAGGGCACCAGGTTGTTGGGCACGCCGCGTGGCAGTTCGCCTATGAGCGCCGACGGGTGGGCGCCGATGGGGTTGAAATAACGCAGGGCGATGCCGTGCAGCCCCCGGTAGGCGCGGGTGCAGTCGCGCAGGATGTCTTCGGCAATCTGCTTGGTGTTGCCGTAGGGCGATTCGGCCGGCTTGCGCGGTGTCTGTTCGGTGACGGGCTGAGTGTCGGCATTGCCGTATACCGTGGCCGACGATGAAAACAGCACATTGGGGCGTCCGAACTCCTTCATCAGTTCTACCGTGTTCATGAACGACACCAGGTTGTTGCTGTAATATTTCAACGGCTCATCCATCGATTCGCCCACGGCCTTATGGGCGGCGAAATGAATCACTGAGTCGAAGGCATATTTTTCGAAAACGCGGCGCAGGGCTCCCATGTCGCAGGTGTCGACCTTCTCGAAGGCCGGGCGCTTGCCGGTGATTTTTTCTATGCCGTCGAGCGAGTAAATCTCTGAGTTCACGAGGTTGTCGATAATCACCACGTCGTAGCCGGCGTTGATGAGTTCGACTGCGGTGTGCGAACCTATATAGCCCGTTCCGCCTGATACGAGTACTGTCTTATGTTGGTTTGCCATTGTATTTAACGAGTCATACTTGTCTCGGCAAAATTAACAATTATCTTCGAGTTTTTATCCGGCCGGAGACTGTTTTTTTGATACGCGTCCCTAAAACTATGCCGATACTCGGATAAAACTCCGGCTGTTTCGCACGGCTTCGGTCATCCCCGCACAGTCGGGGGCCGGTTTGGCGGTTTCGCGCGGAATGTATAACTTTGTACCGGACTGGCCGAGCGGGGCATCGCCCTGTCGCAGCGACGAATAGACCGATGGAACAACTGGTGTACATAAACTTTATTAGCGGCATGTGCTTCATGTTTTACAGCATGATGGCATGGTTCTTCTGGCGCAAGGGCCCTGACCGGCTTTCGCGGCTGGTGATGGTGCTGATGGCCATTATCGCCGTGCAGTGCCTCAAGGATGTGTTCTTCCTGCCGCAGTCGCAGTATACCGACTCGCGCACATGGTCAATTGTAACGGCGGTCGATATGGTGGCGGTGCCGTTCTATGCGTTCATCCTCACGGAGTTGTGCAGCCCCGGGCGGCTCACACGCCGCTCTATGGTGCTTCAGCTTTTGCCCATAGTGCTCCTGCCGGCGCTGTTTATCTGCACCGGGGTTGCCGTCTTTTATTATTGTGAGGTGGTATGGGTGGCGGTTTATGGCGTGGGAGTGGCCATACGCACCATTTTCGCCATCCGCCGCTATAATATGCTGGTCCATGAGCAGTTCTCCTACGAAGAGAATATCAATCTGGGTTGGCTCCGGATTATTCTGGTGTTCTTCTTCCTGATTCTCAGTCTGTGGGTTGCCGACAGTCTGGTTATCAATATCGACCTTGAGGCGATATATATGCTCGGGTCGCTGATTATGTGGATTTTCCTGGCGTATTTCATCTACCGTCACGAGAATGTGGTGAGCGAGCTCCGCGCGCTGATCGCCGACGAACCTGCCCCCGCCGGGGAGTCGCAGCTTGCGGCAGCAATCAGGCAGATGTTCGAGGCCGACAAAATCTACCTGCGCCGGAATCTCAAGCTGGGCGATATCGCCATGATGGCGGGGAGCAACCGCACATACGTCAGCCGCTATTTCAACGACGAGCTCGGGTGCACATTCTTCGACTACGTGAACGGCCTGCGCATCAGCCACGCCAAAAAACTGCTCTGCGAGTCAGACGCCAAGCTCGATGTGATAGCTGCAAATTCGGGATTCGGCTCGCGCGAGGTGCTTCACCGCGTGTTCTCGAAGTTCGAAGGCACTACCCCCGAGAAATTCCGCGCCGAGAACCGCGGCCACTGATACTCTGCGTGTTATACCTTTTATCACACCCGTTTTACCGAAAGTCACAACTCTTTTTATCACTTTTCACCCACATTTTACGCATAATCAATCGCCAGCATGCATAATCGGCGTATATTTGCAATTGAAGAATTAAAATCCCTCTAATCCAATCTACTCTACATATATACCCCTCATTTATGCGCAAACCTATCCGATGCATCGCTCTGACGGCGGCCGCTCTCCTGACGGCGACTCTCTGCCAGCCGGCGCAGGCTCAGTTCCTGAAGAACCTCGCCAAAGACCTCACAAACGCCGTTGTCAATGAACTCACCAACGACAAGAAATCCACGAAAAACGAAAAAACCAACGACAAATCGGCCAAATCAAAGACCCGGACTGTCGACGACGCAGCGTGGAAGGAGTGGAAACCCACTCCGCCGACCCCCTACATTACCTCCAAAACCAAATTCATGCACCTCGACAATATCTATGGCAATGTGGTGTCGGATGTCAACAGCGGTATTTTTGCCGTAAAACGCAATAATAAATATGAGTTCTGGCGCATCGACGGCAAGAAGTTGTTCGACCCCGACTGGACGATGGCTTCTCCATCCTATCAGGGGCGCGACTTCCCCGAATTTATCGACGGTGTGGCCGTGGCCCGGCGCGCTACGCCAAACGCTCAGGGCAAAAACATCATCTGCCTGCTGTACGCCAACGGCGCCGTCAGGGAACTCGATCCCTCCTACGAGTGGGTCACCCCCTTCATGGACGGTGTGGCCCTTGCCCGAGTCAACCTTGGCAACTACAAGACAAAGCACGTTTTCATTAATACAAAAGGCGAAAAAATTTATCCTTCACTCGATGTCGACGACGACTACACCGGCAATATCCACCCCCTGCACGACGGCCTGCGCGCCTACCGCTCGGGCAACGGCAAATTCGGCTACATCAATGATGGCGGTCAGATAGTAATACAGCCCAAATACCGCACGGCCCGCAATTTCAGCGAGGGCTACGCGTGGGTCACCGAGGGCGACAGCTACAGCGACCGCAAAAACCTGCTCATCGACCCGAAGGGGCAGGTGGTTTTCACCTCCCCCGATACCTCCTACGACGTTTCATCGAAATATTACGGCGACGTGCACGACGGCCGGTTCAAGATTATCAACGACCATAAGATTTGCTACTACAACCCAAAAGGTGAGAAGCTCGCTGAGTTTGAGGACGGCAACAACTTCTACGGCGGCAATGCCTTCGTGCGCGCCAATCCCGAACTATTCGACATATCGCTCACACTGGTCGACCGCGACTTCAACAAACTCCGCCATATCTCCGATAAGATAATGACAGTAAACTCGCTGGAGGATACCCCAACCTCCATATTCGAGCCTTACGGCCTGGCATCCCTTTCCCACGTAATCAATCCCCGCGGGGAGGTGGTAATCGCCCCCTATTCCGATGTGAAAATCAACACATACGCCGAACAGTTCGGCCGATTCAGCGCCGACGGCTACGCCTTGATAAAGCATTTTCAATATGGCGGCAAGAATTACATCGGCCTGATGCGCCCCGACGCACACATCGACTGGCTCTTCTCGGCCGACGGCGACGGAACATTCGACCGATACCCCACACCGCTCCCCATCGACACAGTACGCGCCGGATTTAATGATCCGCGTCCCGAGCCATTCCTTATAGGAGATATGCCGCCTATCGGTCCCACCAATACCATAGCGCAGAAATACAACGTCACCGTCGAGGCATCGCCTGCCGAAGGCGGCACAGTAAGCCTCGCGGCAGCCGGACCGTTCCTCTACGGCGATCACACATCGTTCACCGCCTCGGCCCGCGAAGGATGGGAAATTGCCGGCATCGAGTGCGACTCCGAACTCGCCCGAACACCCGCTCCCGGCAAATCGTTCGCCGTAATTGACGACATGAAAATCACCGTGCATTTCTACAAGGAACCCGAAATCGACACCCCCGTCGACAACGGCGCATACCAGCAGCAAATCACACAGCTGATGAACAACGAATTCGAAATGCCCATCACCTATTATGCCGAGATAAGCGACAAACCCGACATCTCCACGCCTTACGGTACAGGAACTTACGGCTTCATCGTACCCATGATTGACCCCGACCTGAAAATCCTCGGCAAAGGCGTTTCGGCCTATTTCCTGTTCCTCCCCATGAAAATCACCGGATATCAGAAGGAGAGCGACGGACGCGAATACTGGACCCTCACCGGCGGCAAATTCATGGCCCACGACGTGAAAGTCGACAACGCTAACCCCCTGGCGGCGCTGTATTTCAACACCATCTTAGGCATAAACGGCTACGACAATCCCGAACTCGAAGGAATGCTTTACCGCCTGGAAATCAAGCACAACGACGACGGCTCGATAAGCCTCGGCCAACTTGAAGCCTTCTCCACCACAACCGGCGGATGGGTGCCCGGCGGCTCAAAAGTGTTGAAGAAAACTCAAAAAGGCTTCATGGCCTCCTCGTCATCCACCAGCCTCCCCAACGACCTCTTCTCGGGCGCCACACTCCGTGCCGCCCCAAAGCGCACCGACATCCTGTGGTATCCGCCGCAGACCTGGTACGATAAAAAGGGCGCTCTCGACACCCTCATCGAATCTCTGACCACCCTTTACCGCACCACCAATTGACCCTCATCACCCGGGAGGCCTCCCCATGTCGTCTCCCGGGCTTTAACTCATCCCCACACTCAGAGCCTGCCACGCATACACCACATCCCCCGGCAAGATTCCCCAACGCTATCCCAAACGCTCCCAAACGCTAAAAAATAAAAAATTCAAAAAATAACTCGAAAATTTCGCCAGTTAGAAAAAAATGTCTACCTTTGTGCCGTCAAATCAACGACCACAAAAGGAAAGATGCCGGAGCGGTCGATCGGGACGGTCTCGAAAACCGTTGTACCCTTACGGGTACCCAGGGTTCGAATCCCTGTCTTTCCGCAACCCACGGACCATAAAACAGGCCGTGAAACCCTAAAACCTCAGACTGTCAGGCAGTTCTGAGGTTTTTTCATGCCCTTCCGCGATGTCTCTTGCCAGCCATTTGCCATCGAAAAGCACGACCTTTATCCTTGACCAGAATAGCCGCCATGACACGAAAATTGAGGAAAAAGACCGCCACGGAAGGCTATTCGTTACTATGTTCTACATGGAATATCCGAGCAGTTCCAGAATCATCGGAGCGAGAAGAGCAGTGAAAAGACCGTTTAGTGTCAGCCCTATTGATGAAAATGCACCAAAGCGTTCGCTGCGTTCCATAGCTGCGGAGGTGCCTACAGCGTGGGCTGCCGTACCGATAGACAGGCCACCCGCAATGGGCGAATGGATATGGCTCATCTTTACAATTTTAAACCCTGCCATTCCTCCGAAAATCCCGGTGACCACTACCACCGCAGCAGTGAGGGGCGCAATACCTCCCATGGCATTTGAGATCTCCATGGCTATGGGTGTAGTGACCGCCTTTGGAGCAAGCGAGATGACAACTTCACGAGTGGCACCGAATAACTCGGCGAGAAGAACAACGCTTACAATACCGGCAACACATCCTGCAAGTTCCGACAGCAGAAGCGGAAGAATTTGCCGTTTTATGGACGAAAGCTGCTTGTAGAGAGGTACACCGAGGGCAACCACGGCAGGCTTGAGCCAGAAGTCAATGTATTCTCCTCCCTTTTTGTAAGTATCGTAGTCGATATCACACATCAGAAGGAAAGCAATCATTGCAGCTATTGCAATAAGGATAGGATTGAGCAGCTTTATTCCGGTGCGTTTCTGAAGGAGCTGCGCGCCGAGGTAGAAGCCGAAAGTAAGGGCTATGAGAAAAAATTTGTTTTGCAGGAAATCCATTATTCAGCCTCCTTTGCGTATTTATGACTCAACTTGGAAGAAGCGGAGCGCACAAGCTGGTGAACCCAACCTGTAACAGCAATGATTATGAATGTGCTTATGACAGTGGCGAAAACAATGGGAATCCATTGGTCGGCAATTATCCCCAGACAATTCATGAGACCGATACCTGCGGGCACAAAGAAGAATCCGAGATTATGAACAAGGAAACCGGATAGTCGTTCCACCCATCCCAGCTTCACAATTCCCAATTTGAGCGATGCGCACAAGAGCACCATGCCAATAATGCTTGACGGAATCGCAATGCCGGTGAGATTTACCAGAAATTCGCCAATGGCGAGAAATGCAAACAAAACACCGAATTGTATTATCATAATGTCAATCGAGTAATTTCGGTGCAAATTTATATAAAAATACTGAAACTTTAGGTCTGCAGAATAAAGAATCAGAAATCAGAAGCCACGCTCTAAGAACTTGTTCTTCGAATAATTCCGGCTATTCCACTCTATTGACATGACAATCTTGATCGGGCATCATATCATCAACAGGATTTTCGCCGTATTAATTATCGTTCTCTTCCATGATATGCATTAAAAGTAGATAACGTCTTTCTAATGCAAAATGAGTTGGGATTAACTGTCCATAATATACTATTGAATTTAGATTCTCTCTAAATTATTTTGTCGTGATTTTCAGCCAATGGGAACGCATGCAGCTAATAAATCCCGAATGCCGCGTGCTTCTCTCAACTGATGCCGGAAGTACCGGCCTTAGAGGCTGTTTAAAAATAAATGTTAAACGTTCCGGCCGAAAATTTGAGACGGATTCAGAGTTAGAACGATGGAGCATAGCGAGCTATGTGACTGAGTGATAACTCTGAAGACGCTCAAATTTTCGCCAGGCGTAGCTATTGTTTTCTACCTCATTGTTTATTACAATAGTTCGTATGGGTAGTTTGATAATGATTTGTGGCCCGTATGGCACTCGTCAATCCCGGAGGTGCCTCTGCTCAGGAGACCGGAATTTCACGGATGTTAGAGGCTGTTTAAAAACAGCCTCTTATTTCAACCTTTCGACGACAGAGGGTGTTTATATTCTCAAACATAATCTTTATTTCACTATATTTATGAAATTAGCATATTTCTGTATGGGCGCCGTTGTCGCGTTGACGATGGGGGCCTGTTCGAATAACTGCGGCAAAAAGTGTACGTCGGCCGCAGGTTCAGAGGTGGTCTACGTCGGTACGCTCCCCGCAGCCGACTCCGGCGAAGGCATTGATTACCAGTTACAACTGAGTTACGCCGACGACAAGACCGGCGATTTCACGCTGACAACCACGGCCACCGACCCGGCCGACTCGACCGTCACGGTAACCAACACTGTAAATGGCGCATTCACTTTGCGCAAGGGCACGCCGGCCGATGCCGAGATGGCGTTCCTCGAACTCACCCCGAGCCATGGCGACCGCGCCGAAGACAGTGCGTCGAATCAGATGTACTTCCTGGCCTCCACTCCCACTACCCTCGAAATGGTCGGCCCGACCCTCACACCCTCAGCATCAGGGTTGAACTACACGCTCACCCTTCAGGACGACAGCGCGGCCAAGTAATTCCTTAAGGTGTCAATTTTCGGGCTCCGGGAACGCCACTTTACGGCAAGATTTCGTAACTTTGTGATGAAAACCAATTCGTCAGCGTCATGGAATTACGCCAAGTGTCGGCCCGGGAGTTCGCGCAAGCTTTCCCCAAGCCAAACCACATCTATAACTCCGTAGCTTTCACCGAGCTAAACCGTCGGAAATGCGATGAAGCAGCATATCTGATTTTTGCCGACACCAAGGTGCGCGGCGGCTTGATTGCGGGGCTTCGCGATGGCATCTGGCACTCTCCTTTCTCGGCGCCCTACGGCGGACTGGTCACCACGGCCCGACGTCCCGTCGACGAGATTGAGGAGATGTACACCCTCGCGGCCGCATTCTCACGACAGCAGGCCCTGGGTCTGCGCGTGACCCTCGCTCCCGAATTTATGGACCCCGACACTTTCGCCAAATCGGTGAATGTGCTCTCGCGCATGAGCAGCCACACAGTCTGCGATATAAATCATCACGCTGAAATCAAGAGCGTTACTGACCCGGCACAACTATTCTCGTATAACGCCCGAGGCGCACTGAAACAGGCTCTCCGTCTGCCGTACACATTCGAGCAGCTCACCCCTACTCGCGAAAATATCAGCCGCGTACACCGCGTTATCACCCTGAACCACAGCCACCGGGGCTATCCGGTGCACATGACTGTCGACGACATCGCCGCCACGGCCCCGATTGTGGGCGCCGACTTCTTTGTGCTGACGCTCGACGGGGAGGATATCGCGGCAGCACAGATACATCACCCGTGGCCGGGCGTGGCGCAAATCATCTATTGGGGTGACGTACCCGGGCATCAGGCGCAGCGTCCGATGCACCGCCTGGCGGCCGCAATTTTCGGCCACTACATCGGGCGTGGCGACATCGACATCGACATCGTCGACATCGGCATCTCCACAGTCGACGGCATCCCCAATCCCGGCCTCTGCTTTTTCAAGGAGAGCATCGGCTGCCGCCCGACGCCGCGGCCCGGTTACCTGCTCGCCAGGTAGCTCTGCAGGCCATATTACCGGCAAACGAACAGAAGGGTATTTTTTACGCATCCAATTGTGGGCCGGCGCTCGGCGAGCGCACGGCTACGACGGGCCGGGGAATCAACGGTTACCGACATAACGGACGCCACGGTTCGTGCGTCCTTACAATATTTGCCGATTGTCAATTCTGATACATCCCCTTATTTTTGATTGAGGGGAGCAGATTTAAGGGTAAAATCGTAGGTTTTCGGGGGGAAGCTGATTACAGCCGTCATCTGACCTGAAGCAACATAATAGTAGGGCTCTTGGGGGCCGTCTTTCTTCAGCGAAAGATCGCCATTAAAAGTTCCTGTTGACAAACCTTGTTGGCTATATTCGTCAACCAGGAAGCCGTAAACATTCTTTTCGCGGGCCTCCTTGGTAGGAACGATTGTGCCGTCTTCCAGAATCATATATGCTCCGGCCGGAGATGTGGCATATTGATATGTGCCGTTAACCTTCTCCGTGGCAAGGTTGAAGTTTACTTTGAAATTCTTCACGGCATAACGGCCGATAGCACCTTCGAGCACGATTTCGCCGGTCTGCTGCAGCAGGAAGTCAGCCGAAAGTTCAAAGTGTGTAGCCTTGAGGTCGGCAGGATATGTTATCGTAAGTTCACCGGTTTCTCCGGGTTTGAGATTCAAAACTTTAAGGAGCTGTGCCTTGTCGACTTGCATATCTTCGGCCTTTATGCTCTTCAACTCGGCGTCATTGTCGAATAAGGTGCAACCGAAACCGGCAAGGAAGCAGGTCTTTTCGGTGGGTTCAGCAAACGGGCTGACATTTTCGGCGTTGTAAGGCACTGTGGCATCGGTGCGTTTCAGCTGAACGGTGAACGATTTCATGTTGTCGCTCTTGGTAACTGGATACGACTGCTCGACTACCTCGAAGCAACCATCCATGTTACCATTTACGGTTGTAGCCTTGGGGGCGATGTTTTCGGAGCACGAAACAGCCATCAGCGCTAAAGCGCTCATACATAGCCATGTTAGTGATTTTCTCATGAGAATTAGTTATTTTAGAGTTAAATTCAGACTCGCTAAAGTATCGCTTTTTTCCTAAATTACCTAATATATCTTAGTTCTTTTTCCGCCATTTTCCCAAATTTTTCCAAATTTCCCCCAAAATCCCCTCATATCTCCTAATAAAATCCCCCCAAAAATTGTAAGGACGCGATAAATCGCAATGCGGTTCAAAAAGCATTGTACCGTATCCCTACAATTTGGAGGAAATTTAATGGGTGGATGGGGTGAAAATTCGCCTTATTTGAACAGCCTTGCGCGACCCCATATTCTTGCTTAATATAGGGTAGATTTTGGCGAATCTTCGAGATACATTCGTTAGCGGTATCTATATAAATAGCTAATTAGCAACTATATAGTCGGACGCCGAAAAATCGTTTTACTCCTCGCCACGCGCCCTTCTGGCCTCGTATTCGACAAGGGCCTCGCGCTCCGGAACGATGCGCGGCATACCCTTCTCGTCGGCAAAAACCATATCCTGCCCAAGGGCGGCCTTGCGCTTCAAAAGATTGTAAAAGGACTCTTTCAGCCCTCTATTGAGCTTCTCAATGAATTCTTCTTCTTCTTTTGACATAATTCTTTGATTTGTGAAAATTCAACCTGGTATACAATTCAGGGAGCTTATTTATCGCAAATTTCGATTGCTTTGAGTATTGCAGATTTTAAGGTTGGCACCCCGTTCTTTACGGTGTCAAGTACGATGTCGGCGTCAAGTTCGAAGTAGCCGTGCGCGATACGGTTCCTCATGCCGATTATATCAATCCAAGGAATTTCGGGGAAATTGGAAGTAAGAAAATCCGGTGCAAATCGGTTTATTCGTTTGACACCTTCTCCAATTGCTGTAATAAGTGTGCAATTAGCTGCTAATAACTGCATGCCGGCGGTAGAGGAATAATAATCATCAGCTGACTCCACATTTTTATTCCACTTGATTAAATCATCAATCGTTTCAGAAATGGAATGTAACGTCAAGAGCAACTTTTCGTTGAGTATAGGGTCAGAGGATTTGGATTCCATCGCGGGCAATTTGATTTAAGAATGTGGGAGAAAGGTGGGAATGTCGTCTGATTAAATCCACCGACGATTCAAGCAAAGTCTCAAGATACCTGTGCAGGGCGCTCAACGCGAAAATTTTTGGCGGCATATCCACCAATATATCAACATCACTGTCAGGCCGATTATCGCCACGCGCTACCGACCCGAACAGACAAAGTCGCGTGACCCCATATTCTTGCTTAATATAGGGTAGATTTTGGCGAATCTTCGAGATACATTCGTTAGCGGTACACATATAAATGACTAATTAGCAACTATATAGTCGGACGCCGAAAAATCGGCGCGCCGTTTCTTTGGCGATTGAACGGAGCGAGCCTACAACTCCTAATGCAAAGGTACATAAAAATCTTTTACAATTTGATTTTACACCAATTTATTCCAAAATTCTTTTTATCGGCACCGGTGAGGATAGCGTGACCCCTTATTCCGGCGCCGTTGCAGCCTGCTATTATATATAATGTGGGGGGGTTGCATTTTTTCAGAATCGCGAGGAGGAAGGGTTGGTGGAAAATCAAAAAATCCCGCAGGCGTGTGTGCCTGCGGGATTTTTTGATGGGTTTATTTCGACGGATTATTTGCCGCCGGCGAGCTTCTCTTTGAGAGCAGCGAGGGCTTCGATATCACCGAGTGTGGTCTTTTCAACGGGGGTTGTCAGTGCGGGAGCCTCTTCGCGTGCGGGACGGTTGGAGCGTTTGGTCTTGCGGGCTTCGGCGCGTTCGGCCTTACCTGCATCTTCGAAGATGCGGCTGTGCGAGAGGATGATGCGCTTGGAATCCTTGTTGAATTCGATTACCTTGAAGTCGAGTTTTTCGTCAACCTTGGCCTGTGAGCCGTCCTCTTTAACGAGGTGTTTGGGGGTTGCGAAGCCTTCAACGCCGTAGGGGAGCTGAACTACAGCGCCCTTGTCGAGCATCTCGACGATGGTGCCGGGGTGAACCGAGCCGACGGTGAAGACGGTCTCGAATACGTCCCAGGGGTTCTCCTCGAGCTGCTTGTGACCGAGCGAAAGGCGACGGTTGTCCTTGTCGATTTCGAGTACTACAACCTCGATGTCGGCACCGATCTGGGTGAATTCCGAGGGGTGTTTAACCTTCTTGGTCCAGCTGAGGTCGGAGATGTGAATCAGGCCGTCTACGCCCTCTTCGATTTCAACGAATACGCCGAAGTTGGTGAAGTTGCGCACTTTGGCTGTGTGTTTCGAGCCGACGGGGTAACGTACTTCGATGTCCTCCCAGGGATCTTTCTTGAGTTGCTTGATGCCGAGGCTCATCTTGCGGTCTTCGCGGTCGAGTGTCAGGATGACTGCTTCGACTTCGTCGCCTACCTTCATGAAGTCCTGAGCCGAACGGAGGTGCTGGCTCCACGACATTTCGCTTACGTGAATCAGGCCCTCGACGCCGGGAGCCACTTCGACGAATGCGCCGTAGTCGGCCATAACGACAACTTTGCCTTTAACTTTGTCACCGACTTTGAGGGTATCGGCGATAGCATCCCAGGGATGGGGCTGGAGCTGCTTGAGACCTAAGGCGATACGCTTCTTCTCGTCGTCGAAGTCGAGGATAACGACGTTGAGCTTCTGGTCGAGCTGAACCACCTCTTCGGGATGGCTTACGCGGCCCCAGCTGAGGTCGGTGATGTGAATCAGACCGTCTACGCCGCCCAGGTCGATGAATACGCCGTATGAGGTGATGTTCTTGACAGTACCTTCGAGAACCTGACCTTTTTCGAGCTTGGCGATGATTTCACGCTTCTGCTGCTCGAGCTCGGCCTCGATGAGTGCTTTGTGGGATACGACAACGTTTTTGAATTCGGGATTGATTTTGACAACCTTGAATTCCATGGTTTTGCCGACGAACATATCGTAGTCGCGGATGGGCTTGACGTCGATCTGCGAGCCGGGGAGGAAAGCCTCGATGCCGAA
>CAMEPD010000041.1 GCA_945931475.1 uncultured Muribaculaceae bacterium | reverse complement strand
GTAGCACGTCGGATTCTGGTTCCGCCTGTGAGGGTTCGAATCCTTCCAAGGCAACAAAAGAGCTGAGCACTTCGCTCGGCTCTTTTTGTTTCTCCCCCTCCCTCTCTCAAAATTTAGGGTCAGCTGCAATTCCAGTGGAACAGTCTTTAAAATTTCACGATGGGGAGGCCTAAGGCGCCGCGTCCCATGCGGGCGGTAGTCTGACACCCTTTTTTGAGTCTGTTGTATCGGCTGAGGGATACTTTGAATGAACGGTTGCGTCCGTCGGTGAATCGGAGGACTACATAATGTACCCGGTAAGGGTTGCCGCGGACGTAGCGGTTGCGTCCCACGCGGCGTGTGTGGTACTATGTGTCGGTGTATTTATCAGTCACGGTGGCCGTTACTTCGGGAAGCTTGTCGAAATCGGTCATGATATAGTTTGAGCCGATTACCGTGCCCGAAAGGAGCAGTGAGAACGCGGCCGTATGCATTATACAGCAAAGCCACCGGGGCAGTCCGTCGGTAATCCACTCCCAAAAATGAAAACATGGTCGCGCTGTGGAAGCACCCAAGGCCACAACCACCGTGAACCAAATGTAGTAGTTCACAAACGTCAGTTTCGCCGTCCCGAACAATAATCCGGTGGCGGCTATGAGTAGAAAAACCAACAGTATCGTTGTCAACAAGCGCTTCATTTCGGCTCAATTCTTTTTCTCTTGCAAAAATACGACATTTATCGTAATTGGCTCCTATATAAGACGTGGCGGCGCGCCAATAACAATAATGGTGTATTGACGCGCCGCCGGAAGAGTTTACAATGTTATTTTTGGGAGATGACTACGTCGGCGATGATAGGGCAGTGGTCGGAGAGATAACTCTGCTCGGGTTTGTCGGCGATAACGCGGAAACGCTTCACATCAATGTCGTTGCTGGTGAAAATGAAATCAATCATTTCGCGGTCGGCCACCGGAATGCGTCCGAAGTCATGGAAGGTCCATTTCGGGCCGTAAGCTATGTCGGCGTTGTGATAAGCGCTTTTGAGGCCGGAAGTGATGATTTTGAATGGCTCGGAGGTATCGGTGCCGTTGAAGTCACCGGTAAGGATCACGGGGCGGTCGCCGGCTATCTCCTTGATTTTGTCAAGAACTAATTTTGAGCCTTCACGACGGGCAACCACGCCGATATGGTCGAGGTGAGTGTTGAAGGCTGCGAACTCCTGACCGGTCTTGTTATCGCGAAGGACGGCCCATGTGACGATGCGCTCGCAACCGGCATCCCAGCCTTTTTTGCCGATGATTTCAGGATTTTCGCTTATGCCGAAATTGCCGTAATCGAGCAGTGTATATTTGTCGGTTTTATAGAAGAGCGAGCAATATTCACCCTTCTCTTTGCCGTCGAAACGCCCTACGCCAAGGGCAGTATAATCTTTGAGACGTGCTTTGAAGTCGTCAAGCTGATTTTTTACAACCTCCTGCATCCCTACAATGTCGGGCTGATAATAGCGAATCATCTGGGCTGCGTTGTCCTTGCGGTATTTCCAGTTGTTCAGGCTGTCGGAAACATGGTCCAGACGAATATTATATGACATTACCGTTACTTCGGTTTCTTTCGGGCTTGCATTCATCCCGAGGAAAACGAACAGCGAGGCAAGAAGTATCGCAATTTTTCTCATTTCCGGAATTTTACTGTTAAGTGTAATAATATTAGGTTTATCCCCGTCGAATAATCGGCGGGTTACCCGTGAAAATCCAGTGTCAGAAAAATTGAAATACTAACTTACGGTGCAAAGGTAATGATTTCGGCCCATACCACCAATTTTTTACGCCTTGAAATTTTTACGTATTTTCTGTTGCTACGTCTGATATCAAGGACACTTTTTTGTAATCCGTCGAAACCGATACCGGGGTTGAATCTACATGAAAATTTCATTGGTTCGGGGCCCCTTTTGGGGTTAAAATTTATTACTTGAACGGCTTTAACATTAATTTTGCTTAAACCGGTAATAATTGTGCAACTTTTATTGCCGAATAAATTGATGATATTAAAACTAAAATTACTATCTTTGCGTTGAAATATCTGAGAATAATAATTTCAATCATATAGGTAACCTTATTTCAAACCGTTATGAAATATCTCACTAACGACAAGCTTGTCATCGTCGGCGCAGCCGGCATGATTGGTTCAAACATGGCTCAGACTGCTATCATGATGGGCCTGACCCCCAACATCTGTCTTTACGATCCGTACGCACCCGGTCTGAAGGGTGTAGCTGAGGAGCTTCTTCAGTGCGGTTTCGAAGGCCTTAACCTCACCTATACCAGCGATATCGCCGAGGCTCTCAAAGACGCCAAGTATATCGTTAACTCCGGCGGTGCCGCACGTAAAGCCGGCATGACCCGCGAGGATCTGCTCAAAGGCAATGCCGCTATTGCCGAAGAGTTCGGTAAGAATGTCAAGAAATATTGCCCCGATGTAAAACACATCGTCGTAATCTTCAACCCCGCCGATATCACCGGCCTGATCACCCTGCTTTATTCGGGTCTGAAACCCGGCCAGGTTTCTACCCTTGCCGCCCTCGACTCGACCCGTCTGCGCAACGAACTGGCCAAGAAGTTCAACATCCCCGCCGACGAAATCAAGAACTGCCGTACATACGGCGGTCACGGCGAGCAGATGGCTGTATTCGCTTCGACCACAACCGTAAACGGCACGCCCCTTAACGAAGTTATCGGCACCGCCGAATTCCCCAACGAAGAGTGGGAAGCACTGCGTCAGCGCGTGGTTCAGGGCGGTAAAGCCATTATCGACCTCCGCGGACGTTCGTCGTTCCAGAGCCCGGCTTATCTGTCAATCGAGATGATTGCCGCAACAATGGGAGGTCCGACATTCCGCTGGCCCGTAGGTACTTACGTAAACAACGACCGCTTCTCGCACATCATGATGGCCATGGAGACTACCGTTGATTCCAAGGGTGTTACCTGCACTCCCGTCAAAGGTACCCCCGAAGAGGAGGCCGAACTCGAAAAGAGCTACGAGCACCTTTGCAAGCTGCGTGACGAGGTTATCGCTCTCGGCGTAATGCCTCCTATCGACAAGTGGTACGAAATCAATCCCAACCTCGACGCTAAGACCTGCTGATTTCAGTCGGTTTAGTTTATACTTCTAAATTTATTGCCGGTGGACGATGTTTTCACAACAAGACCATCGGCTTATTTTATTCTTTTATTTCTGAGGCTGAACCACCTATGTGCCTGGCGTGCGTTAATGCTCCGGGAATGCTGACGCGATGAAGCGTAGAAACAAATGGCGCTTTTGTCAGGCTAAAGCAGTGTCGGCAGAACCGTTGGTCGAATCAGTTGTCTCCCTGGCTTGGTCGGCCGGTCGGTTTACAGCAGTGTATGGTTGCTGAGTGGTGGAATAGTCAGTTTTGTCGGCTGAGAAATCAATCATAAACTCATTGAGCGAAACATCGGATGGCAGATTCAGTTTCTTACGCAGGCGGTATCGTGCTGTCTCAATGCCTCTTACCGATAGACCTTGAAGTCGAGCCATATCTTTAGTGGAGAGGTTGAGGCGCATCAAGGCGCAAACTCGCAGGTCGGCCGCCGTGAGTTGCGGATAGGCCTGCCTGAGGTTGCGGAAGAAATGCTCGTGTATAAGGTCGAAATTCTTCTCAAATACGCTCCAGAATTCATTGGCGTCCCCTTCGGCGGCGTTAAGTTTCTGAAGATGAGTGCTCAGCAGACGGAATGTCGAGGCCGAACTCTTGCTGCGGGCATCTGACAGACTGGCCTTAAGCTGCGACATCACCTGTTGGCGCGAATAGGCGTCGAGCGCCATGGATGCAAGCTCCTTACCCTTCTCGGTCAGCTCTTTTTCGAGTAATTGTTTCTGCTGTTCGGCAATCACGAGTTGCTGACGATGGATTTCGCGGTCCTTCTCTGCACGGGCATCGGCCTGCATCTGACGTTCACGCTCAAGCTGTTTGCGCATATACAATCGTGAGGCCACCATACCTACCGAAATTAAAATTATAAAATAAAGGCATATTGCCCACCATCGAAGAGGCCACGGTTTTGGAACCGAGAAACGGTAATCGAGCTCGCCCAGTATATTGTCGTTATTGTCAAGTACCTGACACTTGACGGTGTAACTGCCCGGCGACACGTGCGGATAATTGATTTCAGGCACATCCTGTATACGCACAACTTCCTCACCGTTACCCTTGAGAATAAAACGGAACCGGTGAAAACCGTGGTCGAAATCGGGGTATGAGAACACGAGATGCATATTCCCTTCCTCTATCTCTGCCACATCGTCAAATTGCTGTGGGGGTAGAGCTATAAATTCATTGAGGCTATTCATATACCCTACGGAAGAGAGGCTCAGCTGGGGTTTGAAATTCGACTGTACGCTGAGATTATTCATATCTACCATACCGATACCGCCGTTGAGATTAAAATACGCCCGGCCGTTACTTCCGCAGTACACTCGGTTGTTGACGCCGTTAACCTTGCGGGCGAAGTTATCAAGGGGTATCGTAAGGCGGTCGGTGTATTTACCGTCCTCAAAATGAATCAGATGGTATGCCCCGGCTGTCGAAATCCAGAAATTGCGGTCATCAACCGGTGTGGACGAACGCACATTGTTGATCCATGGCAACTGCGAATTGATGGCTGTATAAGGCTCGAATTTGTCGGTGTGCTCATTGTATGTGTACATACGGTTGTCGTTGGCGAATACTACCGCTCCGCGGATTTTCATCACGTAGCATTTCTGGGGGGTGTCTCCGTTGTCGAGCGATGCATACAGTTTGCTTTCAACCACTTTCGTGAGGTCGGACGACAATTTCAAGCTCACGACCCCGCGGGTGAGGTGCGATGCCCACACTGTGCCGTTGTTGTCGATTTCGAGTTGCAGCAGCGGTGCGCCGAAGCCTGCCAATGTGTTGGCTTTCTTCCATTTGCCATTCTCCAATTTAAATATATTCACATCGTAGTACGACGACTGTACCAACACATCTTTGCCATTTATTGTGCCACGTTTAATATCGGTACACGCACCTTGAATTCTCGTAATTGAATTTCCGGAGCCAACCTCCATTATCTGATCGTTCCCGCCGATGAACGACTGGTCGCCGAAGGTGCGTACACACCAGTTCTGCCCTTTGGTGCCTGATATGTAACGGAATTCTCCCTTCGTCGTGCCCCCGTCAACGAAATATGCACCCTGATTGGCAGCCACGACAAGTCGCCCGTCGCTCGTCCCGGCAATGTCGTAAACCATTCCTATATCCGGCGAATTGGTGTCGGGCCGCATCATGGTGTACGGCGCACCGGTGTGTATCAGCGAGATACCGTCGTCGAGCATCGCCCACACATTTCCGAAGCTGTCTACATAAAGCCCCAGGACGGAGTTGTTGCACAGGCCGCCCTCCTCGCGGGAAATATGCCATATCACCCTCCCTTTGGGGGTGAGAAAGTACACGCCATTGCCGATTGTACCGACTACAATATTGCCGTCGGGCGTACCGGTGATGTTATTCACATGATAATTGGCAATCTCGTTGTCAATGTCAGTGGGGTAGGGGACAGGTTTCATATCGGAGTCCAGACGGTAAAATCCCTTATTCTCCGTGGCCATTATGCCATTGGCTATGCCGACTATTTTGCCGCCACCGCCATCTGTATCGAAAATCTTATGCCAATTATTATTATTATTATTTAAGGTGTATACGCCTCCGTTAATGTTCTGCAGCATGAGTTGGCCTTTGTAGCTGAAGATTTTCAGCGGGCGTATGTTTTTGTGCCCGTCGGCTTCATCGGAGATTTTCGGAAGCAACTGAATTTTCCCGGTTTTCGGCGAGTAACGGAATACGTTGACGAACGACTGAAAGTAAATGTGGTCGCCAATCTTGACGATAGACCAGAATTCGTCGTCGCGAATGCTGTTTTTGTCTATGCCCTTGCAGAGCGATACATATCGGCGTGCGCCGTCGGTATCTTTAAAATAGTAACCGAATTCTTCAAACGTCCCGACATACAGACGGCCGGTGTCGGCGAGCAGCGAGCGAACTATGTAGTGACCGGGCAGCGGCAGCAACCCCCATGTGTATCCGTCGTAGGTGAGTATACCGCTGTTGTTGGCGAAACACAGGTTGCCGCGTTCGGTCTGGGCAGCATCCCAGTTCTGCAATTGTGCATGATAATCACGCGCCTGATAGTTGGTTACGACGGGCATAAATGAAGCTGCCGATGCATATCCGGATATAAATATGCATAATATCAAATATATAAACGAAATTTTAACAATTTCGGTACTCGAGGAAATGAATTTTTTCATGGCGTTGCAAAATTAACAAAAATGAACATAATTAAAAAATTATTTGCCAAAATTTCTACAAGTTAAGTGCTTATCAGCCAAAAATATGCCTTAATGCGACGTAGTATTGACGTATATGTTATAAAACATGAAGTATACTTGAAGTACCGTAAAATTTGTCACCGGGTATCCTGATTTTATACATTTGCATGTCGCTTTGAAGGCGACTTCTCACTCCACATCCGGGAAAGTCCGTGAAAATTGACTAACTACAATTTTATAATTAACTCAAACCTTAACTAATTCCTAAAGCAAAATGAAGAAAATGCTTTTCGCGTTCCTCTTTGTGCTTGTGGGCGGCATCTTATCGATGAGCGCGCAAAACACAGTAAGCGGAACAGTTACCGAGAAGGGTGGAGAACCTCTTGTCGGTGTTTCAGTGCTTTTGAACGGTACATCAAGAGGTACTACTACCGACATTGATGGTAATTACACTATCGGGAATGTTCCTAATGATGCAACATTGACATTCCGCTATTTCGGCTTGAAAACTGAGGAAGTAAAGGTCAATGGTCGGTCGAAAGTTAATGTTGAGATGGCTGATGACGCTCTCAAGCTTGACGAGGTCGTTGTTATCGGTTACGGTTCAGCTAAGGCCAAAGACCTTACCGCACCTATCGCAGTGGTAAAAGGTGACGAACTCACCAACATACCGACCACATCGCCCATGGGTGCACTTACCGGTAAAGTCCCCGGTGTAAACATCCTCAATTCGGGTACCCCTGGCGACGCTCCCAAGGTTCAGATTCGTGGTGTGGGTTCATTCTCGAACTCTACTCCTCTTTATGTAGTTGACGGTATGTTCTACGACAACATCAACTTCCTCAACAACGACGACATCCAGGAGATGTCGATTCTTAAGGACGCTTCTGCAGCAGCCATCTATGGTGTGAAAGCTGCAAACGGTGTTGTAATTATCACAACTAAGAAAGGCGTTAAGAACCAGAAAGCCAAAATCACTTATAACGGCTATGTCGGTTTCCAGAAAGCCCAGCACCTTCTGGATATGTGTAATTCAAATGAGTACGCCCAGATGCTCATGGAGGCCAATCCTGCTGCTTACCGCTCAATTCTTCAGGCGTCTATCGACAAGTACGGCGGCACAATGAACGAAGCTGCTGGCATCTACAACTTTGGTGCAAACACCAACTGGTATGACCATATGCTCCGCACAGCTGTGATGACAAACCACTCGCTCAATATATCAGGCGGTAGCGAAAAGGCCACATACTCTTTAGGTATGAGCTACCTGTATCAGAACGGTGTCATGGATACTGACAACGACTACAACCGTCTGAACTTCCGCGCACAGCTCGAATACGATGCGACCAACTGGCTGAAAGTAGGTTTTACCGGCGTTTTCTCGAAATCGACCCAGCAGATGGCCCACAACCATGCATGGCAGGCCGCATTCAATATGCCCGGCATCATCCCCGTTTATGACGAAAACGACCCCGCTACTTTCCCTGAAAAATATGCTTCTCCCGGTTCGGTTGGCTTCACCAACAACTTTGCGAACCCTATCGCTTCGATGGACTACTATAACTCGAAGAACGAGAACTATCAGGCAATGACCAACTTTTATGCTGATTTCACCATTCTTCCTTCGAAACTGAACTTCCGCACCAGCTACGGTTACGACTTCTCGTCGGTACGCGGTACTACAGTTGTTGAACCCTACTTCGTATCATCGAATCAGCAGGCTACAATCTCGTCGCTTACCAAGCAGTCGACCGACTACAACAAGTGGGTTTGGGATAACGTGCTGACTTACCGCGACACCTATGGCAAGCATTCATGGGGCGCAATGGTCGGCTACTCAATGCGTCAGGACCGCTATAACTGGCTCCAGGGCTCGGTTAACGGTATTCCTACTGACAAACCCGAATACTGGTATATCGCTCAGGGCGACGGCGACACCGCCCGCTCAAATGATAACGGTACACGCTATCGCAGCCAGTCAGTGTTCACCCGCCTGAACTACGACTTCGACAACCGCTACCTCCTTATGTTCACATTCCGTGCCGACGGCACCTCAAAGTACCAGGAAAAATGGGGCTATTTCCCCTCGGTAGGTGCCGCATGGAACATCTCCAACGAATCGTTCATGAAGGACCAGAAGGTATTCGACTTCCTGAAACTCCGCGCCAGCTGGGGTCAGCTCGGCAACGACAACGTAGCCGCTTCTGACGGTTTCGCCTCAATCTCTGTAGGAAATGGCAGCTCGGGTGTATTCGGCGCCAATGGCGTTAACGCCGGTGTAATCGTTCCCGGTTATCAGAACACCTCTTACTTCTCTTGGCTTAAATGGGAGCGCGTTAACGAAACTAACGTCGGTCTCTCCTTCGCTACGCTGAACTCACGACTGACCGCCGACATTGACTGGTTCTACCGCATGACTACCGAGGCTGTCATTTCGCCGCGTATCGCATTCTCCAACAGCACTCTCGCCGGTAACTGGGGTAAGATTCTCAACTCAGGTTTTGATGTTTCAATCAACTGGAACGACAAAGTAGGTGACTTTGCTTACTACGCTGGTTTCAACTTCTCGACACTTTACAACCGCGTCAAAGAGCTCAAAGGCCTGCCCTACCTGATCGGTGGCAAGACCGTCAATATGCTTGACAAACCCATGAACTCATACTATGGTTACGAAGTAATCGGTATTTATCAGACACCCGAAGAGGTTGCTGCTGATCCAATCGCAGTGGCCAACGGTCTCGAACCCGGTGATTTCAAGTACAAAGATGTCAACAATGACGGTATGATCGACGGTAACGACCGCCAGTGCCTCGGCAACTATCTGCCTACATTCACTTACGGTATCAACTTCGGTTTCACATACAAGAACTTCGACTTCGCTCTCAGCACATACGGTCAGCACGGTGCCAAGATCTTCAACCGCAAGCGTCAGCTCCGTTACGCTCAGGCCAACTACAATTTCGACCGTGACCAGTTCGAAAACCGCTGGACCGGTGCAGGCTCAACCAACGAATATCCTTCGGCAAAAGCCCTCACCAAGGCATGGAACGTTAGCTCATCGGCTACTTCGACCAACTCATACTTCGTAGAATCAGCTGACTACTTCCGCATCCAGAATGTAACCCTCGGCTATTCGTTCAAGAACATCAAGATGGGCAACTACGTAATGCCTGGCATCCGCGTAAGCCTTACTGCCGACCGTCCTCTGTCGATCTTCTCAGCCAACGCCTTCTCACCCGAGATTACAGATCCCGAAGGCTGGGACACCGAGGTTTATCCTCTCTCGGCCACCTACACACTGGGTCTGCAGATTGATTTCTAAACCATTGCCAACCTTAAAAACTCATGAAAATGAAATTTATCAAAAATATATTTGTCGCTTCGACTGCTGTACTGGCAATGTCGGCATTCACAGCCTGCGACTACCTCGACATCGAGCCTGAAAACAAGGTTCCGGAAGAAAATGTCGACTTCACTAAAATCGAGAATATGTATGAGCCGGTATCGGGCTGCTATGCAAAGATCCGCACCAGCAACATGCACTGGGTCATCAACCTGATGACAAATACACGCGACGGCGACATCTGGTCGGGCCGTGTTGACGATCAGGGTGAAATTGTAAACTTGGACAAATATGTTTACAACGCATCGTTCTGGGGTCTCAACGAAATGTGGAGCCAGTATTACAACATAATCCGTGTTTGTAATGCCGCTATCCAATCGCTCGATTCGTATGCCGAGAATATCACTTCTGACACCGATATGAAGAAATATCTGTCATATTCAGGTGAGGTGCGCACACTCCGTGCTCTTGCTTACTATCGCCTGACTCAGATGTTCGGTGATGTTTCCATCATGCACAGCAACACTCAGTCTTCGCTCCGCCGTTCCACTCGCGAGGTTGTATACGAGTATATACTCACCGACCTCGAATTCGCAATGACGAATACCCCGAAGGTACGTCCTAACCAGATGGAGCATGTTGGTGCTGCTTCCGGGTTCACCGCCGAAGCTCTCGCTGCCAAAGTCTGCATGGACAAGGGAGACTATCAGAAAGCTCTCGAATACACCAACGAGATTATCACCTCGAACCTTTTTGAACTCTATCCCGACTACTATCAGCTGTTCAAGCTCCCGGGACGCCTCTGCAACGAATCGCTCCTCGAATGCCAGGTTACTGACTTCGGTATCGGCGACGGTGACTATGTCGGTGTTGACCAGTTCTTCAATTGTTGTGGCCCGAAAATCACAAACTCTACAACCGCTGTTACTTCTGCTTCCGGCTGGAACTTCATGGGTTACAAGGCTTCATTCGTGAAATGGGCTGAAGACCGCGGCGAAACAGTACGTGCCACAACCACCTTCCTGAAAGGTGGTGAGACAACTCCCAGCGGTGACTTTGTTCAGGCTGCCGGAAACCCCAGCAACACCAACTGCTGGAACGGCAAGTACTACCTACCCCTGGAGCAGATGACTGCACCCCGCAATACCTACGGCTCCCCCAACAACGTACGTATCCTCCGCTATGCTGATGTTCTTCTGATGAACGCTGAAGCTAAGGTACGTCTGGGCCAGAACGGCGATGCTCCCTTCAACAAAGTTCGTACACGTGCACAAATGCCCACCCTCAGCGGTGTGACAGTTGACCAGATTCTCGATGAACGTCGTATGGAACTCTGCGGTGAATGGGCTAACCGTCTTACCGACCTTATCCGTACCGGCAAAGCTGCTACAGTACTTGCTTCACAGGGCTATACCCCCGAAAAGGCTTACTTCCCTGTTCCCTCAAGCCAGTCTGACGTTTCCACAGAGCTTAAGCTTGAACCGCTTACCACACTCGAAGAAGCACTCGGCCAGCAATAATTTATTTTAAGAATCGTGGGCTAATAAATTATAATTAACCACGTTATAAGATTGACCGGCAATTCTGCCGGTATACTATGACGGGAGGGTGTCTGCGACACCATTGCAGTCACCCTCCCTTTCTCTAACTCCATTCTTATCTGTCGTTCCTTCTAATGATCAAATTCCTGAAATTCATACCTGTCGTTGCAATTGCGCTTGTTGCTCTTACAGCCTGTGGCGATGAAGAACCCGAAACGCCCAAGCCAGACAAGCCCGACACTCCGGTTACTCCGGTAGAGCCTGACGACGAGGGTGGAGAATTCGCCGACGACGACGAGCTTCTTGACTATATACAGAAAGTACATTTCAATTATATGTGGGATGGCGCTGAACCTGTATCAGGTTTGGCACACGAACGTATTCATCTCGACAGCTCCGAAGATTTTCATAACGGCGTACTTACTACCGGTGGTTCAGGTTTCGGCATCGCTGGAATCATCACCGCCATTCATCGGGGATTTATCAGTCGTGACGAGGGTAGGGAACGACTTCAGAAAATTGTTGCTTTCCTCGGGAAAGCCGATCGTTATCATGGCGTATGGCCTCACTGGATGTCACCCCGCACCGGCACAACCGTCCCGTTCTCGACTAAAGACAACGGCGCCGACCTTGTTGAAAGCTCCTTCCTGATGCAGGGACTTCTGATTGCGCGCGAATATTTCAAAAACGGTTCCGAATCCGAGCAGAAACTTGCTTCAGACATCGACAAGCTCTGGAAAGAGATGGAATTCGACTGGTTCACTCGCGACGGTCAGGATGTCATATACTGGCATTGGTCTCCCAACTATGCTTGGGACATGAATATGCCTGTCCGTGGATATAACGAATGCATGATTGTATACATTCTCGCGGCATCATCGCCCACACACTCGATTACGGCTGATGTCTACCACCAAGGATGGGCTCAGGGGGGAGGCATCAAGTCAGGCGCAACTGCCTACGGTCTGCCACTTGTGGTGAAACATGCAGGTGCCGAGGGGTCAGGCGGACCGCTCTTCTGGGCGCATTACAGCTGGATAGGTCTCTGCCCCAAAGGTCTTAGCGATCAGTACGCCAATTATTGGGACGTTACACGCAACCATGCAATGATTAATTATAAATATTGTGTTGCAAACCCCAGGAACTACAAAGGCTATGGAGCCGACTGTTGGGGCCTGACAGCAAGCTATTCGCCTGACGGATATTCGGCTCATTCCCCCGGCAACGACCTTGGTGTAATAGCTCCAACTGCCGCCCTTTCGTCGTTCCCCTATACTCCCGACGAATCGATGGCAGCTCTGAAAGGCTTCATGGGGCGCGGTTCGCGTCTGATGGGCAAATTCGGATTCTTCGATGCATTCTGCGATTCGAAGAATTGGTATCCTCAGCGTTATCTGGCCATTGACCAGCTCACCATCGCGCCGATGATCGAGAATTACCGTTCCGGTCTCCTTTGGAATCTTTTCATGGAAGCTCCTGAAATTCAGCAGGGCCTTCAGAAACTCGGTTTCACATATACGAAATCTAACTGATAACCTTGCGTGCAGGTGATGGAAAGTTAGCGCTTTCCCTCATCACTAAAGCAGTCTTAACGGTTGCATCTAAAGAATTAAACCAGAAAAAACCTATAAATCACTTAACCCTAAGGACTGATATGAATAAAATATTCGCACCGGTTTTAGCGGCCCTAATGATGGCAACTGCTTACCAGCCGGTCTATGCTGCCGATACGGTGCCCGACAAGTTCGCCAACGATGACGAAATGCTCGACTTCGTGCAGAAGGCTCACCTTAACTATATGTGGGAGGGAGCCGACCCCACATCGGGACTCGCATACGAACGCATACATCTCGACAACAATTACCCGGAAAACGACCGCACCGTAATCACCACCGGTGGCTCGGGGTTCGGCATCGCCGGCCTTTTGGTGGGCATGGAACGAGGCTGGATTCCCCGCAAAGAGGGGGTTGAACGCCTTCAGAAAATCGTCGATTACCTGGGCAAAGCCGACCGTTACCATGGTGTCTGGAGCCATTGGATGGAAGGGCCCACAGGCAAGACCAAACCCTTTGGCAAGAAGGACAACGGTGGCGACCTGGTTGAAAGCTCCTTCCTTATGGCAAGCCTCCTGATGGCCCGCGAGTACCTCAAGAACGGCGACGAACAGGAGAAGAAAGTTGCAGCCGGTATCGACAAACTCTGGCGCGAGATGGACTATCAATGGTACACAAAGGGCGGGGAGGATGTGCTCTACTGGCACTGGTCGCCCGACTACGCCTGGGAGATGAACTTCCCTCTTGAAGGTTACAACGAATGCCTCATCACCTATATCCTCGGCGTATCTTCGCCCACGCACCCTGTTTCGCCCGATACATATCACAAGGGCTGGACCCGCAACGGTACCTTCGTTACCGATCAGGTCACCTACGGTCTGCCCCTTGAACTCAAACATAACTACAACGTCGAGAAGGGTGGGCCGCTCTTCTGGGCACATTACAGCTGGATAGGTCTCGACCCCCGCGGACTGAAGGACCGCTATGCCGACTACTGGCAACTCAACCGCAATCACGCACTCATTAATTATATGTACTGCGTGGAAAACCCCCACAACTACAAAGGTTACGGGCCCGATAGCTGGGGCCTTACAGCAAGCTACTCTCCCAAAGGCTATGCCGCACACTCACCTCGTGAGGATTTCGGCGTAATCACCCCCACGGCTTCACTCTCGTCTTTCCCCTATACCCCGGAGCAGTCGATGAATGCACTAAAAGGAATGCTCAAAAAGAAGAACTGGATATGGGGCAAATATGGCTTCTATGACGCATACTCCGAAGATAAGTACTGGACTGTACCCCGTTACCTCGCCATAGACCAGCTCACCATAGCGCCGATGATCGAAAACTACCGCACCGGATTCCTGTGGAAACTTTTCATGAACGCCCCCGAAATTCAGAAAGGCCTTAAAAAGCTCGGTTTCGAGTCGCCGTATCTGCCGACATCGAAAAGTAAAAAGTGATAATAAATCTATCATAAAACTAATAACCTAAGGAATGAAAAAACTGATAATTTCCCTCTTGGCTGTAAGCCTTATGGTCCCTGTCGGCCTGTCGGCTAAGAAGGCCAAAAAAAGTAAAGCACCTGCTAAGATAGCCATGGCGGCTCCCGGTGCCACTCGCGACGGGTTCATTGATTCGCTGATGGCGCAGATGACACTGATGGAGAAGCTCGGCCAGCTTAACCTTCCCAGTTCCGGCGACATCGTTACCGGCGAAGGCAAGAAGATTGACATCAACCAGCGTGTCAAGGACGGCCTTGTAGGCGGAGTGTTCAACATCAAAGGTGTCGAAAAAATCAAGGCTATGCAGCAGAATGCTGTCGAGAACTCGCGCCTTGGCATACCTCTGATTTTCGGCATGGACGTTATCCACGGTTACGAAACCGTATTCCCCATTCCTTTGGCCCTTTCGATGACCTGGGATATCGATGCCATTGAACGTTCTGCTCGCATCGCTGCCAAGGAAGCATCTGCCGCGGGTATCGCCTGGACATTCTCGCCGATGGTTGATATTTCGCGCGAACCCCGCTGGGGCCGTGTCTCCGAGGGTAACGGCGAGGACCCGTATCTCGGCTCGCTGATTGCCAAAGCCATGGTACGTGGCTATCAGGGCGACAGCCTCAAGAACAACGATGAAATCATGGCTTGTGTAAAGCACTTCGCCCTTTACGGCGCACCTGAAGCCGGACGCGACTACAATACTGTCGACATGAGCCGCCAGCGTATGTTCAACGACTACTTCCCTCCGTATAAGGCAGGTGCTGATGCCGGCGCCGGTTCGTTCATGACCTCGTTCAACACTGTCGACGGTATCCCCGCAACGGGCAACAAATGGCTCCTCACCGACGTGCTCCGCGACAAATGGGGCTTCGACGGTTTTGTCGTTACCGACTTCACCGCCATATCAGAAATGATCGAACACGGTATGGGTGACCTCGAGGACGTCTCGGTTCTCGCACTCAAAGCCGGCACCGACATGGATATGGTGGCCGAGGGTTTTACCGGCACCATTCCCGAGGCACTTAAAGAGGGTCGTGTAACTATGGACGACATCGACAAGGCTGTACGCCGTGTGCTTGAAGCAAAATGGAAATTAGGCCTTTTCCAGGACCCCTATAAATACATTGATCCTAAACGCGAAGCCAACGAGATTTACACTCCCGAAAATCGTGCCGAGGCACGCCGTACGGCCACCAAGAGCTTCGTCCTCCTGAAGAACGAAGGCAATATCCTCCCCATCGCAAAGAAGGGCAAGATTGCAGTTGTAGGGCCGCTGGGCAACACAGCCGCCAATATGCCGGGTACATGGTCAGTGGCTGCCGCCGCCGATAAATACAAAACTCTCTACCAGGCCATCAAGGATGCCGCAGGCAACAACGCCCAGGTAGTTTATGCCAAAGGCTCGAACCTCGTGGCCGATTCACTTCTCGAAGCCAATGCCACCATGTTCGGACGTGAAATGCGCGACCCCCGGTCAGAGAAAGAACTTCTCGACGAGGCCCTTGCCACCGTTGCCGACGCGGATGTCATCATCGCCGCTATGGGTGAATCCTCGGAATTCTCCGGCGAATCCTCATCTCGAGTACACCTTGAACTCCCCGACGTTCAGAAAACCCTCATGGAGGCACTTCTCGCCACCGGCAAACCCGTAGTGATGCTCAATTTCTCGGGCCGTCCTACCGTAATGGAGTGGGAGAGCGAGAACGTATCGGCTATCCTCAACGTATGGTTCGGCGGCTCTGAAGCAGGCGATGCCATTGCCGACGTAGTATTCGGCGACGTCGCTCCCTCAGGCCGTCTGTCGATGACCATGCCCCGCAATGTTGGCCAGATTCCTATCTATTACAACCATCTTAACACCGGCCGTCCGCTCCCCGAGGGCACCGACGACTTCTTCAAGTTCCGTACATCGTACCTCGATTCCAAGAGCTCGCCTCTCTACCCCTTCGGTTACGGTCTCAGCTACACAACATTCGACTACAAAGACCTGAACCTCTCGTCAGATACAATGCCCATGGACGGTTCACTCGTCGCTTCGGCTGTGGTAACCAACACAGGCGACCGTGAGGCCGAAGAGGTTGTTCAGCTCTATGTACGTGACCTTGTTGGCTCAATCTCACGTCCTGTCAAGGAGCTGAAAGGCTTCCGGAAAATCAGCCTCAAACCGGGCGAAAGCCGACGCGTGGAATTTACACTCACTCCTGAGGACCTGAAATTCTACAATTTCGACCTCGAGTACGTCAACGAACCGGGTGACTATAATATCTTCATCGGTCCGAACTCGGCCGAAGGTCTTAAAGGCTCGTTCAAACTTACAGAATAAGCAGATATAATATAATCCTTTAGAATTGGTCAATAAAGTATACAGAATAAAATGCGTTAATTTCAAATATTTAGATCAATTTTCCCGATAATGTGTGGCCCGCCGGAGCAGGGATGCTGTGACGGGCCTTTTTAAATATCAGGGTGAATTTTGCGAGAAGAAATGATGAAAATACATTGATTTCCAATTTGTGATAATAAATCACGAAAGGCGCTGTGACGACATTTTGTCAGACACAGCGCCTTATATTTAAATTCCTGATTTCTTAGAGGAAGAGGGGCGACACATATCGGGCCAGCAGGTAACCTCCGCCGAGGAGCCATACATAGAGTATGAACGCTAATACGAACGGTTTCGCTCCGGCCTTGCGGAATTTGTCGATGCTCGTTTCGGCTCCGAGGGCCACCATGGCCATAGTCAGCAGGAATGTGCAGATGTAATTGATTACTTCCACCACACTGTGGGGGAGCAGGTCAAGCGAATTGAATCCGATGACAACCAGGAAAAGCACGGCGAACCAGGGTATGGCCAGTTTGCCCTTTTGTGCCGAGCCGGCCGATGTGTTCTTGCGGGCCTGAGCTGCTACCCAAAGGGCCAGCACAAGAAGCACCGGCACAAGCAGCATCACACGGATCATTTTTACGATAATCGTGGCGTTGGAGATTTCGGCACCCATGGCGTTGCCGGCACCTACGGCGTGAGCCACCTCGTGAAGGGTCGAACCGGCGTAGATACCCATCTGTTGCGGGTCGAGGTCAAGGATACCGGCGCGGTAAGCTATCGGGTAGATAAACATTGAGATAGTGCCGAAGATTACCACCGTAGCAACGGCGACAGCCGTTTTGTAAGGCTGAGTGCGGATGGTGGCTTCGGCGCCGAGTACGGCAGCGGCGCCGCAGATGCCCGAACCTACGGAGGTGAGAAGGGCGATGTCGCGATCCATCTTCAGAGCCTTGCCAATCCAGTAACCGCCGATAACCGTCACTGCCACAACTATGGCATCTATTATGATACCTGCAAGCCCGACCTCGACAATATCTTGGAATGTCAGACGGAATCCGTAAAGGATAATGCCGAGCCTGAGCAGTTTCTTTGAGCAGAACTGAATGCCCGGCACCCATGTCTCAGGCAGGTGATTACGCAGCGAATTGGCGTAGAGCATACCTAAGACAATACCAATAATCATAGGGCTGAAAGACAATTCCTGAAAAATCTTCGCGCTGCCGATATAGAAAGCGGCGCACGAGAACAGGCCTATCAGCAGGATGCCGTGGAGCATACTGCTTCGTTTTTCGGTCAACATATTCGAAATATTAGGATGTGAGAACTTGGAAATTTGTTGGAATTTTATGAATTAGAGGCTGTTTAATCGCCTGCAAAGTTACATATCTTTTGGCGTATTTGAGCTGATGTTCACTAAATTTGCATTTATTATATTAAATAAATAAAGGAATTTATAATCAATCGGGCCTGTTAATCGTTATTAAGATAAAAATTTAGATGAAAATGAAAAATATCGTACAATTATTGACTATTGCAGGCGTATCAGTAGTGATGCTCGGATCATGCGCCTCACAAAAAGCTCAGATTTCCGACCTCTCAGGACGTTGGGACATTACAGCCATCGACTCCAAAGCTATCACACTACACGAGGATGCCCGGCAACCCTACCTCGGCTTTGACGTAGTGAACGGACGTCTGCACGGGTCGGCCGGTTGCAACAATATCATGGCCACGTTCGCCACGAACGAACCGGCCGGTGTGCTTCGCCTCGGTCCGGTAGCCTCGACCCGCATGATGTGTCCCGACGCTCAGACTGAAAATTCGGTGCTCAATGTGCTCAACAATGTGACAGGTTTCCGTAAATCGGGCCGAAACGAGGTGATTCTTTCAACCGCAACATCACGCGATGCCTTGACGCTCCGACGTGCAGAGCCTGAAATATCGGCCGCACAGCTCGAAGGCAAGTGGCGTATTGTCGAACTGAACGGTACCGAAGTCAAGGCCACCCCCGAGCAGCCTGTTACCATTTCATTCCTGCCTCAGGACAAGACCTTCTCGTGCGAGACCGGCTGCAATCTGCTTGGCGGCACATATACCAGCAGCTATACTGATTTCACCTTTGGTCCGGGTATGCAGACTATGATGGCTTGTCCGGATACGACAACCGAGGAGTCGCTCAAGCTGCTGCTCCCCACAGTTAAAACATTCGGTCGTACCGCCGACGGGAATTACGCCTTCTATAATGGCAATAACGGCGTGGTGATGGTTATCGCCCGCTAATAGGCTGTTTAATATTTATTTTTAACAGCCTCTAAACTCTTCGGCACGGGGTCGATTACTCCTCCCCCCTCCGGATTCTCTTCGGCTTCTTGCTCACCCTCGCTGGGATATCGTAGGATTGACACCGTGAAATGAATCTGCGAATCGGGTTCGGCTGTAGGATCGAGCCGCGAAACCGTGCAACTCACCGCTTCACTCCAGCCCATGGATAGAAGCGTAAACACCGTGCGGTTTTTTCCGGCCGGTATATAACCTAATTTCAGGCGTTTATCCCCTTCGCAATAATATAATGCAACTGCCCAAGGATCCTCGGGGTTATCTCCCTCAGGAACCATGAGCAGTTGTTTTCCGATACTGAGCTCTGGCCAAGCATCGTCGGCCTGCCAGTATTGCCTGCCGTGAACCGGGCAGCTCAGCAGATACATTTTATCGGTTTGAAATTCGGCCATCGTAATTTAAATGATTAGCGATGGCAAATGTAACCAATTGCTCCGACGCATCAAAATTTTTGTACCGGAATTAGAGGCTGTTTAAAAATAAATGTTAAACGTTCCGGCCGAAAATTTGAGATGG
>CAMEPD010000040.1 GCA_945931475.1 uncultured Muribaculaceae bacterium | reverse complement strand
TACCTTTGCAGCCGAAAAGAGAAATATGTTACAGCTATGAATTTTGAGAACTTATTTTATTCGCTTGCAGCGATTGTCAATGAGATGTCGCCCTACATTCTGCTCGGTTTCCTGATTGCGGGGCTGCTCCACGTATTCGTGCGGCCCGAGATGATGAGCCGGCACCTTGCCGGTAAGGGGGCGGCGCCGGTTGTAAAGGCTGCACTGTTCGGTATTCCGCTGCCTCTCTGCTCTTGCGGCGTGCTCCCCACGGCTGTATCGCTGCGGCGTCAGGGGGCCTCGCGCGGAGCCGCAACTTCGTTCCTGATCGCTACACCGCAGACGGGTGTCGACTCTATAGCCGCCACCTATTCGCTGCTCGGGCTCCCCTTTGCCATCCTCCGTCCGGTTGCCGCTCTTGTCGGTGCGGTGTTGGGTGGCGTGACCGTCAGCAAGACCGACCGCGGCGACGGCGCCGAAGAGGTGATTGAGTCGGCACATGAATGCCACGACCACTGCTGCGAAGTCCGCGAGTTACCCCGCAGTTTCTTCGGCAAGCTTGTCGAGAGTGTTCGCTACGGACTGGTCGATATGGTCGGTTCGGTAGGCAAATGGCTGGTTATCGGTCTGATAGTTGCCGCACTGATTACGGTGTTGGTGCCCGACAGCCTGTTCACATCGCTGTCGCAGTACCCGGTGCTCGCCATGCTGGTGATGGTCGTAGTGGCCATACCGATGTACATCTGCGCCACAGGGTCGATTCCCATCGCGCTGTCGCTGATGCTCAAGGGGTTGAGTCCTGGCGTGGCCTTCGTGCTTCTGATGGCCGGACCGGCTGCCAACTTCGCATCGATTATGCTTCTGGGCAAAGCTATCGGACGGCGCGCCACGGCAATCTACGTCGGTTCGGTTGTGGTGACGGCCATGGCATTCGGGCTGCTCATCGACTACCTGCTGCCGGCCGGCTGGTTCGTGCCGTCGATGTCGGAAATGGTGTCGCAGGATTGCCATCAGGTAACGTTCCCTATCTTCCCCACCCTCTGCAGCATCCTCCTGGTGGGTCTGCTGATTTACGCAGCTGTGCGTTCTCGCGGCCACAAACGTGAACATCAACACATTAACTCCACTGATATGATAAAGACTTATAAAATAGACGGCATGGCCTGCGGCCACTGCAAAGCAACAGTTGAAAAGGCTGTCGGCGCTCTCAAAGGGTGCGAATCGGCCGTAGTCGACCTCTCGTCGGGTACGGTGAAGGTTGTCGGCTCGGTCGACCCGGCCGCCGTTTCGAAGGCTGTTGCCTTAGCGGGCTTCACCTTCTCGGGCACGGTCGAAGACCTTACAGCACAAGGGTGCTGAACAGGCGCTCGAAGGTGGCTTCGAGGTCGTTGGTGAGCCCCGGATGAGGCCGCGAGGTCTGCAGGCAGGCGCTCTTCACGGCGGTGAGCCAGCGGAATCGCTCCTCGGCTGGTAGTTGACCCACCGGTCCGGCTTCGGGAGCCCCCTCGGCGGTCCGCGTGAAGGTAGCGAGCTGCAGCTCTATCTCCTCGGGAGTATGAGCTGCCGGAAAGGTAGCCAACCGCTCGGCGACAAGCCGCACGCGGGCCTTGACCCACCGGCGACGCTTGCACATCATCAGCAGCCCTACGTTGACAAACTCTTCGCGCTCCACGTCAGGCACATAGCGTATCACGGCATATTCGTAAACCAATGGCTCGTCCATAATCATTTTGTGGCGTTATGGGCCGCTACGGCCGCTTCTACAAATATCCGGCTGTTCTTTAGGCGCTCGGTGAGGAATCGCTTGTACACGCGGCGGACCTCATCGGGCGTTTCTTCGCTCCCCTCGTGTACGAGCCATTGGTCGGGCACCAGATCGACTATCTTCTCGAGGGTGCGCGGGGTGATGTGCTGACGCATCCATTTGTCGGCTTCCCCGATGCGCGATGCACGGCCGATGAGCGCATGGTCTTTGATGAACGCGAAGGGGGTCAGCGGCGCTTCGTCAAGCCGGCTCCATGAGTGATGGAAATAGAGGGCGGCGCCATGGTCGATGAGCCACAACTCCCCGTGCCACCGCAGCATATTGGTGTTGAGTACGGTGCGGTCAACGTTGGTAAGGAATGCGTCGAGCCATACGATTTTCGAGGCGGTGAGGTCGTCGATACCGTTGACGTACGGGTCAACGGTGAACGAGCCTTTGAGGTAATGGAGTCCGAGGTTGAGTCCGCGCGACGATTTCAGCAGGTCCTGTATCTCGGCATCGGGTTCGGTGCGACCGAATTCCTCGCCGACATCCAGCAGCACTATCTCGGGCACATTGAACCCGAGGGCGCGGGCCACTTCACCGCCAATCAGTTCGGCTACGAGGGCCTTAGTGCCGTGGCCTGCGCCACGGAATTTCACTACATATTCGAAGCCGTCGTCGGCCTCGGCAAGTGCAGGAAGCGACCCCCCTTCGCGAAGGGGAGCCGCATATCGTGTTACTTTCTGTCGTCGTAGTTCCATAAGAGTATTTGTGCCGGTCGCGCCCGGAAGCGCTTACGGGTGCGTCAGCCGCACTTCGATGTGCCGCACGAAGTGCAGATCAGGCATCCCTCCTGATAGATGAGGGTCTCCTGGCCGCAGTTGGGGCAGCGCTGACCGCTGGCCGATGTTCCGTTGACGATGTACTTCTTCAGGGCACGTTCCACACCCATCTTCCACGTGTTGATACTCTGTGAATCGAGCTCGAGACCCGAGATGAGTTTGAGCACCTGGTCCATGGGCATTCCGTAGCGGAGCACACCCGAGATAAGTTTGGCGTAGTTCCAGTATTCGGGGTTAAACTTGTCGGAGAGGCCTTCTATAGTAGTCTTGTGGCCGCGCTTGTTGACAAACTGGAAGTCGTAACGCTTGGTGCCGTCGGGGGCGATGGCCTTGATGATTTTTCCTTTGGTCACCGATTTGGGGCAGAAGATTCCGTCTTCATCGTCGGCAAGACCGGTGAAAATCTCGTATGGGCGTCCGTCGCGCAGGCCCACGAAGGCAATCCACTTCTCCTTGTTATTCTGGAAACGCACTACGTCGGCCTCGAGTTCAATCGGGCGCTTGATAATCTGCGGCACGCGCAGCATGGTGGGAGCGGCCTCGGGTTTGCCATCCTTCTTTTTCTTCTCGAGCGAGAGGAGCACGCCCGAACGCGAGCCGTCGCGATACACCGTGCAACCCTTGCAACCCGTTTTCCACGCCTCGACATAAAGGTTGCCTACCATCTCCTCGGAAACGTCGGAGGGGAGGTTGATGGTGACGGAGATGGAGTGGTCGACCCACTTCTGGATGCGGCCCTGCATACGCACCTTCTCGAGCCAGTCTACATCGTTGGCCGTGGCTCCGGCGTAGGGCGAGCGGGCAACGAGGGACTCGAGTTCCTCCTGGGTGTAATTGTCTTTGACGGGAATATTGTTGACCTTCATCCAGTCGATGAACTTGGGATGGTAAACGATATACTCCTCGAAGGCGTCGCCGGTATCGTCGACGAAGTCGATGCGTACTTCGGGGTCGTTGGGGTTGACCTTGCGGCGGCGTTTGTACACGGGCTGGAACACCGGCTCGATGCCCGAGGTGGTACGGGTCATCAGCGATGTGGTGCCGGTGGGAGCTATGGTGAGACAGGCGATGTTGCGTCGTCCTTGGTGCACCATCTTCTCGTAGAGTTCGGGGTCGGCCTCACGGAGCCGGTTGATGTAGGGATTGTTCTTCTCGCGTTCGGCGTCGAAAATCTCGAATGCGCCGCGTTCGCCGGCCATTTCCACCGACGAACCGTAGGCGGCCAGTGCCAGCGCGCGATGTACCTCGACTGAGAAGTCGGTGGCTTCCTTGGTGCCGTAACGCAGCGACAGCGCAGCCAGCATATCACCCTCTGCAGTGGTGCCCACACCGGTACGGCGTCCCTGCAGTGTCTTGCGGCGTATCTTCTCCCAAAGGTGACGTTCGGGGCCCTTCACCTCTTCGGTTTCGGGATCCGAGTCGATTTTCTCGAGTATCTTGTCGATTTTCTCGCTCTCGAGGTCGATGATGTCGTCCATGATGCGCTGAGCCTTGGCGACATGGGTTCTGAAAAGGTCGAAGTCAAACTCAGCCTCGGGCGTGAAGGGGTTCTTCACGTACGAGAAGAGGTTGATGGCCAGCAGGCGGCATGAGTCGTAAGGGCAGAGGGGGATTTCGCCGCAGGGGTTGGTAGAGATGGTGCGGAAACCGAGGTCGGCATAACAGTCGGGCACCGATTCGCGGGTGATGGTGTCCCAGAAGAGCACCCCGGGTTCGGCCGACTTCCATGCGTTGTGTATTATCTTGTCCCAGAAGGCCTTGGCGTCAATCTCCTTTACGATTTCGGGCTTATCGGAATCGACGGGATACTGCTGCCGGTAGGGTGTACCCTCGGTAGCGGCCCGCATGAAGTCATCATCGATTCGCACCGACACATTGGCGCCGGTTACCTTCCCCTCGGTCATCTTGGCGTCGACAAACGATTCGCTGTCGGGGTGCTTGACCGAAACCGAGAGCATCAGGGCGCCGCGGCGACCGTCCTGGGCTACCTCGCGGGTGGAGTTGGAGTAACGCTCCATGAAGGGCACCAGACCGGTGGAGGTCAGCGCCGAATTCTTAACGGGGGTGCCTTTGGGGCGGATATGGCTCAGGTCATGACCCACGCCGCCGCGACGTTTCATCAGCTGCACCTGCTCTTCGTCGATGCGGATGATGCCGCCGTATGAATCGGGATGGCCGTCAAGACCGATTACGAAGCAGTTCGAGAGCGAACTTACCTGGTAATTGTTGCCGATACCGGTCATTGGGCTACCCTGCGGCACGATGTAGCGGAAGTCTTTCAGGTAAGAGAAGACCTCTTCCTGAGTCATCGGGTTGGGATATTTCTGTTCAATACGAACGATTTCCGACGCGATGCGACGGTGCATATCGTCGGGAGTCTTCTCGTACAGGTTTCCGTACGAGTCTTTCAGGGCGTATTTGGTTACCCATACACGGGCAGCAAGTTCATCGCCGTCGAAATATTTTAATGTAGCCTCATAGGCTTCATCGTAGGTGTAGATTATGTTATCCACGGTTGAAAATTTGTAGCGGCCGCCTCGGCGACCCGGTTAGAAGAAAGGGTTATGAATCCCGGAACAGGCCGATATGCCGGTTTCCGGATGGAGCGCTAATCCTCGCTCGGATTCGCTGTGTGTGATGTGATATGATTGAAACAAATACCGCAGGAAGGTTTCGCGGTATATCGAAAAGATTCGGATGCAAACTTCGGAAAAATTTTCAAATCCTACAAACAGTTTAACACAAAACTTTAGAATTGTGGATAAGTTCTCCGTTTTCATTTGTTAATTTGCTGTTTATCTGTATTTTAATCAATTTTACCCTCTTTTAAAGTTTACCAAAACAAACTCTTTGTACCATTGATACTTACATATATCGAGCATCGTTTCATGCCTTTCGGCATCTTTCGGAATTTTCCGAAAACGTCGTAGCCGTCACTCCGGCAGTTCACGGAAAATGTTCACCGTGTCAGACTTTCCGGGCCATAAATGCCGGGCCCCCGCAATCCAAATCAGGGATTGCGGAGGCCTGGATTTGAGTTTTATGTCAGGAATGTGTCTTGTTGTCCAAAAATTGCCCGCATATAGCCAACCATCCCGCGGGACGGTGAATTTTTCTTTGATTTACTCGTGGAATGCTTTCTCGATGGCATTCACGTCGGCCAGGAGCTTCTTGTCGAAGTTGAGTCGCTCCTCTATGTTGCGACAGGCGTAAAGCACGGTGGAATGGTCACGGCTCAAACGTGTGCCGATGGCCGTGAGCGACATACCTGCATGTTTCTTGGCAAGGTACATCACCATCTGTCGCGCATCCGATATATCCCGCTTGCGACTCTTGGTGAATATCCGGTCGGGATCGATGTTGAAATGATCGGCCACACCCTGGGTCACCATCTCGAAATTGATCGAGCGCTTCTGCAGGCGCACAACATTAGCCATGACGTGGCGAGCCAGGTCGACCGTGATGTCGCGTCGCAGGGTCAGCGCCTGCGCTAAAAGCGTGGCCACGATGCCTTCGAGTTCGCGCACTGAATCGGTAACATTCTCGGCGATGTAGTCAAGCACGTCGTCGGGGATGGAGAGACCGTCCTGCTCGGAACGCAGACGCAGCACAGCGCGTCGCAGGTCGAGGTCGGGTTTCTCCAGTTCGACGGTCATACCCCACTTGAAGCGCGATAGCAGACGAGCGGTCATACCGTTGAGCTGCGCCGGACAGATGTCGCTCGACAAGATTATCTGACGCTGGTTCTGGTGCAGGTGGTTGAAGATATGGAAGAAGGAGTTCTGAGTGGCCTCCTTGTTCATAAGGTCCTGTATATCATCGACTATAAGGGTGCCGATGCTCTGGTAGAAGTTGATGAACTCGTTGATTTTGCCGGTACGGGTGGCCGTGGTGAACTGGCTCTCGAACTGTCGTGCGCTCACATATAATACACGTGCATCTGGATTGTTCTCCAATATCTTGATGCCTATGGCCTGAATAAGGTGAGTCTTGCCCACACCCGTCGGACCGAAGACAAACAGCGGATTGAAGGTCTTGCACTTGGGGTCTTTAGCGATTGATTCACCGATGGCACGTGCTATCTTGTTGGAGGAGCTGCCGCAGTAATTCTCAAAGGTGTTTACGGGGTTGAGATTGGAGCTGAAAGCCGGACCGGCCGCCGGCTGCGCCGGGGCCAAGATGGTTTTGGTGGCGGGTGACGCCTGAAGGCCCGCCTCGCGCACGGCTGTGTCCGGGCGGTTCTGTACGGTGAGAGTGTAGTAGAAAAGACGTTTGAACTCCTGGCCGTAGACGCGGCGTATGGCCGAACTGAGCAGCCTGATGTACTGCTTCTCAAGTTGCTCGACAAAAAACTCCGAGGGCACCCCCAAAGTAAGGGCGCCATCCTCGTAGCTTATGGGCCTGATTGGCTGGAACCAGGCGTCGAACTGTTCGGGGGAGATAACATCGCGTATGACACGCAGACATTCCTCCCAAAGCTGGGTATGGTCAGTGTTCATTTGTTTCAATCAATATAGACAGGTTCTATATATTGGTTTGCGATGATTTCGTAGTAGAAATCGAGATGATTTTTCATCTTAAAGAGGGAGTTTAGCGAGCTAAACGACCGATGAAAGATGGAAAAGCAGCCGATTTATACAGGAAATCAGCCGGGAAACTGATATTGTTAATTTCTAATACGACAGGTGTCCAATTAATAGAACCTGCCTGTAATGGCCCCCCGGGGTTTCATGGCTGTTGCACTGTGCGTTTGTGTCAACTGTCTGTCAAGGTATCGAATAATAATCATGTCCTTTATTTATCCAATGCCATGGAAAACCGCCTGAAGGGACGAATCTTTTCAATGCAAATTTCCAAGAATTTTTTGAAAAAAACAAGTGAAAAAAATTTGGAAAATTGAATCGGCACTCAACATCACTGTAAGTCAGAGCCTTAAGGGTGACATTAAAGCATAGTTTTAATTTTCAACATCATTTAATTGTAAATATGACACTTATAGATATTAATTAAAGTGGTTGACACAAATATTACAGCCCCTTAATGCCCTAATAAGCGGCCTATTAATGCCCCTGCATTATGAAAACGTGAAAAACCGACGGTTAAACCTTATTCGGAATCATTTCAAATAAGATTTTCCTCGGAAAATCACGTGCGTTATGTCTCTTCCCGAACTTTCGCACCTCCGCGTTTGTTCTATAGTTACCATATTGAATCCGCTTTCATGCGGCAAAATTATAACATATTTTTCAACTATCCATACAAACTGCTTTGAATATGAAATATACGCAACCCGAGCTCCCCTATGCACACGATGCACTGGAGCCTGTAATCAGCCGGGAGACCGTTGATTACCATTACGGAAAACATGAGAAAGCTTATATCGACAACCTGAACTCCCTTATCGAAGGCACCGAGTTCGAGGAGGTTCCTCTCGAGGAGATTATCCGAGATGCCAAGGGCGCGCTGTTCAACAATGCCTCGCAGGCCTGGAATCATATTTTCTACTTCTTCTCATTCTCGCCCGACGGTGGCGGAGAACCCGACGGCGACCTCCGCAAGGCTATCGACAGTCAGTTCGGCTCGTTCGACGCCTTCAAGAAGGAGTTTGTTGACGCCGGTGTGAAATTATTCGGTTCGGGCTGGGTATGGCTTTCGCGCGACAACGACGGACGACTCTTCATTACCCAGGAATCCAACGCCGGATCGCCGCTCACCCAGGGTCTTACACCAATTCTGGTGTTCGATGTATGGGAACACGCATATTACCTTGATTACCAGAACCGTCGTAAGGATGCCTTGGAGAAACTGTGGGACATCATCGACTGGCCTGTGGTTGAATCAAGATATTAGAACGAAATCGTGTCGGCACAGTTGGTTTATATTACAATCTTTAAATGTTTTTAACCGGATTGTATACAACATTTCATACCGACCGTTCGTTTTAATGACAGAAAGGGCCGAAAAACAAGCCCTCTCGACCAAACAAGAGCACTTAATTGTAAGCATAATGTGATGAATGGAGAGTGAGGTAGTCGTGAGACCCCCTCACTTTTTTTGTGCACATACTTTTATTATTGTCAGTGACGGTCGGCACCCTTGCGAAAGTCGGCCGAATCCCAATAATTTTTCGTACCTTTGTAGATATATTCAGTTATGGCAAATTTCGAATTTAAAAAGCTGAAGGCCGGCGATGTTATTCCGGCAGAAATCAAAGAGTTATATATGACGGCATTTCCGCCCGAAGAACGCCGTCCATGGGCCGACATCGAAGCTCGCGTAGCCGCCGACCCCGCGTTCAATCTCTTTTTGCTTTACCATGATGATAAATGCGCCGGTTTCATCACCATCTGGACGCTGCCCGGCTATACTTATGTCGAGCATTTTGCCATTTTCGACGAGATGCGAGGCAAAGGCTTGGGTTCGCTTACCATCACCGCGTTGCTCGACCCGGATATGCGCCGTTCATTGAACCTAAGCGCCGACGCTCCCCTGGTACTCGAGGTCGAGCCCGCCGAATTTTCAGAACAGGCACGCAAGCGCATTGATTTCTACCGTCGATGCGGCATGAACATCCTGCAGGATTTCAGGTACATTCAGCCTCCCTATCACGAAGGCTTTCCTGAGGTCGAACTTAAGCTCATGGCCTCTCGCCCTATCGAGGCTCCGGAGGAGCTTACCCGCACTCTCCACACCTTAATATATAACCGCAAATGAAGCCAAGCCACAGAATTCTTACTGCCGTCGTCGCCGGATTGATGCTGATTTCGGCATCGTGCTCCCGTAGCAAGAGAGCCGGCGACGCAGCTGCTCCTACGGCGGTTGCAACAGGCATCCCGCCCGTGGCCGAACTGGTATCGGCCATCGGCGGCGATTCAGTGGAGGTGAGTTGCCTGCTCCCCGACGGCGCCGACCCCGAAGCATTTGACCCCGGCGTGTCGGCCATGAGACGCGTCGCAGGCAGCGACATATACTTCTCAATCGGCTCCCTGCCATTCGAGACTCAGTTGCTCAACGGCATCGGCGTCAATAATCCTAAGCTTGAGATAATCAATATAACAGATTCAATATCGCCCGTTTACGGCACTCACGGCAACGAACCTGACCCGCACGTATGGATGTCGTTGCGCAACCGACGCATCATGGCCCGAAATGTGTTCGCCGCACTCTCGCGCCGCCGCCCGACATCCGCAGCCTACTTCACGGCCCGCTACCGTGCCCTTGACCTACAGCTCGATTCGCTCGACAGAGCCATCACGGAGCAACTGGCTCCAGTAAAAGGGCGCACATTCATCGTCGGGCACCCTTCGATGACCTATTTCGCCCGCGATTACGGTCTGAAGCAATTGGCCCTGACTCAGGGGCATAAGGAGAGTTCGGCAATCGCCCTGAAGGAGCGCATGAACGAGGCCGCCGACGCAGACGCCTTAGCGGTGATTTCCCAACCGGGCACGCAAGGAAACACCACTGCCGAACTCGCCGAAAAGCTACGGCTGAAAAACATAGTAATCGACCCGATGAGCGGCCAAACCGTCAGCCAAATTCAGGAGGTTGCCCGGGCTCTCGCCCCTACCCTGCCGCCTGTCGGCAACAGCCTCTAAAACCGACCCCAAACAATGAACCACAGCGACAAACCCCTGATAAGACTTTGCGACCTGAACTATTCAGCCGGAGGCCGTAAAATTCTGGAGGACGTGAATCTCACGGTATTCCTCGGCGATTTTATGGCCATAACCGGACCCAACGGCGGCGGCAAAACCACCCTGTTGCGGTTAATCCTGCGCCTGTTGAAGCCCACCGGAGGTGTCGTAGAATATTTCGACAGCGAAGGACGCCCAACAAACCGTCTGCGCATCGGATACCTGCCCCAAAAGAACATGATTGACTCGCGGTTCCCCATCACTGTGCGCGAGGTTATCGCGTCGGGCCTCATGGCTGTCAAAGGACTGTCGAAAGCCGAACACGAGCAACGCATCGACGCCGTTACCGAGCTCATCGAACTGACCTCGCACTCGTCGCAACCCATCGGAGAACTGTCGGGCGGTCAGTTGCAGCGCACCCTTCTTGGACGCGCAATCGTGTCACAACCCGACGTATTGGTGCTCGACGAACCGCTCAGCTACCTCGACAAATATTTCGAACAACAGACCTATAAGATTCTCGAACAGCTGGCGCCCGGCCGGACGGTTATCCTCGTGTCCCACGAAATGAGCCGCATCGCCACCATGGCCAACCGCCACATTATAGTCGACCACCGGCTCCATGAGTGCCACGGCACACACCATTTTGTACCCTGCGACTGTGATTGATATGAAAACAACCGTACCACGCCCCATAGAACTGCTTGCACCGGCCAAGGATGCCGAAACCGCCATACAGGCTATACTCCACGGCGCCGACGCCGTATATATGGGCGCGTCAAGCCACGGGGCGCGCCACGCAGCCGCCAATTCGGTTGCCGACATCGCGCGGGTTGCCGCGTTCGCACACCGCTACGGTGCGCGGGTGTATGTGACGGTCAACACCATAATATATGACGACGAACTCGCTGTTGTGGAGCGCCTCGTATGGGACCTGTGGCGCGCCGGAGCCGACGCTCTGATTGTACAGGACATGGCCCTGCTGATGATGAATCTGCCGCCGATAGCGCTCCACGCTTCCACCCAATGCGACACCCGTACCCCGGCGAAGGCACGCTTCCTGCAGGACGCCGGTTTCTCGCAGATTGTGCTGGCACGCGAACTTTCGCTCGACGAGATTGGCGCCATCCATCGCGCCGTAAGTGTGCCGCTGGAGGTCTTTGTCTACGGCGCCCTGTGCGTGAGCTTCAGCGGCGACTGCCAGGCATCGTTCCTGACGACCGGACGTTCGGCCAACCGCGGCGAATGCGCACAGATATGCCGCTATGCCTTCGATTTAGAAGACGGTCAAGGCAACCGCATCGCCGTCGGCAAGCACCTGCTTTCGCTGCGTGACATGAACCGCATCGCCATGCTCTCTGACCTACTCGCGGCCGGCGCTTCGTCGCTGAAAATCGAGGGTCGACTCAAAGATGTGGCTTACGTGAAAAACGCTACTGCCGCCTGGCGAGCCGCACTCGACCGAATCATCAGCGAAAATCCCGACAAATACTCTCATGCCTCACGCGGACACAGCAACGTGACTTTCACGCCAGACCTGCAGCGCTGCTTCAACCGCGGCTACACTCCTTACTTTCTCAAAGGAACGCCCCGTCCGGGCACGATGGCCTCGTTCGACACCCCGAAATGGGTCGGGCAACCTGTTGGCACGGTGGTGCGCTGTGCGGGAAAGGTAATCGAGGCGCGGCTCTCAACGGGCGTCAACAACGGCGACGGCCTGGGGTATTTCGATCGCGACGGTCGCTTCGCCGGCTTCCGCGTAAACCGTTCGGAGGGCTCGCGATTGTTTGTAGCCCAACCGGTCAACATAGCTGCGGGTACAGGGCTCTACCGGAATAACGACATCCGTTTCAACGCCCTGCTGACCGGCGAAACCGCACGGCGTACGGTTGACGCGTGGCTGACGCTGCGGCGCACCCCATGGGGCTTGGCGCTTGACGCCCGGGCAGAGGGGATGCGCGGAGCCGTCTCGATAACACGAACTGTGGAGTTTTCCCCCGCAAAGACCGACCAGCGGGCTGCACGCCGGCGTGTGCTCGAGAAGACCGGCAACACCATCTATACCATCACCGGAATCGACGACCACGCAGGAGACATTTTCATACCGGCATCGGTGCTTACCGCCATGCGCCGAGAGGTCACTGAACTTCTCGACACGGCGTGGGCGTGCGCGTATCGACGCGATATGCGTCGCAAACCGGCTGAGAATCTGCACCTCCCTGAAGGCACGGAGCTCACACGCCATGACAACATAGCCAACCGGCTGGCTGCCGGATTCTACCGCTCTCTCGGCGCTATGGAGATACCGCAGGCCATCGAAGTCGCCCCCGCTCGCGACAGAATAACGCAGACGGGGTCGGCGGAAACCCGGGTAATGGAGTGCCGCTACTGTCTGCGCCGCGAAATGGGCGCCTGCCTTAAGACAAAAGATAAGGGGAATTTGCCGCGTGAGCTTTACCTCGTGGCGGGTCAGAACCGTTTTCACCTGGAGTTCGACTGCGCCAAATGCCTGATGCGCGTGTGGCACATCAACCGGTAATTAAGAGGCTCACGATTTCAGCGGGTGAAGCCGGCCAACAGGCGCTGGCGCACCACCTCATAAATCATGACACCGGCGGCGACCGACACGTTGAGTGAACTGATTTCGCCTATCTGCGGGATGGCGACTTGTGTGTCGCACTGACGCAGAATGTCGGGATTGATGCCGATATCCTCGGCGCCCATCACTATGGCTACCGGACCGGTATAATCGACGGTCGAATAGTTGACATCCGACTTCTCGGATGCCGCGACGATGCGATAGCCGTTGTCTTTCAGAAACTTGACGGCATTAAGTATCGAACGCTCGCGGCATACGGGCAGATAATGGAGTGCTCCGGCCGAAGTCTTCACAGCATCGGCATTGACACTTACGCCGCCACGCGCTCCGATAACGATGGCGTCAACACCGGCGCACTCGCAGGTGCGGGCTATCGCGCCGAAATTGCGCACATCGGTGATACCGTCGAGCACCACGATAAAGGGGACGCACCCCTCCTCGTAGAGTTTGGGCACCATATTTTCGAGCGAATCATAGGAAACGGCCGGCAGTATAGCGAGCACGCCTTGATGATTGCGACGGGTAATACGGTCGATTTTTTCCACGGGGACGCGCTGTATGATTATGCGGTGGGAGTGCAGGCAGTCGAAGAGTTCGGCGGAGAGCTCGCCACCTTTGAGGTCTTTGCTTACCAGCACTTTATCGATTTCCTTGCCGGCCTCAACGGCCTCTATGACGGCGCGGATGCCGTAGATATATTCGTCGGATTGGAGCATATTCAGTATAAATTGAGGAAGGGAGTCTAATCAAAGGTCAAGCGAGGGCTGCTCGGGGAGCTGGATGCCTAAGAGGGAGCGGGCTGTGGCGCGGGCTGCATCGTTGGTGGCTGAGCCGGAGAGCATTAGCGAGAGTTCGTCGATGCGCTCGTCGTCGTTGAGCTGGCGGATACGGGTTACGGTCGCCGAGTCGGTATCCTCCTTGTAGACTTTGAAGTGGGTGTTCCCTTTGGCGGCTACCTGCGGCAGGTGCGTGATGGCGATAACCTGCACGTTTCCGGCGATTGCGAGCATCATGCGCCCCATGCGGTTGGCCACATCGCCCGACACGCCGGTATCTACCTCGTCGAAGATGAGCGACGGCAGCTCCATCTTGTCGGCGACAATCGACTTTATGGAGAGCATCAGTCGCGAGATTTCGCCGCCGGAGGCGGTGTTGCCCACGGGGAGGAGCGGCTGATTCTTGTTGAAGGCGAAGAGGAACTCCACGCGGTCGACGCCGGTGGCCGAAAGGTCGGCGTCCTTGACCGAAATATCTACCTGCAGGTTCTTCATCCCTAACGGCAGAGCGCGCTCGCGCAGCAGAGCGGCGAACTGACCGGCAACTTCTCGGCGTACTTCCGAGATGGCGCGCGCCTGTTCGATGGCGGCTTTGCGGGCTTTCCGGGCGGTCTGCTCAAGCTCGTGCAGGGCCTGGTCGCCCGAATCGATGGCGTCGAGTTTGGCCTTGATGGATTCGCGTATGCCGATGAGAGCCGCGATGTTCTCGGTATGATGTTTGCGTTCGAGCTCGTAAATGAGATTGAGGCGATCCTCGATGGCCTGTAGCTGCGAGGGGTCAGATGAAAGGGAGCGGTCGTATTCGCTGAACGAATCGGCGATGTCGCGGCACTCCACCCTCAGGGCGTCGAGCCGATCGGCCAGGGAGTCGGCGTCCTCCAGGAGGTCGGTGAGCTGCACGGCGCTGTCGTGGGCCTGCTTGAGGCGTGTGTCGACGTTCTCGTCGCCTTCCCGCAGGGCATCGAGCACCTGCGAGAGGGAGTATTTGATGTCGGCCATATTGGAGAGCACATCGCGCTGACGCTCAAGCTCTTCCTGTTCGCCGTCGACAAGATTTGCCTCTTCCAGGAGGGCGTAGCGGTGGCGCAGATACGCCTCCTCGCGGCGGGTCTGTTCGATGCGTCGGCGAGTGAGCTGATACTCGCGCACGGCCTGTCGGTATGCGGTGTAGGTCTTGCCGAACTCCTCGAGTCGTTCATCGTTTTTGGCGAGCGAGTCGAGCACTCGCAGCTGATACGGCGGCGAGGCCAGCAGCAGGTTCTGATGCTGCGAATGGATGTCGACCAGCATGAGCGCTAACTGACGCAGCAAGGTGAGTGTGACCGGTGTGTCGTTGATGAAAGCGCGTGAACGTCCGGCCGACGACACTTCGCGGCGCAGAATCACGTGTTCCGGGTCGTAGTCGATGTCGTTGGAGCGACAGAAGTTCTCGAGACCCGAAAACGAATCGGCCGAGAACGATGCCTCGACCACCGATTTCTTCTGTGCGTCACGCATCGCCTTGGAGTCGGCGCGTCCGCCAAGCAGCAGCGACAGCGCTCCGAGCATTATCGATTTACCGGCTCCGGTCTCGCCGGTTATAATGTTGAGGCCCGGCTGAAGTACAATGTCAACCGAGTCGATGAGTGCGTAGTTTGATATATGGAGCGATTCAATCATTTACTTTTCTTTATTTATCCCCTGCTTGATGAAGTTTATTCGCTTCATTTCGGTGGGATATATGGGCGAGAGCACCTCCGCAACCTTTTCGCGTTCGGTCTGCGTGCCCTTGGTGTAGATATTGACCAGCTCGTCGAGCTTGGCGTCCTTAAAGAGCGAGAGGACTACCGACATGGGGTCGGCCTGATAGATGGCGGAGAGTTTCTCGACGGCCGAGGTGATTTTAGCGCGCCCTTTGTCGGGCGACAGGGCCATTTCGTCGAGACCGGCGCGGTGGTAATCGTAGAGTATGTCGCGGGCTACCATAGTCGAAGCCTGGGTGAAGGCATCGTAGACGCCCGAACGGTTCTTCTTGTCTTCGAAGGCCTTCCAGCCGGTTTCACCCGACGACTGGGCCATCTGCACAATCTGCTGCAGGCGGTCCCAGTACTCCTGGCCTCCCTTTGGCGAGAATGAGTCGAAATCGACGGCGATAATCAGATAGGCGTAGAAATTAAGGATGGCGGTGAGCTGGCTCTCCATGGTGTTTGTAGAGAACACGAGCGGCTGGCCCTCCTGGTATTCGAACTCTATCTTGGTGTCTTTGAAGTTGATAAGGGTTGTGGTGTAGTTGGTATTGTAAACAGGTCGGGTAGACTGCACCTGGAGGTCGCCTTTCATTACACCGTCGTTGTTTTCCTTGAGAGTGAAAAAGAGGCGGCACTCAATCTTCTCGTTGGTGGTAAACTGCGCGTTGGTGAAGTGGTTGGTGTTCATGTACTCCTGCACGGCAGTCTGCAACGTCTCGAAGATGCTTTTGTTGGTGCCCTGAATCTGACTGGTGTTGAACTCCACCTGGCAGTTGAGCTCCTGTGCGGAGGCCCGATGGGCGAGGCAGACACAAGTCAGCGCGGCCATGACGGCAGTCACGACGGAGCGCAGGCGTGATATGTGGTAATTTTTCAATCGTTGTAACATGAGAGAGAAACGTAGAAACGGGTCGAATTATTGCCCTGCCGGGCCGGTGGGGGTGCCTTCGGCGGCACAAGCGACGCCCGCGCCGGCGTCGGAGAATAGTGACTCGGCGGCATCGAGTATGTCGGCGGCAATCTCGGTCTTGGCCTTGAGGGGTACCTCAACGGGGCGCTTAGCCGGGTCGCGGAACAGCAGGGTCACCTTGTTGGTGTCGGTGCCGAAACCGGCACCTTTGTCGCGCAGCGAGTTGAGCACAATCATGTCGAGATTCTTGCGCTCCATCTTCGAGGCAGCGTTGGTCTGTTCGTGGTCGGTCTCCAGAGCGAAGCCCACAAGTCGCTGACACGGAGCCTTCATTTTGCCGAGTGAACGTGCTATGTCGGGATTGGCGACCAGTCGCAGTTGAGGTATGGCGCTGTTTTCTCGCTTGATTTTCACATCGGAAACATTCTCGACATAATAATCGGCCACGGCGGCGCACATCACCGCCAGGTCGCTGACGGGAAACAACCGTTGGCATTCGCGGGCCATCTCGCGGCCCGATTCGACGTGCACGACCTTCACCCCGGGGTGTGTCGCCTGAACCTCGACAGGTCCCGATACCACCGTGACATTGGCGCCGCGACGGGCAGCCTCATCGGCGAGGGCATAACCCATTTTGCCGGTAGAATAGTTGGATATGAAACGTACGGGGTCGATTTTCTCGCGTGTCGGGCCTGCTGTTATAAGCACGTTCCGTCCGCGCAGCGAGGAATGGCAATCACCAAACGCGGATTGCATCTCGTCCGCACCTTTCGCCGAAGGTGTAATGGCCGCGGTTCCTGACTGCCGCCGCTCGAGTTCGTTGATTACGAATTCAAAGATTCGCTCGGGCTCCTCCATGCGGCCTTTGCCGACAAGGTGCGAGGCAAGCTCCCCCTCGGTGGGTTCGATGATGTAGTTGCCGTAGCTGCGGAGCAGGGCCAGATTGCGCACCGTGGTGGGATGGGCCATCATGTCGAGATCCATCGCCGGGGCTACAAACACCGGTTCGCGCGCCGACAGATAGGTGGTTACCAGCATATTGTCGGCCACTCCGTTTGCCATCTTTGCGATGGTGTTGGCCGTAGCGGGAGCAATGACCATGGCGTCGGCCCAAAGGCCGAGGTCGACATGGCTATGCCACTCGCCGCTGTTGGCCGAGAAGAATTCGGTGACGACAGGACGTCCCGATAGCGCCGAGAGAGTCACCGGAGTGATGAACTCGCGGGCCGACGGCGTCATCACCACCTGCACCTGATGACCGGCCTTGACGAAAAGGCGCAGCAGGGCAGCTGATTTATAGGCGGCAATCCCGCCGGTAATTCCGAGGACTATATTCATTTTCTTAAAGGCTGTTTCCGGGCGTCGATGCGGGCCTTTATGCCGCGGAACCAGCGCTTGGTGTCGCTGGGGAAGTCGCCCTGGAGTATCCACCCCAGGTAACCGCCGTCGCGGGCGAGCACCTCCTCGGCCAACTGCCCCTTGTATTTGCCGAAATTGATTACTTCACGGTGACGGTCGTCGTAAACGAGGCGTCCCATCAGGTCGACGTTATGGTTCTGCGACGAGAAATCCGAGAGCGCGTTGATGTCGTTGGGAAGGTCGTCGTAACGGTCGAGTTGTGCCATAAGCACCTCGTAAGTTGCACGTGTGTCAGCGTTTGCCGAGTGTGCGTCGTCGAGATTGCGGCCGCAGTAGAAGCGGTAGGCAGCCGAGAGTGTGCGCTGCTCTTTCTTGTGGAAGATTGTCTGCACGTCGATATATCGGGGGGCGGAAAAATCGAAATCAATTTTGGCGCGGGCGAACTCTTCGGCGAGCATGGGCACATCGAAGCGGTTGGAATTGAATCCGGCAATATCGCATCCGGCAAAACTCTCGGCCAGTGCTCCGGCTATCTGCTCGAAGCGGGGGGCATCGGCCACATCGGCGTCGGTTATATGGTGGACAGCAGTCGCCTCCTCGGGAATATGCATTCCCGGGTTGACGCGGATGGTGCGCTGGCGGTCGGTGCCATCAGGCATCACCTTAATCATGGAAATCTCCACGATACGGTCGTGCATTATGTTGGTGCCGGTAGTCTCGAGGTCGAAAAACATTACCGGCCGACTGATATTCAACTTCATAAGCTTGGCCGGTTTAGAAGTCGGTTACGGTCATGGGCATCAGAATGATAACCAGTTCGGTGTTCTCTGAGTTCTCGTCGGGGAGGAATACACCTGGACGCGACGGGTCGGCCAGCTTGATGAGGATGTCGGAGGTAGTGAGGGTATTGAAAATTTCGATGAGGTAAACTGCCGAGAAACCGATGACCATGTCGCGGCCATCGTATGAACACTCAACTTTGTCGTGTGCGAGAGTGGAGACGTTGGCATCATCGACCTTGAGCTCGATGCAGTTGTTGGAGAGGCGGAACTTCACCAGCGAATGAGCGGGGTCGGCGCACACAGCCACACGGCGCACGGCAGTGAGAAGCGTAAGGCGGTCAACGGTGATGACATTGGGGTTCTCGCGGGGGATAACACGGTTGTAATCGGGAAAATTGCCCTTGATGAAACGGCAGTTGAGCGAAATGTGCTCGGTAGTGAAAGTGGCGCTCCGGGAGGACATCACTACCTTTACATCATCGTCGGACGAGAGGAGGTTTTTGAGAATTACGCAGGGCTTTGAGGGGATTATGCAGGAGGTTTCGACGCCGGGCTCGGCCGAGTGATCGATGTAGCGGACGAGTTTGCGGGTATCGGTGGAAACGAAAGTGATGCCGTCGGGTTTCACATCCCAAAAGATACCCATCATCTGCGGGCGCAGCTGGTCGGTGCCTACGGCGAAGAATGTATTGTCGATACCGCTGAGAATCATCTTTGCAGGGAGAAGCATCTCTGCCGTTGCCTCATCGGTATCGTCGCCGGGTGCAGTAGAGGGGAACTGCGCCGCGTCAATGCCTACCAGGTCGAAAGCGCCGCCGGGATATTCGATTTTGATGGCGAGGTTTTCGGGGTTGATGTGTATGCGGACCTCCATATCGGGAAGCTCCTTGGCTATATCCACAAGGCGTCGGGCATTTACACACACAGAACCTTCGCCACTGGCATCTGTTACATCGATGGTAGCTACCAAGGTATTCTCCGTATCGGAAGCAGTAACCGACAGTACATTGCCGCTAATCTGCAGCAGGAAGTTATCGAGAATTGTAAGAGTATTCTTGGAGTTGATTACCTTGCTCACGCCCGAAAGGGTGGAATAGAGCTGTTTGGCAGGGACTAAAAATTCCATTAGTTATTTTGAGTTTGTTAGTATTATCGAATTAGCTTACAAATGTAGCAAATATTTCGGGTACCACCAAATTTCACACCTTAATAAATAGCTTTTCTAAAAATATCACATGGGCGGAATGATTCAAGGTGTAAAAAACGCTTCCGGGGTGACAAGACTCCGGAAACGGGATATGCTATGGAGGCATGGGTAATCAGCCTAAAATCCGCAACTATCATCCAATACACGATTAAGGGTAGATTTATGAGT
>CAMEPD010000039.1 GCA_945931475.1 uncultured Muribaculaceae bacterium | reverse complement strand
ATTATATTTACTGAATAAAGATATTGAATTCGCCGTCGAAATCGGGGTTGAGGCCAATCGACCCTGAGGCCTTGGTGGTGAGGAACGGCCCGCGGACTTCCGTTACGTGTGAGCGGCGCAGCGGCACATCAATAGGCGTGATACGTGCGAGCACCTCGTTGGTGCGGCGGTCGTACACCTCAATGCCCACATTGGTCGATGTATCGTGGTGGTTGACAAATACATAGTCGAATCCGATTTCGGCCGACGTGTCGTCGATGCGTTTTATGGTGGTGGTGAATACCACGTTGCTCCAGGAGTCGGCGGGGCGGTCGGTGAAGAGGTTGTAACTGTACGGCAGGTATCGCGGATAAATAACGCGAACACCGTAAGCCGACAGGTCAAGGGCCTTCAGGGCGTTGCTGCGCTCAGGTTCCGAGAGGGTATTCACTCCGTAGGTGCGCGAGTATTCGCTTTCGGCGAATTTCTGAAGGTCGGTGGTGACGAAGCGGTACTTGGCGAGAGGGCGTTCCATCTCAATGGTGGCCGAAGCCGTGGCGGGTTTCAGCGTCACTGTGCCGCGGAACGCGTCGCGTCCCTCCTCCGAGCCACGGTACAGGTTCTTGTCCGGAAGGTGCATATCGGCGAAGTCTTCGGTTACATAATACATATCGCTGACGCTCTCGTCGGTGTAGTCCTGCCACACCTTTACATCATACGTATGCCCGTTGGGTATTTCGATTTCCACATCAATATCGTACTCCTCGTCGAGTCGTCGGGTCTGAATCCAGCGGTTGATGGAAGTGCGTGAGCCGGAGCGCGAGGAGGTGGAATGCAGTTCGATGATGTAGCGCCGAAGCTGCGTCTGGCCCGAACGCGACATCGTACCTGTCTCCGGATTGTACGTGATGGTCTGCCATATCGGACAATCGCGGTTGAAATGCAGGTGCAGCATGACCTTGTGTACGTTGCCGGGCACAGGCTCCTCGCCTTCGGAGGGCATCTCGTGAACGTCACACCCTGTCACCGACACCAACAGCACCGCCAGGGTCCAGATCAAGAGTATATATCGTGTTATATGTTTCATCGTGCGTGTTTATCTTCTTAGGTTGTCACCGAAAGTGTAAACCACACTGATTGACACATTGTCGAGACCTACCCAGCAGCAACGGTGTGTGTCGACAAGCTTTCCGTTGGGTTCGTTGACGAAGCGGTCGTACTTGGCGCTGTAGACGCCGAAACCCAGCGAGGCTTCGAAGCTCCAGTGCTTGTTGCGCCAGGGGATATAGCGCCAGCCGGCGCCGAGACCGCCGCCGATATTGGGGTTGTGACCGCCGTGGTCCTGCACGCGGTAGTCCCACGAGGGCATGGCCACATTGTACCACATCAGCCCTAAGTGTGCCTCGGCGAACCAGCCGCCGCGGTCATTCGTGCGGTCGAACCAGTATCGTGCCTCGGGGCGCAGGGTGAAGGTGCGGAACTTGCGGGTCTGTTTGCCGTAATTCCAGGCGGAATAATACATTGTGAAGTTTGCGCTCCACTGCGAGTTATCGAAGCGTTTTTCGAAACCGATGTTCGTTACGGCCATACCCCAGGCGAAGGCGTTGGTCGAAACACTCCAACCCCGCAGTTTGTACTGCAGGGTGTCGGTGACGGGCTGCGCGACGCTGTCGGTGGCCGTGCTATTATTATATGTGTCGGCTTTGGCAGAGGAACCTGCCGTGGGGTCGGCGCTGTCGGCGGCGCGACCCGGAATACAGAAAATCAGCGCAATGACAGCGAGCAGTGTGCGGGCTGCCTGACGTATGCCGATGACGTGTCTTCCGGAAAGTTCAAGGGCTTTGCGGGGGGGGGGTAATTATTTGATTATCAGTTGCATAGGAAGCCATATAGGCAAGGTTTAATAGCAGGCTTAAGATTGGTTTTTAGAATTTTCGCAGACTAATCGGTGCAGTGATATTTGTTTGACTACATTCGCAAAAGGAGTATCAGACAAAGGCAGTGAAAGCATTCCGGTTTGTCACACGAACACGTTGGAGAGAGAAAAGTATTAGATTTCTCAAGACGGTGAGGCAAATATACGACATTTTTTTAAATCAGCAATACAAGATTTGTTAATAATCTTTAAACAACGGCGGGAGGTCTTCTCCGGTGGGGGCGATCGGAGGATTTGGCCGGCCGGACGCGATGCAAGCCGGGGGCTTCGCGCCGCCGTCGCGGGCGCATTCAAGGTGATGATTGGGCATAAATAAGATTTTTTTACAAAAATAGGGCTTAAAATCTTGCAGTTACGAAATTTTTACTAATTTTGCGAAGTAATAACGAATTCCGACCAATGCAATGGTACACCCGTCGGGCGCCGAGTGTATACAAATTTACATCTGCTCTCGCCGGCTGTAATCGTACCTTCCCGAGGGCAAGGTTACAGCATAGAATCAATTCTCGTAATATTTATCATATTTTTCAAACCACACAACAATGAAAGACTTAGTAGAAAAGACAGTTGCCCTTTTTGAATCATTCAAGAAAGAGGCAGAAGCCCAGATTGAGAACGGTAACAAAGCCGCCGGCACACGTGCCCGCAAGGCTTCGCTCGAAATCGAGAAAGCAATGAAGGAATTCCGCAAAGCTTCTCTCGAGGCTTCCAAGAAGTAAGCTTAAAATACTTCAGATCTTTTCAGGCAATACATACCACCCCAGCGCCCCGGCGTGCGGGTGGTAATGTTTTGTAATACTGATGATTCAAGCTCCGACAGGCTAAAAACTCACGCAACTTAGACAGATAATTATTATGGGAAAGAAGGAGATGAAAACCAACGCCGCGCGGCTGCTCGACCGCGCCGGCATAAAATACGAGCTCGTACCCTACGAGGTCGACCCCGATAACTTGGCCGCAACCCATGTGGCCGAGCAGCTCGGTGAGGATATACGTCAGGTATTCAAGACGTTGGTGCTGATCGGCGAACCCGCCGGCCCGAAGGGACAGGGCGCCGGACGCCATCAGGGTGGCCACTTCGTGTGTGTGGTGCCGGGCGATGCCGAGGTCGACCTGAAAAAGGCCGCCAAGGCTGCCGGCATGAAGAGTGCCGAGATGGCGCCGATGAAGGAACTGCTCGCGCTGACTGGCTACATACGTGGCGGTTGCTCGCCCGTGGGGATGAAGAAACCGTTCCCCGCGTTTTTCCACGAGTCGGCCCTCGACTATGATTATATTTACGTTTCGGCGGGACAGCGCGGCCTGCAGTTGAAGATTTCCCCGACTGACCTCATAGAATTTGTGGGGGCTTCCACTGCCGATCTTATTAAACAGTAAATCAGATGAATAGCTTTGGAAATATATATCGCCTCACGAGCTTCGGCGAATCGCATGGCCCGGCGATGGGCGGCGTTGTCGATGGTGCTCCTGCCGGTGAAATTATTGATATTGAGGCTGTAGAACGTTACCTTGCACGCCGTCGACCCGGTTCGGGCGCGAATGTCACGCAACGCAACGAGGCCGACAAGTGTGAATTCCTGTCGGGCCTGATGGAGTGCGACGCCGCCGGAAACCCTGTCGGGAGCATCCGACGCGAATCAAAGCAAGCCGTAACCCTCGGAACCTCAATAGGATTTATCGTACGTAACAGCGACCAGCACTCATCCGATTACACCAGTCTGCGTGACACATTCCGACCCTCGCACGCCGATTACGCCTGGCAACAGAAGTACGGCGTTCGCGACTGGCGCGGTGGCGGCCGCTCCTCAGGGCGTGAGACCGTAAGCCGGTGCGTGGCCGGCGCTTTGGCTGCGCAAATTCTTGAACGAAAAGGGATTAAGGTAGAGGTAACCCTCCATACGATGGGTGGCTGTGCCGACCGCACTCGCTTCGGTGAAATAATTTCGGAGGCTCGTGAAGCCGCTGACAGCGTGGGCGGCCAGGTGCGCTGTCGCGTGACGGGAGTGCCTGTCGGCCTGGGTGACCCTGTTTTCGGCAAACTCGACCAGATGCTTGCCGCGGCCATGATGAGTATAGGGGGCGCAAAGGCGTTCGGTATTGGCGACGGTGCAACCCTCGCAACGATGCACGGTTCAGAGGCCAACGACCAAATGGCCGCAAATGAGGGGAATGTGAATTTTCTGTCAAATCACAGCGGAGGTATCCAGGGGGGCATCTCCAACGGCAATGAAATCGTGATGGATGTGTTTTTCAAGCCCACGCCGTCAATAGACCGTCAGATGCATACGGTTAACGCCGCAGGATGTGACGTCATGCTGCAGACGCATGGGCGTCACGACCCGTGCATAGCCGTACGCGCCGTACCGGTTGTTGAGGCGATGGCCGCCATGACGGTGCTTGATGCGTTGCTGATGCAGAGGGCTGTACGCCTGTAAATCAAAGCAATAGCGAGGCGTCGCCGTAGCTGAGGAAACGGAAGCCATGGCCGAGCGCGAAATCGTACATCGGGCGCCAGTCGCCGCGGGTGAACGCCGATACCAACAGCAGCAGCGTTGACTGAGGCTGGTGGAAATTCGTAACCATACCCTTCACAACCTTGTAGTCGTAACCCGGTGCGATGATAATGCGCGTCTGGGCCATAAAGGTGTCGGAACCGTTGGCTTCGGCATAGTCGGCAACGGCAGTAAGAGCCTCAGATACAGGAATTTCCAGGTCGGCATCCTCGTAGGGTGTCCACTGTGGTACCTCGCCGTCCCACTGCCCGGCGGCGATGAGTTTGCCGGCGTGATAGAGGCTCTCGAGGGTGCGTACCGAGGTGGTGCCTACGGCTATTATGCGTCGGTCGGTGGCGGCCAGTTCGCGGATGAGCGTTACCGGTACGGCGATGAACTCGGAGTGCATCTCGTGTTCGCCGATTTCGTCGGATTTCACCGGCTGGAATGTCCCGGCGCCGACATGGAGTGTAAGCTCGCGGCGCGGAATTCCCCGGCGCGAGATTTCGGCGAGCACCTCATCGGTGAAGTGCAGCCCGGCGGTGGGTGCGGCCACTGAACCGTCTATGTGTGAGTAAACGGTCTGATAGTCAGTGGAATCGGTGGCTTCGGTGTCGCGGTTGAGATAGGGAGGGATGGGGATTTCGCCGGCGGCCGATATGATTTGCGAGAGGGTGACGCGCGGGTTGTCCCAGGTGAAAGTCACCACCGAGGCATTGCCCTGACGGCCCGAGCGTTCGGCCGTGAGCGTGAGGCGCTCGTCGCCGATTTCCAGGGGCATGGTCAGGGGCCCCTCCTTCCAGCGCTTGGAATTCCCTACAAAGCATTTCCACGAGCAACGCTCTGTGGTAGCGAAACTTACGGCGTAGTCGGCCGGTTCGACCGGCTCCAGGCAGAAAATTTCGATTGTTGCGCCGTCGTGCCGCTCCCCTTTGCGGAAACGCAGGCGTGCGTTGATGACGCGCGTGTTGTTGTACACGAGCATGGCGTCGGCGGGGAGCAGCGCCGGGAGTTCGGCGAAAATATGCTCGGAAATCCCCCCTTCGGCGGTGCGTACCAGCAGTTTACAGGCGGCGCGGTCGGCCAGCGGATGCTTGGCGATGCGTTCGTCGGGGAGCGGATAATTGAAATCTTCTATGCGGATGTGTTGGATGTCGGTCATAATTTCTAAAAATCGGTGCAAAATTACGTAATTCTCGCCGTTTCTCATTAATTTTGCACAAAAGATAAACGTATATGGCAAAATTAGGAGATACAGTACGCTTCCTGTCGTCGACCGGAGGCGGAAAAATAGTGAAAATCGACGGGCAGATCGCCCATGTCGAGGAGGAGGATGGTTTCGTGACGCCGGTTCTGCTCAAAGAGTTGGTTGTGGTTCGCGCCGCCGGTGACGAGGCTGTCCGCGCCGATGCTTTCGGCGGCACACGCCGCGCCAAGGAGGAGGCCAAGGCCAAGGAACAGAGCAAGTTCGTGCCCACAGTGGTGCATGATGAGCCGCAGGTCGAAAAGGTGGAGGAGACAGCCACCGGCAACCGCATAAACCTGACGCTCGCATATCTCCCCGTGGAGCTTAAGCATCTGAACACCTCAATGTTCGAGGCGTATTTGGTGAACGACTCCAACTACTTTCTATACTTCACGTACCTCTCGCGCGCTGACGATCAGCAGGGTTGGGTGACGCGTTTCGCCGGGATGATTGAGCCGAATATCCAGCTCTTTTTGGGCGAGATGGACGGCAAGGAGGCCGGGCGGCTCGACCGCGTGGCAGTGCAGTACGTGGCCTTCAAGCGCGACAAGGAGTTTACGCTGAAGGCGCCGGTAGCTGTGGAGCAGCGGCTCGACACTACGAAATTCTTCAAGCTGCATTGTTTCCGCGAAAACCGTTATTTCGACGAGAAGGTGATTGGTATTGACCTGGTAATCAACGACGTGCCGCAGCGTCCGATGGTTGTGGACTCGTCGTCGCTCGAGGATGCCATGCGCCAGAAAAAGGAGGAGCGCCGCGAGCGTCACGACCGCCGGCCGGTAAAGCGCAACGTCAAGGCGTCGGTGCTCGAGGTCGACCTTCATGCCACGTCGCTGCTCGACACCACGGCCGGCCTGTCGAATGCCGATATCCTTAACTATCAGATAGACAGTTTCCGCAAGGTGATGGACGAGAACCTGCGCAACAAGGGGCAGAAAATCATTTTCATCCACGGCAAAGGTGACGGCGTGCTGCGGCAGGCCCTGATGAAAGAGCTCAACTACCGTTACCGGGGGATGGATGTGCAGGACGCATCGTTCCGCGAGTACGGTTACGGCGCCACGCAGGTGACTATAAAATAATTTGAACTGAAAATAAATGGCGGCGTGTCAACCCGGTTGGCACGCCGCTGGTGTTTAAGACTCTCGAAGTCTGATTTATGTGTGTTTCATAGACAGAGAAGAAATCATGCTGCGTCGCCGAAGGCGAGGGTGAGCTGTGTGCCGTCGGCCGGAGTTTCGTGACGGGGGCGGCCGCCTAAACGCACTACACGGCGTGCCGTGGTGCCGGCGGTGCGGTTGCGCAACGATATGGTAATCAGTCCGGTATTCAGGCCCGATGCGGCTATTATGCTGTTGATAAGATGCTTTACCGATTCAAAGCCCGAGAACGCGCCTGAGACTATCACGCGCCCGAATTGCTCGATTGTGGCGAAAATCTCGTCGCCGGTGTTTACGCTGAAAGCCGGAGTCACGCAGGGGAGCGCCGAGAGGGACGCGGTTGAAGAGGAGGTTGTGTACATCATCGTATATCTTTGAATTGTCGTATATCTTTGAATTACAATGCAAATGTACGGCCACACTCGGGCAATAACTTTGCCCACGCGGATTAAACAACGTTAAATGCGCGTATCCGGCGCCCTATTTCTTCCATAGCGAGCTGAGAAAGTTTATTTGGGGTAATGACAGGAAATGTGTAACTTTGCAAAAAATAATGTCACATTGCAATGATTGATAAAATTAACGCGCTCAAAGCTGAGGTTGAGGGCCTGCAGGCTTCAACACCCGAAGAGGTAGAGGCTCTGAGAATCAAATATCTGTCGAAGAAGGGCGCTGTGAGCTTGCTCATGAACGACTTCCGCAGCGTGCCTGCCGACCAGAAGCGTCAGGTGGGTATGGCCATCAACGAGCTCAAAACTCTCGCCACCGAGAAAATCAACGGCCTCAAGGAGGCTATGGAGAGCAAGGACACCGGTCTCGAAGGCATCGACCTGACCCGCTCGGCAGCTCCGCTGGCACTGGGTACACGCCATCCGCTGTCGCTTGTGCGCGAGGAGATTAACTCGATTTTCCGCCGTCTCGGCTTCAACATCGCCGAAGGCCCGGAGGTCGAGGACGACTGGCACGTGTTCTCGTCGCTGAACTTCCCGGCCGACCATCCGGCACGCGATATGCAGGATACCTTCTTCGTGTCGCGCAACCCCGATGTGCTGCTGCGCACCCACACCTCTTCGGTGCAGAGCCGCGTCATGGAGCACACCCAACCCCCTATCCGCATCATCTGCCCGGGCCGTGTGTTCCGCAACGAAGCAATCTCGGCCCGCGCGCACTGCTTCTTTCATCAGGTAGAAGCCCTCTACGTCGACAAAAACGTATCGTTCGCCGACCTGAAACAGACGCTGCTCTATTTCGCCCGCGAGATGTTCGGTCCCGAGACCAAAATCCGCCTGCGACCCAGCTATTTCCCCTTCACCGAGCCCTCGGCCGAGATGGATATCTCGTGCAACCTCTGCGGCGGCAAGGGGTGCGGCTTCTGCAAGCATACCGGTTGGGTGGAAATCCTCGGTTGCGGTATGGTAGACCCCAATGTGCTGGACGCCTGCGGCATAGATTCCAAGATTTACAGCGGTTTCGCCCTCGGCATGGGTGTGGAGCGTATCGCCAACCTGAAATACCGCGTCAACGACCTGCGCCTGTTCTCGGAGAACGACCGCCGTTTCCTGCGCGAATTCACATCAACACACCATTAATAAGCCATGCCCGCTTTGTGGCAGTTTCTGCTTGTAGCATTGGGAGGCGCTGCCGGTGCCTGCTCACGGTATGCCGTGCAGCATTTCAGCTTCTTCAACGACAGCAAGTTCTATCTCACGGCGATAGTGAACCTGGTCGGCTGCCTCGTAATCGGTGTGGTGTGGTCTGTGATAAGTCACGCCACACCTGCGAAATGGGTTAACCCGTTGATAATGGCAGGGTTCCTGGGCGGATTCACCACCTTCTCGTCGTTCGCGCTCGACACCGTGAAACTCATGGCCGACGGCCACTGGCTCGAGGGAGCCGGCTATCTGCTGCTGTCGACCGTGGGCGGCCTGATGCTCTGCGCCGCGGGATGGTGCATTACCAACCGGCTGATATTCAATTCCTGAAAATGACAGTAAAGGAACGCTACTCCAAGGTGCTCGAATGGTTTGCCGCCGCGATGCCGGCGCCGCAGACCGAGCTTCATTACGACTCGCCGTTTCACCTGCTCCTGGCGGTGATACTCTCGGCGCAGTGCACCGACAAGCGCATCAACCTGGTGACGCCGGCGCTCTTCGAGGCCTTCCCCGACGCCGCAACCCTGGCCGCCTCGAACCCCGAGACTGTCTACGAGTACATCAAGTCGGTGTCGTATCCCAACAACAAGACCCGTTCGCTGTTGGGTGCCGCGCGTGCCCTGGTCGATAAATTCGGCGGCGAAGTGCCCGACAATATCGACGACCTCCTTCAGATTCCCGGCGTGGGGCGCAAGACCGCCAATGTGATGCTCGCCGTGGTGTGGAAACGCTCGGCCATGGCCGTCGATACCCACGTGTTCCGCGTGAGCGAGCGTATCGGCCTGACTACCAACTCCAAAAATCCGCTTCAGACCGAAAAGGCGCTCATGCGGCATATCCCCGAGGAGGATGTGCCCCGCGCCCACCATTGGCTGATTCTCCACGGCCGATACGTGTGCAAGGCACGCCGTCCCGACTGCCTCAACTGCGGCATCACCGCCTGGTGCCGCTATTATCACCGCCAGGACAGAAAATAACCCCGCCAAATGGAGCAGACTTTCCTGTTTATAATCGAAGTGATAGGCACCTTCGCCTTCGCCATCTCGGGCATCCGCCTGGCGGCCTTCAAGTCGTTCGACTGGTTCGGCGCCTACACCGTAGGGCTTGTGACGGCCATCGGCGGAGGCACGCTGCGCGATATGCTGCTCGACATCCCGGTGTTCTGGATGCAGACCTGGATGTACCTCGGTGTTACAGCCGCGTCGCTCGCCGTGGTGATTGGGTTCCGCAAAATATTGGTATCGAACGGCCGGATGCTCTTCCTGTTCGACACCTTGGGTCTGGCACTGTTCGTGGTGATTGGCATACAGAAGACCCTCGCCGTGGGCTACCCGATGTGGGTGGCCATAGTGATGGGTATGATAACGGGCGCCTTCGGCGGTGTAATCCGCGATATCCTCATCAACGAGACACCCCTCTTCTTCCGCAAAGATATTTACGCCACGGCCTGCATAGCCGGCGGCTTAGCCTACTGGGGGGCGGATGCATTGGGCTGGAGCAGCGTGGCTGCACAGCTTACCTGCGCGTTGACTATCATAGTGCTGCGCGCCTGCACACTACGATGGAACTGGTCGCTCCCAATACTCCATTACGAGGCGCGCCCCGAAAATACCATATCTGATACCGAAACGTTAAATGACCACATCGATACACATAATCCGACAGCTTAAAACGCCGCACGTCAGGCAGTTCCTGCGCTACGTGGCTGTGGGCGTGATGAATACCCTCATTACCCTGGTGGTGATTTTCGCCCTGAAATCGTACACGGCCACACCGTTGATGCTCTGTAATGCAATCGGTTACGCCGCCGGACTGGTCAATTCGTTCCTGTGGAACCGCTCGTGGGTATTCCATGCCCGCGGAGAGGGGAGCGGCGCCGGTCAGGCCATCCGCTTCATCGACGGCTACGCGCTGTGCTATACGCTGCAGTTCGTGTTCATCTGGGCCACTATGTCGTGGTCGCCCTTTGCCGCACTGTTGTGGAAAATCGGGCCGCTTACTCTCTCGGGCTACGGCGTGGCCACCATTGTCGGTATGGGATTGTATACGGTGGCTAACTTCTTGTATAACAAATTTATAACCTTCGGGAAATAATCATGATAATCTGTTTTTCAGGCACAGGAAATTCGCTCATGGTGGCCCGCGAGCTACAGGGTGTCATCGGTGGTGAAATTATCGAACTGAGCGGCGAGCGGCTGCGCAATCCGGCAGCCGAAGTGCTCGAGGTGCCCGACCGCACGCCCCAAACACTGCCCGAAATCGCTCCGGGGCTGAAAGTGCCTGAAAAGGAGGATGTAGTGTGGGTTTTCCCGATCTACGCGTGGAGCGTGCCGCCGGTGGTGGCCAATTTCATCCGCCGCTGCCGCATGAAGGGGGCCCATCAGGCCCGGCACTTCTTGCTCTGTACCTGCGGCGACGATATAGGGCGCGCCGATGATGTATGGCGCAACCTGGTAGGGCGCCGCGGGTGGCTGCCGCGCTCGGTCTTCTCGGTGGAGATGCCCAATGTTTACGTCTGTCTGAAGGGGTTCGACGTCGACCCGGCCGAGGTCGAGGCGAGGAAATTGGCGGCGATGCCCGCACGCGTGCGCGAGTTCGTGGCGAAGATGCGCACGGCACCGGCCGAGAGCTGGGTGGTTCGCGGCTCGTGGCCCTGGTCGAAAACTCACATTGTTTTCCCGATATTCCGCGGCTTCCTGATGTCGCCTGAACCGTTCAGGGCGAGCGACGCGTGCATCACCTGCGGTCTGTGCGCCCGCGAATGCCCGATGGACAATATCGAGATGCGCGACGGGCGCCCCGCGTGGGGTAAGAACTGCGCGATGTGCCTGCGCTGTTACCACCGCTGCCCCGTGCAGGCCATCAGCTACGAGGCTGCTACCGACGGCAAGGGGCACTACGCCTGTCCGGGTTTGAAAAATGACTGATTTCGCCTCTAAATGACATTAATGGCCGTTGAGCAGCGAGGTGCGCACACGGGTGTTCTTGAGTTTGGCGGGGGCTAAAAGGGTGAGAACTTTACCTGCCTTGGCGCGCGGTATGGCCGCAATGGCGTAATGGTCGGCCACCACGATTTTGCCCACCTCGTCGGGACGCAGGCCTCCGGCTTTCATCAGGTAACCGGCTACGTCGCCGCGGGAGATTTTCTCCTTCTTTCCGGCGTTGATATAGAGGGTAGCCACATCGGAGCGTATGCCGTCGGCGGCTTCGCTCTTTGGGAAATATTCGCGGTCGTAGGTCACATATTCCGGAATGTTCTCGTCGTCGGAGAGGATTACGTAGGCTGTTCCCGTGGCCCCCATGCGAGCTGTGCGGCCGTTGCGGTGGGTCCAGCTTTCGGCCGAAAGGGGTGTGTGATAGTGGATTACGTAGTCCACCGAGTCGATGTCGAGGCCGCGTGCGCCCAGGTCGGTGGTGACCAATACCGGCGTGGTGCCGTTGTTGAGCAGGTCAACAGCCAGCTGTCGCTCGCGCTGGTCGAGGCCTCCGTGATACAATCCTACGGGGAATCCATTGTCTTTCAGGTAACTGAATACTCGTTCGGCTGCATCGCGATGATTCACGAACACCAGGGCGCGGCCATTGGGCAGCGCCCGCAGCAGTGCGTCGAGTGTGTCGAGCTTGTCCTTCGACGGCGAGGTGACGCGCACAATCTGCAGCGCACCGGCGGGGCCATTGCCCGAATAGTCGAGCGTCTCGGCTCCCTTTATAGGCAGGAAATCGGGGATGTCACTCAGGCGTGTGGCCGACGTAAGTATCACCATATCCAGAGTCTTCATGCGTGTGACGATGCGTTTCATCTCGTCGAGGAAGCCGAGTTCGAGCATCTTGTCGTATTCGTCGATAACGAGCGCTTTCACGGCGGCGACGCTGAGGTTGCCGCGGCGGATATGGTCGAGCAGGCGCCCGGGGGTGGCCACTATGATGTCGGGTGTCACTTTAAGCGAATTCTCCTCGTCGACCATCGGGTGACCGCCGTAGAAGGCCACCGTCTTGAGTCCGGCGGCAACCGGGCGCAGTACGTCGGCAATCTGGATTACCAGCTCGCGCGACGGTGCCAGGACAACAGCCTGAATTTCGCCGTGCGGATTGCCTAATGCCCGCAGCAGACGTATGGCGAAGGCCACGGTCTTGCCCGAGCCGGTGGGCGCCAGGAGGATGATGCTGCGGGCGTGGTCGGCGCTCATGCGCATCTGCATATCGTTGAGGGTGCGGATACCGTGGCGTGCGGCCAGGTTCTCCTTTATTGTTTTCAATTCCATGTCATTATAACTTGCCGGAGGGTCAAAAGGTTTATGGCGTAACAAGCCGGTACTCGCCGGCAATACCGGTGCGCACCACGTAGCGTCGCAGGGCGTAATTGTCTTCGAGAGCGGGTCCCGAGGTAGGGATGCCGCCGTTGGTGTAGATTGAGTAGCGGCTGTGGCATTTGGGGCAGTATGCGTCAGCCTTCTGCGGGTCAACGGCGATGCGCACGTCGCTGCGTGCCTCCACAGGGCAGGCCAGGTCGAAGGCCACCGGCTCATTGTGTACGTCGGCCACAAGGAGCACTCCGCCGAAGCCTGTCTGGGTAAGGACGGCATAGGGGTAACCCGCGGGGACGCGTTCGCTCTTGATGAAATATCTGTAGTCGGGGGTTGCGGGCACACCGTAGAGGCGCCACATATCCTCCGTGGCGAAGGAGATGTTGACGGCGGCTGGGGGTATGCGGTCGTCGTCGAGCTTGTCGCAGCCGCCGAGAGCCGCTGCCATTGTGGCGGTTAAAATGACGTATATCAGGCCTTTGTATGCTTTCATCGGGATTAGGCTTTTGTAAAACAGGGAAGAGAGCGGAGCCGCCTCTTCCCTGTGATATGTTGTTACGGAATGTGTCGTTACGCGTTGAGGGTGCCGATGAGGGTGCCGAGCTGGTCGGCGGCCTTCTGGAGCTGCGGGCCAACCAGGGGCTTGAGCATGGCGGGGATTTCTACGTCGATTTCAGCCGTTACGGTCGACGAGTCGTCGGTAACGGGAGCGATGACGAGGGCCATGGTCAGGGGCACCGGCGACGATGTTGTGCCGAACACCACCTTCGAGGGTTCGACTTTCTCGATTATCGAGAAAGCGATTTCACCTACCTGCGGGGTGTGGATTTTGATGGAATCGGAGGTGAATTCCACGTTTCCGATTTTGTCGCGTTTGTCGGCGGGGAGTTTGTCGAGGGCGCCTTGCAGACGGGTCAGGTCGGTAAGGCGGCCGAACATATCGTCAGCCGGGTGAGCCACTGTTACGGGCTTTGATTTGTATATAGCCATCTGGGTGGGATTATTCGATGTTTTTAGCGCTGTCGGGCGACCAGTTTCCGGGGTCCTCGCGCCACTGCTGGAGGGTCTTGACGTCGTTCTCGCGGATGAAACCGGTCTCAAGTGCAACGTCGAGCATGGCCTGATAGTTCGACAGGGTCATGAGTTTTATGCCGGCCTCTTTGAAGCGTTTGGTTGCGATGGGAAAGCCGTAGGTGAACATAGCCACCATACCAACCACTTCGGCGCCGGCCAGACGCAGGGCTTCGGCGGCCTTGAGCGAGCTTTGGCCGGTGGAGATGAGGTCTTCGATCACTATGACCTTCTGGCCCGGCTTGAGGGTGCCTTCGATGAGGTTCTCCAGGCCGTGGTCCTTGGGTGTGGAGCGCACGTATACGTAGGGGAGACCGAGCTCGTCGGCAACGAGGGCGCCCTGGGCGATGGCACCTGTGGCCACACCGGCCACTGCCTCGACATCGCCGAAGTTCTCCATAATCAGGCGGCACAGTTCGGTTTTGATGAATGTGCGCACCTCGGGATACGACAGCGTCTTGCGGTTGTCGGTATAGATGGGCGAGTTCCAGCCGGAGGCCCAGGTGAAGGGCATATCGGGCTGCAACTGTATGGCGCTGATTTTAAGAAGTTTCTCGGCTAAAAGATGTTCAAGATTTTTCATTATGGCAAATGTTTTGCGCAAAGGTACGTAATTTTTTCCGTTCCGGCGGAATTTATAGCCTTTTCGGCAATAATTTTCTGCGGGGGCCGGGAGTAGGCGCGGCGGATTTTTCCGGCGGCGCGGCTCGGTACGGTCAGTTGATGTCGGTGACAATCCTGCAGTCGGCCGGCGCGAGGATATTCTTGTCGATAATCACTTCGCCGATCGACAGGGCGTGGAGCGAGCCCGAGCGCGGATTCTTGACGCTGACAATCTGCGACTTGATGTCGGCCCGGAAGGTCGAGTCCTCGAACGCCAGGTCGCACTCGTCGCCCATGACGCAGTCTTCCATTACAAGCCCCTCGCAGTAGCACAGCGGCTGGGTGCCGTTGATGCGGCAGCGCACCAGGTGCAGGTTGCGCGAGTGCCAGCCGAGGTATTCGCCGGTGATTTCCGAGTCGTAGACGGTGACATTGTCGGTCTCCCAGAAGGCGTCGCGCGAATCGATTACGGCGTTGCGTACCACCACATTGCGGCAGTACTGGAACGAGTAGTTGCCCTGCTGCCGGTAGCCGTCGATGTCGATGTCTGAGCAGTGGAAGAATATGTAGTCGGCCTTGGCTGCCTCCACGTCGCGCAGTGTCACGCCCCGGCAGCTCCAGAGTGTCTCCTGGGCATCGGGGATGCGCACGCCGCTCAGACTGAGGTTGTCCATCTCGCGGAACATCTTGGGAGCGTCGACCTGCGTGTCGGTCATCTCCAGGTTGCGCGAGTACCACAGCGCGGCGCGGGCGCCGGGGGTGAACCGGCAGTTGCGCACCACGAAACCGTCGACATGCCAGAAGGGGTATTTCCCCTCGAACAGGCAGCCGTCGGCGTGGATGTCGGTGCAGCATTTCAGCGCCGATTCGCCCACGTGGAACGTACAGCCCTGAAGGTTAAGGTGATGTGTGGCAAACAGGGCGCGCTCGCCGCCGAATTCCTGTTTCTTCACCAAGGTAAGAGGCGCCGTGGCGCCGTCGTTGTTATTCTCTTTCATAGATTCGTTTTAAACATCCTCTGATAACGCAAAGGTAATAAAAAACCGCGAAATATCAGCGCTCCACGGCTCGGGAATTGCTCATGTTTTGTGGCGGCAACGGATACTTTTTTAACATGGGGGCACCTGAAGATAGATGAAAACCGGTTTTTAACTAAATTTAACACGTAATTTTGACGCGATACGCCGTTTTTGCAGTAATTTTATGAAGATTTTCGGCGGTGACGGCCCCTGCATCCGGCGCCCGCTCCACTGTGACAGGCAATGGTTGTTAACCCAGAATTTTTTCGCATCACTTTCCGGTGAAAAAATATTATCCAAATAAGCAAAACTCACTATGCGAACCCAGATATTAGTAATTGACGACGAGGAAGGCTACCGCACCATCCTCAAACGAGGCCTCGTGCGCGAAGGCTACGAGGTAGAAACCGCCGATTCGGCCGAAACGGCCCTCGGCATGGACCTCTCGGTGTTTCAGCTGATGATTGTCGACATCATGATGGAGCATCTCAGCGGCTTCGACTTCGCCAAGCGCGTGCGCAACAATCCCGACACCGAGGATATCCCTATAATCTTCTGCTCGGCCCTCAATGGCGAGGACGACACAGTAATGGGCCTCAACATCGGTGCCGACGACTATATCACCAAGCCATTCACCATGCCCGAGGTGGTGGCGCGCGTGCGCGCCGTGCTGCGCCGCACCGGAGCCAATCGCCGCATCGAAATCAACGCCCCGGCCGGTTCGTACGAGCCCGACATCACATTCCGCACCCTCCGCATCGACCGCAACAACAAGGCCTGCTTCATCAACGGCAGCCGCATCGACCTCACTCCGCGCGAGTACAACATGTTGCTCTTCTTCCTGACCCACCGCGAGCGCATACACTCGCGCGAGGACCTCATGAACGAGGTCTTCGGTCAGACCGTGACACCCCGCGCCATCGACACCAACGTCACACGCCTGCGCAAGAAACTCGGCCCGTACGCCAACAATATACAGACCAAACTCGGCTTCGGTTACGGCTTCAAGGCCGAACCTTGATACGCAAAGGTGAAACGCAACATCAAATATCAGCTGAAGCTCTTCTTCTCGGCTGCTTTCTGTATATGGATAGTGGTGCTGGGATTCGTATGGCTGCAGTACAAGGCTGAGAAAGACCTGAGCCGCACGCTTATAACCCAACGCGTGCGTATGGCCGTCGGCAGCCTTATCGACGCGCACATCAAGGGGCTCGACGTCGAGGACCAGCTCGAGTCCCTCGACCGGTATTTCTCGAAATCCGACCTCAACGAAATATCCATTTCAATCTACGACAACCACTCCAAAAAGCTGCTCATGTCGATGGGCGACGTGCGCACGGCCACTCCGCCGACCGCCCTGCTCGAGAACGCCGAATCATACACCTATCCCGACGGGTCGCGCGTCACCATCCTCGGCGATTTCTATATCGGCAAGGATAAAATATTCTACTACTCATCGCGTACCACCCCCGATGGTGACCTGGAGCTGCGCACCTACCTGCCTTATTCCAAGCAACTCGGCGCGATGATCCACATCAAGACCATCTACTGGTTCATGCTTGTGGGAATCGGCCTGTTCGGCACAGTCATGGTGTTCTTCATCACCAAGTATCAGGCCAAAAATGTGGCCCTGCTCCACGAGTTCGCCCGACGTGTGGCCACCGACAGCAACTTCATCCCCATGGGCGACTTCCCGCCCGACGAAATCGGCGACATCTCCCGGCAGATTGTCGCGGTCTACAACGCCCGAATCCAGGCCAACGTGCGCCGCGAACGCGAGCACGTCATTGCCCTGAAAGCCGTCGAGGAGAAGAACAAGGTAAAACGCGCCCTCACCAATAATATATCCCACGAGCTGAAGACCCCCATCGGCATTATCCGCGGCTATGTGGAGATGCTGCTGGCCGAGCCGGATATGCCTGCCGAAGACCGCGAGCACTTCCTGCTCAAAACCCAGGAAAACGTGGAGCGCATCGTCACCATGCTGGCCAGCCTGTCGACCATGACACGCCTCGAAGAGGGCGCCAACAACATCACCCTCAAGGAGATAAACTTCCACAAATTCATCGAGTCGCTCGAGGAGGAGATGCTCGAAGGCGGTATGCTGGGCGACATGGACTTCGTGTGGAACATCCCCGCCGACTGCGAAATCTACGCCAACGAAGGGCTGCTCACCTCGGTAATCACCAACCTGGTGAAGAATGCCAGGAACTATTCGCAGGGCACCGAGATAGGCATCGACGTCATCGGCAAGAATGGCAACTACTACACCATCTCGTTCTACGACAACGGCGTAGGCGTGGGCGAAGAGCATCTGCAGTACCTCTTCGACCGCTTCTACCGTGTCGACGTAGGGCGCTCGCGCAAATCGGGCGGCACAGGCCTTGGGCTCTCCATCGTCAAGAGCTCCATCAACTCCATGGGAGGCACCATCATAGTGCGCAACCGGCGTGGCGGCGGCCTTGAGTTCGTCTTCACGCTCGCCCGCGTAAAGGACGGCCAGTCACCCGGGCACCCCGGCGAAACCGACACCCCCACCACCGACACCCCCACCACCGGCGACAACACCCCGGGCGACGCCCATGGCAACGGCACCGACGCTCCCGATACCGACCCCGACAGCGGTCGGCAGGCCTGAAGCGCCTACCGTCTGTAAATCCGCGGGGAAGCAACCGCGAGCCTTACGTTTACAATAATTACAAAATTCACCTCATCCGGGGGACAATTTGCCATTTCTTTTTGTCGTTTCGTAAAAAAAGCGTACCTTTGCCGTCGCGTTACGACAGTGATGCCATGGCGCAATCCCCACGCATTTCGTTTCTATAAGAAATTATGAATTTACTTCAAGCAAAACTTGCTAAATACACTGCTCCCCAGGAGGCTAAAGCTGCCGGTGTATATCCTTATTTCCGTGCAATCTCGTCTGAACAGGAGCCCGAAGTCATTATCGATGGCCGTAAAGTGCTCATGTTCGGTTCAAACTGCTATTCAGGTCTGGTGAGCGACCCCCGTATCAAGGAGGCCGCTGTAGAGGCTACCAGGAAATACGGCACGGGTTGCGCCGGCTCGCCATTCCTCAACGGTACGCTCGACCTCCACAAAAAGCTTGAACAGCGTATCGCCGAATACATCGGCAAAGAGGACGTGATGATTTACTCCACCGGATTCGAAGTGAACCTCGGCGTAGTGAGCTGCCTCACCGGACGCGAGGATTACATACTCCGCGACGAGCAGGATCATGCCTCGATAATCGAAGGCTCGCGCCTGTCGTTCTCGACAGTGCTCAAATACAAGCACAACGATATGGAGGCCCTCGAGAAGCAGTTGCAGCGCTGCGAGCCCGACAAGGTGAAGCTCATCGTCACCGACGGCGTATTCTCCATGGAGGGCGACGTAGCCAACCTCCCCGAGATTGTGCGCCTGGCCAAGAAGTACGACGCATCGGTGATGGTCGACGAAGCCCACGGCATCGGCGTCTTCGGCCGCGGCGGCCGCGGTACCTGCGACCATTTCGGCGTCACCAAGGACGTTGACCTCATAATGGGCACATTCTCCAAGTCGTTCGCCTCGCTCGGCGGCTTCATCGCCACCGACAAAGAGGTAACCAACTTCCTGCGCCACCACTCGCGCTCGTACATCTTCACCGCCTCGATTACCCCGGCCTCCACTGCCGCCTGCCTCAAAGCCATCGACATCCTCGAGCAGGAGCCCGAGCGCCAGGAGCACCTTTGGAAAATCACCAACTATGCCCTCCAGGGCTTCCGCGACGCCGGCTTCGAAATCGGCAAGACCACCACACCGATAATCCCCCTGTTCGTGCGCGACGACTACAAGACCTACCGCATCACCCGCGACCTCTTCGACGAAGGCCTCTTCGTCAATCCCGTAGTCACCCCCGCCGTAGCCCCGCAGGACACCCTCATCCGCTTCTCGCTGATGGCCACCCACACCAAGGAGCAGGTAGAGTTCGCCCTCGACAAGTTCATCAAAGTATTCCGCAAGCACGGGCTGATCAACTGACCCCCGCGAAAAACATAGCAGCAGGCAGCCGTCGCCACCGGCCCACCTGCGCATCAGCGCGAATGGCGTAATTGGTAGCCGCGCCAGACTTAGGATCTGGTGCCGAAAGGCGTAGGGGTTCGAGTCCCCTTTCGCGCACACCTCCCTAAAGAGGCTATATCAAAACAGCGAATTTTGATGTAGCCTTTTTTACTCTCTACCACCAGGCAGCCCGGTAATGCGCACAGCAGCGAAAATATATCTCCTCATGATGGTTGTGGCAACCGCACTTGTCACAATGCTTACCTCGTGCAACGACCCCAACCAGCTTGAAATGCTCCATCAGGTCGAAGCCCTCAAGGACGAGAACCCCGACAGCGCAGCCCGCATACTCAGCACTTTGCCCCGAGAAAAAGTCCGCGGGCGCCTCAATACCGCCCTATACAACCTCTACAGCGCCGAACTTAACATCCGCCTGGTCCAACCCCAGCCATCCGATTCACTCATAGCCGAGTCGGTCGCCTACTTCAAAGAGAAAAACGACCTGCCACACCTTGTGGAAGCGCGCCTCTATAACGGCCGTCGCCTCTATCTCAACTCTGATTAAGCAGCTGCGATGGTCGAAGCCCGATAAGGAGTTGACATAGCCTCAAATGATGATTTGCCTTTGTTTTGCGGCAAATTACACGATCTTGCCGCCGACATCCTTTATGAAATGAAGGACGCACGGAGTGAAGCCGACGAGCGATTAAAAGCTATTCCATATTTCAAAAAACTCAAAAATCCATTCTTATATAAAAATGAGTGTGTAGAATATGCCAGTGCTTTAAATAATATCGATGAGTACGATAAAACGGAGAAGTTCTTACATGATATTCAATTGGAAAAGGGAATTGATTTCTCAGATTTCCAAGCTGAAATAGGAGAATTACTTGGAAGTGCATATTTTCATCAAGGAAAATATGATATTGCTGAAAATATCCTCGATTCGCTAATCTATTCGAAGGATTATCAAGTGAACAGCGTGTCATATAATATTTATTTACGGATAAAACTTCGTAATTCTCAGCCTGATTCAGCTTT
>CAMEPD010000038.1 GCA_945931475.1 uncultured Muribaculaceae bacterium | reverse complement strand
AAGATAAGAAAAATTTGGCACATACACAATATAAAACGCTATGTATTAGCGTTTTATGCAACTTAATGCGACATAAAGCGACCAAAAAAAATGAAAAAAATAATCACAAAAAAACTCATTTTCAAAAAATGGTGGTACACATTTCAGGGATGACAGGATGACACTTAATTTAGCATGGGAAAAAGGTGGTTGTAAGCCCTTTAATACTAATACTATATCTTTTCTTTAAGAGATATAAGTATAATAATGGGCTGTCACCGTTTGTCACCTCTGCTTTCGGTCGGGATGACATTTGTCATCCTTTGTCACCCTTTGTCATCCCAATAATACCGCTGAATATCAGCGTTGTAACCCCAATCACCCCTCTTTTCGGAAAATAGAGGGTGTCGAAAACGTTTTACAACCCCAAAAATTAAGCGCATATCCGGGTGAATATACGCTTAAAGAGATTTCCGTTAGAGTGGGAATAGAAGATTATTCCAACCACGGTAATGAGCAAGGTATGTTCAGCTCATTGCAAAGAGCCTTGAAATCATCTCCCTTGGCATCTGCTTCTTGGTAGGTGCAAGCAAACTTTCTTTGACGAACTTCTACTCTCGTATAGGCATTATCACCTTTATGCTCATCGATATAAAAGTTGCAGAAGAAATCTTCTTCAACGTTCTCGTTGTTGTTAATTTGGTCGAGAACAGCCAGACACATAGCTTTCACCGAAATATTATATGCTTCTTTGGGGGCGAGAATGGTTTCTCTGTTCCCTCGTAGCTCGAAATACTTTTCGGCGTAGATACGATTGAAGCGATTTAAGTGAAATTGAGAGGCACGAGGCAGGTCATCGTGGTTGGGTGGAATCGGTTCCGAATTGGCGATTTGTTTGCTTTTTTCAAGAGCCTCTATGAAGAGTTTCTTTAGGAGAGGATTTTCTTCAAGAGCATAAGCGATGTCTGTAGTCATCTCTGCAATGTCGTGGATGCAAGAGATATTTTCAACTATACAGTTCATGTCGCAATAATACTCGTTTTTGTTTCCGCCTTTGTCTAACTCAACGTCCTTCGCCTTATAGCCTATTACGACGTAGGAGTCGAAGGAGTTTTCGTCTTCCATTACTTCTTTGAGGCGACCGTTGGTTTCCAACCTTATTTGTTCGCGTTTAAGCCAGTGTTCTTGTGAAGGGTCAAGAACCTGCTCGTCATCTGCACTTTGCAGCTGACAATCGTAATCTTCGGGCAAGAAGCCCTCGATGTAGTCTTCGTTTTGCTTCATAAGCGGTTAATTATTAAATTAAACAATTTTATTATGTGTTAAGTTTATCCTTTTTTTCAGAAAACGAAATCATCGTCAATCATTGAATGAGAGATAGATTTGCTTTTTTATATCCGAGTATGTGGAATGTTAATCCTCAATGTCAACATCACATGCAAAGATAATGCAGGGTTGTGGGTTTTCAGATGATGTATTGTGAATCGATATGTAAGCACTAAGCTCGTAAACGGTGGCGAAAGCGAGGATTTCATGGGGGTCAAAGATTATACCGGTTGGGTATTCGTTGTCATGACACGGAATTATAAAAATCCGAGAGTAGTATTTGCTTAAACATGTTTCAACGTGAACTTTAACCCTTGAGCCGCGATGTGCGTTTATGCGGCTTTCCATTTGCGCTGCTATGTCAAAAAACTGTTGTTGTGTCATTTAAGTGTATATGTACGTTGAAAATAGATGATAACATCAGAAAGGCAAAACATCGTCAGTCTTAGACTGCGAGAATAGAGTTGCCTGTACAACTTGGGCAGGTGGTGGGGTAGCCGCCTCTGCCGGAGCGTTATCTTCGGCATCATCGTCCGAGTCATCAACTACGGCGTATGATGTTTCGAGGTCAATATTAGTGGCATTCTTCAACTGCTCATATTCAAACACCATAGCCCACATTGTTGATTTGGCTTGTTTCTTTACGTTGTTCTCGTATGTTACATCCGGCGCACCAAGAGAATTGAGGCGAACGAACCTGCGCTGACGTGATCCAAGGAACTGCGGACAGTTGCGCAGATAGTTTTCGAGAGCCTGCAAGTCCATTTTCATTTGGTTTAGACCCGGTCGTAGGCGAAGCAGTTCCTTTAAGAGCGGCCAGTTAAGGTAGAGTAGCTTGGTGGATTTGGTGAACGTGACCTTTTTAGTGGGGTCTTTCTGCGGCGTGAATGATGTGCTTGACACAATGGCAAAATGCGAGTCGTAGAAGATTTTGCCGTTCATGTGCAGCGCGTTCACCATTTCCCAGAAGTCTGCGGTTTCCGATGTTTTACCGGCTTCTCGAGCTTGGTGGCGTATGCCGCCGATGCTTATGTCAAATAGATTGGCATAGGTGAACGGAACGGATATATACGTTTCGAGCACACGGAAAGCGGCGAGTATGGCTACCCAGTTGTCGATAATGCGGTCGTCAACTTGCTCACCCACAAAGCGAGCTTTAATCTCCTTACGGGTAAGAGCGTATGTGTCGGCATAGTTCTCAACAAAGGCATCGCGGTGGCGCATGATAGACATTGTGTGGTGTGCGTTACCCAATTTAGCCACCTCCTTGAGTTTCACGAAAGCTATGTTTTCCTCGTCGGAAAACGAGGTGCGGAAATAAGTTTGCAGCACACATCGGGTAAAGAGGGCAGAGTCCTTTGTAGGCAGATGCTGACCGCAAAGGATTACGCCCGACAACACTTTACCCGTGCAGATGCCTTTCTCCGTATCATTCATATTCTTTCGGGTGTTGGTGGTGCCGCCGAACAAACCTTTGAGCAGGTCAACAACTCTGTCATTAAGCAAGTTGGTGTATTCATCGAGCACCACAACGCCGTTGTTGATGTGGTCGAGCATATAGGTAATGGCGGCAACCGAGGTATTACCGAGCTTTGCCGGATCTTGGCGCAACGGATAGAAGAAAGAGTTGAGCGCAGAGGCGAGAGCAGACTTGCCGGAGCTTCGTATGCCGAAAAGGTTGAAGATAGGAAACCAGTCTTTGAATTTGAAGATATGGTCGCGGAATATACAGGCAAGTACCCAAGCGAAGCCTACTTTTGCGCCATCACCGAAAACGGCTATAAGTCGTTCAACGAACTCATAGAGGGAATCCTCGTTACCTGCCATGTAAGCAATTTTCTTCTCAAAGTCGTAACCCTCTTGCTCTTTTGCGTTGGTTTCGTCAAAAGCCGGCAGATAAAACTTGTCGCCGCCATAGTTTACCATACCCTGCGCATCAATGGGGTAAAACCTTTCGCCGTCATGCAGCCCGTCGGCGAAAGCATATACTTTCTCTTTCTCCTGCCAGCCCAGGATTGAAATACTGTTGAGAGAGTCTGTCATTGCGTATAAAAATTCTTTTATCTTGTTGAACTTGTCTTGCTTAGCGAGCCACACGAAATTGCCGAGCTTCTCAATTTCGGTGGTAAAGTTCTGAACGGAAGTGAATTTGCCCTGCGGAATGGCTAACACCTCCTGTTGGCCGTATTCGTTAATGAGGGTAAATTTTCTCACCGACGTCTTATTTTTAATATGGAAGTGAGGTATCATTATAAAGTTGGACCACCGTTCCAACTCGCCCTCTTTCGAGGGTCCGTAATACATATTATTACGGATAACAATGCCGAACTTGTGCATAAGAGCAAGTTCTTTGGGCGAGAACTGCTTATTGACAGCTTCTTCAGCCGCCTTGTCAGTGGCTTTCTTTCCTGCTCTTTTCATGGCATCGCGCCACTGTTTAGGCTTACCGAACATTTTTGAGAGGCTGTCGATGCACATTTCTTGTATCATGTCATCGTCAAGTAAGATAAGCAGTTCGGCGATGTCGCGCAGAGCCTCAAAGTTGGCGTCGGCGGTATTATTGGCGGCAAAGCGCTTCTCTCCGAGCCAAATGAGGAAATGTTTATCGTCAAGGGCAGAGTATGCCTCGCGATTGACGATGTAGCTGTCGGGGTCATATTTGACCTCGTTGTCATCGTCGGTCTTGGAGCGAGGTATCTCGCGGACGTAGGCATCGAAGCCCTGGCGAATAGCTTCTTCACCATGCTTCATAACGGCGATTACACCGGCACCCCATAGCTTGCCTTTTGGCGGGTCGCTGTCTGGAATGAAGCGTATTGTCTTGCAGATACGCTTCATCACGCCGAGGTGGTCGACTGTAAGTGCAGTACCGAGCGGAGCCACGGCTTCGGTCAATCCAATGGATTGTAGGCGTAGCACGTCCGGCGCACCTTCCACCACGATAAAGCAATTAGACTGTTTCGCGGCTCTTGCCGCCACGTCAATGCCGAAAAGCGTCTGCTTCTTGGAATACAGAAACGATTCGGGCGAGTTCATGTATTTAGGCTTGTCGTGGTCGGCACCGATATACCGAGCTGTGAAAGCGACAACCCTACGCCAACGATTGCGTATGGGGATAGTGACGCGCTCACGGAGTAGCACGTATTCGTTGCCGTCCTCTCCTTTGCGTATAACACCGAGGTCAATTAACAGCTGCATAGATAGACCCTTTTGTTTGGCGTAGCCGATCAAAAGGTTGCCTTTGGGGGCGTAGCCTATGCCGGACTCCTTGCAGAAGTCCTCGCCCCAGCGATCATAGGCGTAGCGTCTTGCTGCTTCGGCTTCGGGGTTGTCGGTATTGAACTGTTCCACATAGAAGCGTTGTACTGCGTCGAGTGCGGCAAAAGCCGACTCTCTGCGGCGGCTTTCTTCAAGCTCCTGTTCCGATTGCTCCTTGCGGTCATATCGCACCTCGATATGGTATCGCTTGGCGAGCCATTCGAGGGCTTCGGGGAAACTCATATTTTGGTGACGCATCAGAAACTCAATGCTGTCGCCGTCGGCACCACAGCCGAAGCAGTGCCAGCGATTTGTTCTCGGATTGACAGAAAAGGAAGGCGTCCGCTCCGAATGGAACGGACAGCAGCACTCGTAACGAGTGCCCTTCTTCTTCAGGTCGAGGAAGTCCGAGAGCACGTCCTGCACATCGGCCGCGTCTATGATGCGTTGTTTCGTTTGTTCACTTATCATAAAGTTTGCACATCAAACGTTGTGTAAAGTCTAAATATACGCCTCCCAAGCGGAGATGATGTCACAACCCCGAAACACTATGCGATTGTTGATTTTTCGTACCATAGGCTTAATCCACCCCTTGCGTACCCAACGCCATAAGGTACAGCGGTGTATGCCAAGTAAATTGGCGGCGTCTTCCACGCCATAGCGACCCTGTGGGTCAGCATTTGGTTTTGTATGTATCATAAGTGTGTAAACTTTATCTTATCCTTGTTACTGTAATTGTTGCGTTTTGTCTATCTAATTTTGTGCGATACTTGCGTCCTCCGACAACTCCAAGGCTACAGGCTGTTGCTCTAACCGATTCGGGATTATATGCTTCGACCACTACAGCCTCACCAGGAACAAGCTCTAAAAGAGTTTGTCTAAGCGAGATTTTCTTGGCTAATTGTTTCATATATGAGAAATATTTATTAACTTTGCAGCAAAGTTAGCACAAATATTTCAATCTACGAAATTCTAAGTTTAGTATATGCAAGTTAAAAGCAACGTTTTGCAACGTAATTGAACACTTTGAAACAGAAAGTGACGCAAAATGAACGAAATATTTAACACTAATAAATATTATTTAACGCTACATAACACCAAGAATGGCACAACTGAAACGCATAAAGGAGATAGCGCAAGCCCGAAAGATTACGATAGAGGAGCTTGCCGACAAGATAGGCGTGAAAGCCCAAGCGATACATTTAATGGTTCGCACGGGCAGCACTCGCATTGAAACATTGGAGCGCATCGCCGAAGTGCTTGAAGTGCCTACCAAGATATTCTTCGACGAGAAGTTTGAGATTACGGAATTTCAGCGGCTCGTCATCCAAGGGCATCACAATCCGTTCTCAATTTACGGCTCTGCTGCCGTATATGAGGGCAAGAAGCCGGAGAGCGGAAGCATGACCGATGCAGATGCTGTGGTGCAAGCGAAAGATGAAACCATAGCCGCATTAAAGCAGCAAGTATCGGATTTACGCCGTGATAAAGACGACTTGCGAGCGACAAATGAAACTCTGCGTCAGAGGATTGCAGAGTTAGAAAAAGTTAGAAACTAAAATTAACAACAAAAGTACAACAATAAAAAAGCAGAATTATTAACCTGCCGTATATCAACGAGTTTCCTCTAATTTTCAGAGTTCTGAAAATCCTTGTGTCACTGGTTCGATTCCCGTTGGCACCACGAAAGACCGCTAATTCTCAATGAGTTAGCGGTCTTTTATTCATCTGCACTCCTCCGGGTCACCACAAAAGGGAAACAATGTAAAAGTACTTTTCTTTCTCGTGTTCCTAATCGAAGACTTAACAATGAGCGAGGCGACTTATCATGTGAAATATGATGTACAGGCCCGGAAATCCACTGACTTCATCGTGGGAGATTACTTCCGCAGGTCCCCGCCCGCGCCATGCCCCCTTCAAGCCCTGAGGGCCTGAAGGCCTGGGCTCGGATGCTTCGCGCCCGGACAAATTACCGACTTAAACCAATTATGATACGCCCTCTTGAGCTCTACTTGAATCGCCATCGTCCTTTTCCCGGCCAAGGGCCTTTACGTCCCGCCATCATGATAGACTTCCGTATATGGAGTGGAGGCGGAGCGGGTGACGCCTTCGAGGGCTTCGCGGGCGGTTCGGTTTTGGTTTGAAGAGATAATTCTTGCGGGATTCCCGGCCACCACTACGTTGTCGGGAACGTCCCTTATTACTACTGCGCCGGCGCCGACGGTGACGTTGTTGCCAATCCTGATATTACCGACTATTATGGCTCCGCAACAAATCACGCAATCATTGCCGATTACGGGGAAGCCGCCTTTGGACCACCCTATTGTCACTTGCTGGAAGATGACATTGTTGCGGCCTATTTCGGTGCACACGATTATCGTAGAGTAGCCATGAACCATCGCAAGCCCGTCGCCGATTTTTTTGCACACAATTCGACATGACGACAGCCCTCTGAGAAAGATGGCCGGAATAATGCAGTATCTTTTCTTGAGCCGGTTATAAACCACAGTCCTGAATTCAGGGCATTGGGCGAATAACCGGTAGAAATTGCTCAACAATTTTTCGGGGTCGTGATCGTATACAGAGGCTAATAATTTGGTGTCGGCTATGATTGCCGCTTTTTTTTGACGCGGTATTAAGGGATACTCGAGGAGCAACGACAGGGTAATCCAAATATATTTTAGGTATAGCGTAATCATAGGGGTGAGGGTATTTCGCGAATCCTTCTTTGCAAAAGTAGTGATTTTTTATGTCGCAAGAGTAAAAAAAATATGGTTTTTTTGGGCCCTGTTCTACCTGGCCGTTTTCCTCCCCGGATTTATTCTGCCCTACGTGATAAAACTGTTCGGTACTGCGAGCAACCATTTCCCCTTTATCCTCAACTTCGTATTTACCCTGATATTTGCCATTTTGGTTGTCGTTAAACGCAACTCTTTCACCTTCAGGATGAGCGATGAATACGTCTGACGACACACCTGAAGAAGATGCTTGACCGGAGACCCGGAGGTATCGGACGCCAGTCGCCCGTACCTCCGGGTTCCCTGTTTTCGGGCCGAATCATACTGCGGGGAGCGACAGACCGTTGAGCTTGCGGTACAGGTCGAGGGCGTAGATGTCGGTCATGGCCGATACGTGGTCGAGCACGGCCTGAATCTTGCCGAAGAGGGTAGGCGAGGCCACGTCGTACTGCGACGGCACCTGCGACAGCAGCAGCCGTGAATAGTTGAGTTCGGGGTTACGCACGGCGTGGATGAGTTTCTGGAGCAGGAATGTGATGATGCGGTTACCGCCCAGCTCCACGTCGACCACCTCGCGGGCCCGGTATATCTTGTCCCATGACAGACGGTTACACTCGCCGTACGCCTCGCTTATGCGGGGGATGACATGGTCGAGCAGCTCGCCGGTGAAGCGCCCTTCGAGGATGGCGTCCTCGTTGGCGGCGAAGGTGTCGGCACAGGCGCGCACGAGTTCGCCGATTACCGACGAGCGCAGATAGGCCACTTTCTCGTTGGGGTCGTCGAGCATGGCGATGACCGAGACGATGTGCTCGCGGCGCTTCGGCTCGAAGAAGGCCATGAAGCGGCTCTCGACTTCGTCGTAGCGCAGGATTTTGAGCTTGTGGGCGTCCTCGATATCCATTACTTCGTAGCAGATGTCGTCGGCGGCTTCCACCAGATAGACCAGCGGGTGGCGCGCGTAGCGGGGCAGCTCGCCGGGAAGGCGCGTTATGCCGAGTTCGTCGGCGATGCGGCGGTAGGTCTCCTCCTCTGAGGTGAAGAAACCGAATTTCCCCTTTTCGCCGGCCAAGCGGGAGCAGTAGGGGTATTTCACTATGGAGGCGAGGGTGGAGTAGGTCATGGCGAAGCCACCCTTGCGGCGCCCTTTGAACTGGTGCGTGAGAAGCCGCAGGGCGTTGGCGTTCCCCTCGAAGTTGATGAGGTCGGCCCACTGGGCGTCGGTCAGATGGGGGCGCAGCGAGGCCCCGTCGCCTTCGCTGAAGAAGGTAGAGATGGCTTTCTCGCCGCTGTGGCCGAAGGGCGGGTTGCCCAGGTCGTGGGCCAGGCAGGCGGCGGCTACGATTTCGCCCGACGAGTCGAGGGCGCTAAGTGTGGCCGGATCATCGCGGTATTTGTCGGCCAGGCGCAGCGATACCTCAGAGGCGAGCGAACGCCCCACCGAGGCTACCTCGAGCGAGTGTGTCAGGCGGTTGTGCACGAAGATACTTCCGGGCAGCGGGAATACCTGGGTCTTGTTCTGCAGCCGCCGGAAGGGCGACGAGAAGACCAGACGGTCGAAATCGCGGCGGAAGTCTGACCGCACCCCCTGCGAATGGGCGTCGCGGTAGTGCTCCATGCCGAAACGTACGTCGGAGATGAGCCTCGTCCAGATCATAACTTTAAGAGCTTGTTTAGCGGCCGGCGTCAGCTTTCGCTGAGGTCGTCGTATTTCTGATAAAGGAAGTCGTTGTAAGGGAAGCGCTCGGCGTGGATGCGGCGCGCTTTCTCGTAGATGAGTTTCTTAAGCTCGTCGATGTTGGTGCCGTTTTTGGCCGAAACGAACACGCAGTTGCCCGGTTCGAGCCGGTTCATCCAGGTCTGTCGCAGCTCTTCGAGGGGGATGTTCTCGGCCGTGCGCGGGGTGAGGTCATCGTCGGCTTTGGGCACGTGGGTATAGGCATCGGTCTTGTTGAACACCACGATTACGGGCTTGTCGCCGCTGTCGCAGATTTCGGCCAATGTCTTGTTTACCACGTTGATCTGCTCCTCGAAGTTGGGGTGCGATATGTCTACCACGTGGATGAGCAGGTCGGCGTCGCGCACCTCGTCGAGAGTCGATTTGAACGATTCCACCAGGTGTGTCGGCAGCTTGCGGATGAAGCCTACGGTGTCGGTGAGCAGAAACGGCAGGTTGTCGATGGTGACTTTGCGCACCGTGGTGTCGAGGGTGGCGAACAGCTTGTTCTCGGCGAAGACGTCGCTCTTGCTGAGCAGGTTCATCAAGGTCGATTTACCCACGTTGGTGTAGCCTACCAGGGCCACGCGGGTGAGCTTTCCGCGGTTCTTGCGCTGGAGGGTTTTCTGACGGTCGATGTCGCGCAGCTCCTCCTTGAGCAGGGAGATGCGGCGCTGGATGATACGTCGGTCGGTCTCAATCTGCGTTTCACCGGGACCGCGCATACCGATACCGCCCTTCTGGCGCTCCAGGTGGGTCCACAGTCGTGTCAGTCGCGGAAGCAGGTACTGGTACTGGGCCAGCTCTACCTGTGTCTTGGCCGTGGCAGTCTGGGCGCGTTTGGCGAAGATGTCGAGTATGAGCGATGAGCGGTCGAGCACCTTGATTTGCAGCTCTTTCTCGATGTTGGCGACCTGCTTGGTGGAGAGGTCGTCGTCGAAGATTATCATGCCGACTTCATTCTTCTCGCAGTACTCGCGTATTTCGGCGAGCTTGCCCTGACCCACGAAAGTGCGCGGGTTGGGGTACTCGAGCTTCTGCGTGAACCGGTCCACAACGACGGCACCGGCCGTTTCGGCAAGAAATTCGAGCTCATCGAGATATTCCGCGGCCTTGGCCTCGTTCTGCCGGGGTGTAATCAGGCCGACAAGCAGAGCTTTCTCGGTGGTTTCAAGTGTATTTACAAATTCTTTCATAATCGTTTGTTTTACAAAGATAACACTTTTTCGGCAAATATTCCGGGAGAAAGCCGATTTTAGCAAGTATTTCAGCCGGCAAGGGATGGTGAAAGGGTGAGTATCAGGCGTTCACGACTGTCCAGACCATGTAGCCGAGGTAACAGGTCGTCATCAGCGCGCCCTCGGCGCGGGTGATGGTACGCTTGCCGAAGAAATAGCCGAAGAGCCAGAAGAGCACCGACGCGCCCGTGAGGGTCAGCAGGTCGACCGAACCTATTTCGCCGAATGGCAGCGGCCGCACTACTGCCGCCACTCCGGCCACCATGAATACGTTGAAGATACAGCTGCCGATCACATTGCCCAGCGCGATGCCGGTATTCCCTTTGCGCGCGGCCGTCACCGACGTGGCCAGCTCGGGCAGCGATGTGCCGGCGGCTACGATTGTCAGACCGATGATGTCCTCGCTCACACCGAACGCCGCGGCAAGCCCCGACGCACCGTCGACAAATATATTGCCGCCGAAAATCAGCATGGCAAGTCCTCCGCCGACCCACAGCAGTGATTTCCACAGCTTCATCGGCTTAATCTCGGCGCCGGCCCGCTCTTCGGGCGACTCGGGATCGGTGACCGACACTGCGCGACGGCGTGCACGTGAGAACGTATAGTGCAGAAACACAAGAAAAAAGAGCAGTAACAGCAACCCGTCTACGCGGCTGATTTCCGGTGCCCCGGCAACCCCCAACGCCGCACTGCAGCCGATTACCAACAGCGCCACGCTGCTCAGGAGCACCAACGGGATGTCGTTGGCGAGTATCGAGCGCTCTACCTTCATCGGGCGGCAAAGCGCCACCACCCCGATTATCAGCAGGATATTGAAGATGTTGGAACCTACCACATTACCGACGGCGATGCCGGCGTTACCCTCGATTGACGAGAGCACACTGATAGCCAATTCGGGCGCCGAAGTGCCGAACGCCACCACCGTCAGGCCGATTACCAGGTCTGAAACGCCCCAGCGCTTGGCCAGGGCAGAAGCCCCGTCGGTCAGCGCGTTGGCCCCTACTAAAATCAGCACGAGACCGCCCACGAGAAATACAAAATTCAAAATCATATCTTATTTTTTGCCACGAAATTACAAATAATCCCTCAAACCCAAAAATCACATTGCCCTGTCGTTATGAGACTGAACGGCGCACGAAACGCATTGGTATCAGCGCCAGCAGGCGGCAGACACCAAAGGCGATGATGAAGATGATGCCGCATTCGGCGAGAATGTGGCGATTTATCTAAATTTTCGTGACCACGTTTGCTTATTGACAAAATAATTTGTATTTTCGTGGTCGGATACTAATCAAAAGATTCCAATTTGCCTTAAAAACTTTTGACTTATCATCTTTTGTACTTAAATCTATAATATAATTTCCTTACATCTAATGAGTTACTTAAAGTTCGACAAGAGCTTGCTGATTAATCTGGAGCAGTCGCTGCCCAAAGAGACGCTCCGCACAAATCAGTCGGGTGCTTATCACTGTACGTCGATCGTCGGATGCAATACCCGCAAGCAGCACGGTCTGCTGGTGGTGCCTTTGGGCGACGAAGAGTACAAGCCTCATGTGTTGCTCAGCTCACTTGATGAGACTGTGATACAGCACGGCGCGCCGTTCAACTTGGGTATACACCGCTATCAGGGCGGCGTTTACAGCCCCAACGGTCACAAATATATCCGCGAGTTCGACTGCGAATCGGTGCCCCGCACCACCTACCGCGTCGGCGGGGTGATTCTCACCAAGGAGAAGATTTTCATCCAGCACGAGAACCGTATCCTTATCCGCTACACCCTGCTTGAGGCACATTCGCCCACAACGCTCCGCTTCCGCCCCTTCCTGGCATTCCGCGACGTCAACGCCCTCTGTATGGCCAACGACCGCATCAATACGGCCATGACCCCCGTAGCCAACGGGCAGGCCTGCTGCCTCTACGAGGGGTACCCCACGCTCTTCATGCAGTTCACCAAGAAGCCCGAGTTCGTATACGAGCCGCATTGGTACAACAACATCGAATATGTGAAGGATATGGACCGCGGCGTTCCCTACACCGAGGATCTCTGGGTTCCCGGCTACTTCGAGATGAAAATCAAGAAGGGTGAGTCAATCATCTTCTCGGCCGGCCTGTCGGAGCTCAACACCCGCTCGCTGCCGAAGATGTACGACGCTGAAATCGCCTCGCGCACATGCCGCACATCGTTCTACAACTGCCTTAAGAACGCCGCCAAGCAGTTCTACCTGCTCAAGGGCGAGAAGGAGTATATGCTCTCGGGTTACCCCTGGGGCAAAGTGCTGGCCCGCAACACCTTCATGTCGCTGCCGGGTAATACCATAGCCATCAACCACCGCGAGGACTTCGAGCGCATCATGGGCACCGCCATCCAGTCGCTCACGCGCTACATGGACGTCCGGCACGACTCGCGCTCGATTCACGGCATCGACCAGCCCGACATCCCCGTGTGGGCCATCTGGGCGCTCCAGCAGTACGCCAAGGCTTACGGCATGGAGGCTGCCGCCGAGCGTTACACCCAGATTGTGGCCGACCTGCTCGACTTCATTCTCCGCGGCGACCATCCGCGCCTCAAAGTGGCCGACAACGGTATGCTAGCCGTGGTCGACGACGGCACCCCCACATCGTGGATGAACTCCGTATGGGACGGTCACCCCGTAGTGCACCGCACCGGTTTCCTGGTTGAGCTCAACGCACTATGGTACAACGCCCTGAAGTTTGCCGCCGAGCTCGCCAAGGACAACGAGGCCCTCGCCGGGAGCCGCGCCCGCTGGGAGGAGACCGCCCGCCACGCCGGCGAAGCCTTCGTGCCCACATTCCTCAACGAATACGGCTACCTCTACGACTGGGTCGACGGCAACTACTCCGACCCCTCGGTGCGCCCCAATATGGCCATCGCCATCGGCCTTGACCACTCGCCCCTCGACCGCCGTCAGCGCAAGAGCGTGCTCGACGTGGTAACCCGCGAGCTCCTCACCCCCAAAGGGCTGCGCACACTCTCGCCCAAGAGCTACGGATACCGCCCCTTCTACCTGGGCTCGCCCCAGGAGCGCGAAATCGCCCTGCACAACGGCCCGGCGCGCCCCTGGCTGATGGGATTCTATGCCGACGCATACCTCAAGGTGTTCGGCATGAGCGGCGTAAGCTACATCGACCGTATGCTCATCGGCTTCGAGGAGGAGATGTCGCAGGGGTGCATCGGCTCCCTGTCGCAGCTTTACGACGGCAACCCGCCCTTCGCCGGCCGAGGCGCCATCTCTCACGCCACCAACGTCGCCGAGGTGCTGCGCACAATCCGCACTCTCAAAAAATTCGATTCCTGACACATATCCCCCTGACACTGACAATAAAACATGAAAGCATTAATGTTCGGGTGGGAATTCCCGCCCCATATCCTTGGCGGACTCGGCACTGCATCCTACGGCCTCACACGCGGTATGTGGCAGTGCGGCGACATGGACATCACGTTCGTCATCCCCAAGCCATACGGCGACGAGGATAAAGAATTCGCCCACATCATCGGCGCCTCGCAAACCCCGGTCGCATGGCGCGACGTTTCCCGCGACTATGTTGAAAGCCGCATCGGCAAAGTGATGGACCCCGACCTTTACTTTCGCCTGCGCGACCATATCTACGCAGACTTCAACTATATGCGCACCAACGACCTCGGTTGCATCGAGTTCTCGGGCCGCTATCCCGACAACCTTCTGGAGGAGATCAACAACTACTCCATCGTGGCCGGTGTGATCGCCCGCACGGTCGACTTCGACGTAATCCATTCGCACGACTGGCTCACCTATCCGGCCGGCATCCACGCCAAACAGGTTACGGGCAAACCCCTGGTGATACATGTGCACGCCACCGACTACGACCGCTCCCGCGGAAACGTGAATCCCACCGTTTTCTCCATCGAGAAGGACGGCATGGAGCACGCCGACCACATCATCACCGTGTCGAACCTAACCCGCCGCACCGTCATCGACAAGTACGGCATCGACCCGGCTAAAGTCACTACCGTGCACAACGCCGTGACACCTCTGCCCGAGGACTACCTCAACGTGCAGGTCACCAAGCCCAAGGACAATGTAGTTACCTTCCTGGGCCGTATCACCATGCAGAAGGGTCCCGAATACTTCGTGGAGACCGCCGCACGTGTGCTCAAGAACTACCACAACGTGCGCTTCGTAATGGCCGGTTCGGGCGACATGATGAACAAGATGATTAACCTCGCCGCCGAGCGCGGCATCGCCGACCGTTTCCATTTCCCCGGCTTCCAGAAGGGCATCCAGGTCTACGAGATGCTCAAGGCATCCGACGTGTATGTGATGCCGTCGGTGTCGGAGCCCTTCGGCATCTCGCCCCTCGAGGCCATGCAGATGGGGGTGCCCTCGATTATCTCCAAGCAGAGCGGCTGCGCCGAAATCCTCTCGAATGTCATCAAGACCGACTACTGGGACGTCGACGCCATGGCCGACGCCATCTCGGCTATCATCGCATATCCCGCCATGTATGAGCAGCTCCGCGAGGACGGCCTCCGTGAGGTCAACCAGATTACATGGGACAAAGCCGGCAAGAAGGTCATCGACATCTACCACAAGGTGCTCGGCTGGTAAATTACATCATTTCAAAAACATCCCGGATTTTAAAAACATCCCGGCCGGCGACCCGGCCATCAATACCATAAAAAGATTATGAAAGCAATCTGCTTCTATTTCCAGATACATCAGCCGTTCCGTCTGAAACGCTATCGCTTCTTCGACATCGGCAACGACCACTATTATTACGACGATTTCGCCAACGACGACATCATCACCCGCATCGCCCACCGCTCGTATATCCCTGCTGCCGAAAGCCTTCTGCGCATGATTGAGGAGACCAAGGGCGCATTCCGCTGCGCCATCTCCATCTCGGGCGTGGCCCTGGAGCAGTGCGAGCAGTACGTGCCCGAGTTCGTCGACCTTCTCCGCAAGCTCGCCAAGACCGGCAAGTGCGAATTCCTCGCCGAGACTTACGACCACTCGCTGGCTTCGCTGGCCGACCCCGACGAGTTCCGCATCCAGGTCGACCTGCACCGCAACAAGCTCAAGAGCCTGCTCGGAGTGACACCCCACGTGTTCCGCAACACCGAGCTCATCTACTCCGACGAACTGGCTCCCCAGATCTACGACATGGGCTTCAAAGGATGTATCACCGAAGGTGCAAAGCATATCCTCGGCTGGAAATCACCCAATTACGTCTACGCCGCAGCGTCGCAGCCCAAGCTGAAACTTCTCCTGAAGAACGACAAGCTCTCTGAGGATATCACCAACCGCTTCTCCGACACTTCGTGGAACGAATACCCCCTCACCGCCGACAAGTATATCGGCTGGATCGCCAACACTCCGCGCGAGGAGCAGATTTTCAACCTCTTCATGAACTTAGAGACCTTCGGCGAGTTCCAGCAGGCCGAATCGGGCATCTTCCAGTTCCTCGAGGCGCTGCCCCGCTTCGCCGCCGAGCAGGGTGTGGAATTCCTCACTCCCACCGAAGCCTGCAAGCTCCTCAAACCCGTCGACACCATCTCGATTGTTCACCCCATCTCATGGGCCGACGAAGCCCGCGACACCTCGGCATGGCTCGGCAACAAACTCCAGAATGAAGCCTTCAACAAGCTCTACTCCGTGGCCGAACGCGTGCATCTGTGCGACAACCGTATGCTCAAGCAGGACTGGGGACGCCTTCAGGCCAGCGACCACTTCTTCTATATGTCGACCAAGCACTTCGGCGACGGCGCCGTACACGCCAACTTCTCGCCCTACGATACCCCCTACGACGCCTTCATCAACTACATGAACGTACTCTCCGACTTCATCGTGCGTGTCGAGGACCAATATCCCATGTCGGTTGAGAATGAAGAGCTTAACGCACTGCTTACCACCATCCGCAACCAGTCGGCCGAAATCGAGACCCTCAAGAAAGAGGTGCTGTCGTACCGCACCGACCTTGAGCACTTCAACGAAGAGCACCTCCTGCGTCAGCATGGCGCCAACCCCGCCACAGTAGCTCAGGAGAAGGCCGCCGCAAAGGCCTCCGCCAAAGGCGCCAAGGCCACCAAGGCGCCCAAGGCCGCCGCTAAGACCCCTGCGAAGAAGAAAGCCGCTCCCAAGAAGGAGAAGAAAGCCGAATAATCAGTTCCCGACCAGAATATCAAAAGGCGATGTGTCAGAATTCGGCACATCGCCTTTTTGCGCCTTGCAGTAGGGCCGCGGCACAATGATTTTAACTTAATCGACAAAGAATGTAGGGACATCGCTTTGCGATGTCAGCGGTTGAAAATCAGAGAATTGCAACGTATACATCGCGAAGCGATGTCTCTACAATTACCTGAAACATCCTTAACATAAAAGCATTGTGCCGCGACCCTGCAATTTACTGCCTTTAATGAATTTGGATACACCCTCCTTGTTTCCGAGGAACGAAGTCCACGGAAAGTAGTGGCCGAGCGCCGGCCCACAAAAGGATGCAAAGAAATTGGACCAAAATGAGGGATGCCGGCGCTCGGCGAGCGCTCGGCTACTACGCGGTTGCAAACGTCTTCTTTCGGTTGAAAACTGAATCTCATGTATCACCCCGGCAGACTGTCGCGACTTTCTGTCATCGCCAACTGTCAAATATTGAGACGGAATTTGGGGGACTGATAGAAATAGAGTTACTTTGCAGTCATGATAAATGCCCGATAATTAGGGCTTATAAAGAGAACTGGAGTGCTGTTGGTGCACAAAATGGGGAGTGATGTGCGTTAGTATGGAAGAGGAAATGAAAAAATTTAGAGGTAGGGGAGGGCAATGTTAACAAAAATTGCTAATTTTGCGCCCGAATTACCCCAAGGCACACATTATATATTATATTATATGTGTGCGTAAAAATGATAGAAAGCATGGCGAAGAATCTTGTAATAGTTGAGTCACCAAACAAAATTGCGAAAATCGAGTCGATTCTTGGACCCGATTATAAGGTGCTGGCCTCTGTGGGCCACATACGCGACCTTCGCAAAAAGAACTTCAGTATCGATACGGACAAGAAGGGTGACTTCGAGCCGGTATACGAGATTCCGGAGGACAAGAAGAATGTTGTGGCCGACCTGAAGCGGGCGGTCAAGCAGGCTGACACCGTATGGCTCGCAACCGATGAGGACCGCGAGGGGGAGGCTATCGCATGGCATCTTTCGGAGGTCCTGGGCCTCGACCCGAAGACAACTCGTCGCGTGGTGTTCCACACCATCACCCCTGAGGATGTGCTCGAAGGCATGAAGCATCCCCGCGAAATCGACATCGACCTGGTAAACGCCCAGCAGGCGCGCCGTGTGCTCGACCGAATTGTGGGTTTCGAACTCAGTCCCGTGCTTTGGAAGAAGATTAAGCCGGCTCTGTCGGCGGGACGCGTACAGTCGGCCGTCGCGCGCCTTGTAATGGATCGCGAAAAGGAGATCCGCAATTTCAAGCCCGAGCAGTACTACCGCATCAATGCCGACTTCATGACCCCCGGCGGCAAGCCCGTGCGCGCCGAACTGTCGCGCCGACTGGCCGATGACGCCGAGGCCCGGGAGTTTCTGACCGCCTGCGAAGGCGCGCGGTTCACGGTCGACTCGGTGAACGTCCGCCCCGTGCGCAAGGCCCCGGCCCCCCCCTTCACCACCTCCACCCTTCAGCAGGAGGCATCGTCGAAGCTCGGAATCTCCGTGTCGCAGGTGATGCGCATCGCCCAGAGCCTCTACGAGGAGGGACACATCACCTATATGCGTACCGACTCGGTGAATCTGTCGGCCTCGGCCATGGAGGCCCTCCGCAAGGAAATCAACGAAAATATCGGCGCCCAATATTATAAGGAGCGCCACTACCATACCACCTCGAAGGGAGCCCAGGAGGCTCACGAGGCAATCCGCCCGTCGTACATCAGCAAGTCGGAGATTCAGGGCACGCCCCAGGAGCGCCGCCTCTACTCGCTGATATGGAAGCGCACCGTGGCCTCGCAGATGACCGACGCCGAATTCGAGCGCACCACCGTGGATATCGCCATCGACCGACGCCCCGAGCACTTCCGCGCCGCCGGTCAGGTGCTCCGTTTCGACGGCTTCCTGAAAGTGTACATCGGTGGCACCGATGACGATGACGAGCAGGACGACGTAAAGGGCCTGCTCCCCGAGATGCGCAAGGGCGACGCCCTGACCGCCGAGGAGATTACCGCCACGCAGCGCTACACCGAGGCTCCGGCCCGCTACAACGAGAAGGCCCTCGTAAAGAAGATGGAAGAGCTCGGCATCGGGCGCCCCTCGACCTACGCCACCATGGTGTCGACCGTGCAGCAGCGCGACTATGTCGAGAAGGGTTCGCGCGAAGGCACACCCCGCGACTTCGAAATCCTCACTCTCAAGCCCGGAAAGCCCATCGCCGTGACCACCCGTACCGAGACCGTCGGCTCGGAGGAGGGGAAACTCGTCCCCACCGATATCGGCATGGTAGTCAACGATTTCCTCACCGAATATTTCCCCAACATCCTCGACTATAACTTTACCGCCCAGGTTGAGGAGAAATTCGACGATATTGCCAGCGGCAAGCTCCCCTGGCACAAGGAGATACAGGAATTCTACACCGACTTTCACCCCGAAGTGGAGAACGCCTCCGACATCCGCCTGGAGCACAAGGTGGGCGAGCGCGTCCTCGGCACCGACCCCAAGAGCGGCCACACCGTCTCGGTGAAAATCGGCCGTTTCGGCCCCATGGTGCAGCTCGGCGACGGCGACGGCGAGGAGAAACCGCAGTTCGCCTCGCTGCTCAAAGGCCAGTCAATTAACGACATAACCCTTGAACAGGCCCTTAAGCTCTTCGAATTCCCCCGGCATATCGGCGAGTTCGAGGGTAAGGACGTCACCGTGGCCATCGGCCGCTTCGGCCCCTACATCCGCCACGACAACAAGTTTATCTCCATCCCCAAGGACATCTCACCGGCGCAGATCACCCTCGACGAAGCCGAGGAGCTGATAAAAGCCAAACGTCAGGCCGAGGCCAACCGCGTGGTGCGTGTCTTCGAGGACGACGACATACAGATACTCAACGGCCGTTATGGCGTGTACATCGCTTCGAAAGGTAATAACTACAAGATACCCAAGAGTGTAGCCGACCCGCGCGCCCTCACCCTCGAGGAGTGCAAGGCCATCATCGCCGACCAGGACGCCAAGCCCCGCAAAACCCGCTCCTCCCGTTCTAAAAAATAAGCAACGCCGTAACCATCCCCCTCTCTCCCTCTAAGCCATGCAACCACGCCGCAACAAAACCCGCCACGTAATCCCCGTCAAGCCCGGCGCCGAAAGAATGCCATTCCGCCCCGACTGTGTCGTCACCCTTCCCGTCGGGACCGACACCACCCTCATGGAGCACCTCATCGCCTCGATGCCCGAGCGTAAGCGCGTGGCCATCAAGGGGTTCCTCAAGTACGGCCAGGTGATGGTCAACGGCGTGGTAACCGCCCAGTTCGACACTCCCCTCGCCCCCGGCGACCGAGTGCAGGTCAACGTCACCCGCCCCTTCGTGACCTTCTACAACCGCCGGCTGAAACTCGTCTACGAGGACGACGACATCATCGTGGTCAACAAGGGTTACGGCCTGCTGTCGATGGGTAACGACAAGGTGCGCGAAGGCACCGCTTACTCCATACTGCGCGAATATATAAAGCGACAGGATCCCCGTAACAAACTTTTCATCGTGCACCGCCTCGACCAGCACACCTCCGGGCTGATGGTCTTCGCCAAGAGCCAGCAGGCCAAGGAGCGCCTCCAGCACAACTGGAACAATATGGTGCTCCGGCGCCTCTATGTCGCTGTGGTAGAGGGGCGCCTCGATCCGCCCGTGGGGGAGGTGAAATCGTACCTCGCCGAAAACGCCCGGCATATAGTCTACTCCACCACCGACGCCTCGCAGGGGCAGCTGGCGTTCACCCGTTACAAAACCCTTGACAACGGCAACGGATACACCCTCGTGGAGCTGCAGCTCGAGACCGGCCGCAAGAACCAGATTCGCGTCCACATGAAAGACCTCGGTCACCCCATCGCAGGCGACCGCAAGTACGGCGCCAAATCGTCGCCGGCCAACCGCCTGATGCTCCATGCCATGACTCTGCGATTCGTGCACCCCGTCAGCGGCAAGCTTATGGATTTCAGCACCCCCGTACCCGCATCGTTCAAGGCCGCAATAGGCAGCGGAAAGATTGATTAATGATTTTTAACATTTTTAAAGTAAACTTTTTTTAATTTTTCTTTTGCGTTGTAAGCCATTTCATCTAATTTTGCCATCGATTCTAAAGAGATATGTTGTCGGGGGCTTCCGTTCGGCCCCTGTGCCACTGCGGTTTAACGCATTTTCGATATCGTTAGCGGCTGATTTTCAATAATATGGATGTCTTTGCTTCGTAGTTGCGGCTTATTCTGTCTCGCCGGAATGTGTAAATGACGACAGTTCCCGAGGAGGGGCATTGTCTGCCGCTCATCGACCATGAAATCCATATCTTTTTCGAATCGTCGGGATACGGATGCTTTTTTCCCACACCCCTCTTTTCTCTGCTCTCTTCACAGATTATCCTCTCCTGCACGCATCCGCCGCCTCAATATAATATCATGAAATTTTTATGAAAAACTAAATTCTATCGATTTGCCTGAAATATGATA
>CAMEPD010000037.1 GCA_945931475.1 uncultured Muribaculaceae bacterium | reverse complement strand
AAGCCCCGGCTTGTGAAAGTCAGGGCTTTGTTTTATGTTTTACAGCATGTTATGACAAGAGGCTGCGCCTATTTTGACACAGCCTCTTGTCTTGATTTTGTCCTGTGTGAGCCGGAGAGTGTCCGGAACACTTAGTGGAGATGGAGGGGTTTGAACCCTCGTCCAAACGTGGAACCAATGTGGTTTCTACATGCTTAGTTTCTACTTGGTTTTCGTCGTGCAACAGGCAAGAAACTACCAATTACACGCTTATCTCCTGAAATCTCGGGGGCTTCCCGGAGCTATCGGCCCCCTATTCCCGATTTACCTGCACCACCTTGTCGATTAGTCTCGGGAAGAGGACAATCGGGTGATGTCTCGTCTCTGCAACTGTTGCGGAGATAAAGCTAATCTACTGTGCTTCGATTAAGCAGCGAGAGCGTAGTTGTTTTCGCCATTTAAAATTTTGATACCGATGATTATAGAGAACTGATACCGTTGCTCTGCATGCTTCCACACCGCCTCTACACGCTGTCAAAACCAGTCATCCCCGTGTTTTGCGTTGCGTGTCGGCCATCTCTATGGCCGACGGTCATTTTTGCGGTGCAAATATACGTTTAAGCCGGCATCTGCGCAAGGGCTGATGTCGGCTTAATGAAAATTTAACTATTGTTAACGCTCAGTCGAGCTTATATGCAGGCTCGTTGTCAGGTGGGAATTTGTCGGGATAACGTATCTTGAATGGTTTATGGATGAATGAATATATCACGAATGCCACTCCCATGAGGATGAATGGTACGGAGAGCCACTGGCCCATGTTGAGGGTCATGCTGGCTTCGAAGGCTTCCTGGTCGTTCTTGATGAATTCTATGAGAAACCGGGCTGTGAAGAGCCAGATGAAGAATACGCCGAATATGAGTCCGGGACGTTCGCCGGCGTTTTTCTTCCAGTACATCCACATCAGAAGTCCGAAGAGAGCCAGGTAGGCCAATGCTTCGTAGATTTGTGTGGGGTGGGACGGGGCTGTGTATATTGCCGGGGCCCCGGCCATCCATTCGTTGACGTTGGCTATGAAGCGGAATCCCCAGGGCATGTCGGTGGTATGCCCGTAGATTTCGTGGTTCATGAGGTTGCCGATACGTATGAGCGCGCCGACGAGTGCTATCGGTATCACGAGGCGGTCGAAGGTCCAGAACGGGTTGCGTTTGGTTACGAAGATGCTGTAAAGTATTACGGCAATCATAAGGCCTATTGTGCCGCCGTGTGAGGCAAGGCCGCCATGCCATGTGTAGAGTATCTCCACCGGGTGCTTCGAGAAGTAATCCCATTCATAGAACAGGCAGTGACCCAGGCGGGCGCCTACTATCGTGGCGAACACTACATAAATCAGCAGTATGTCGAGCCATTTGCGGGGCACTCCCTCGTGGCGGAACATCCGCTCCATTATCTTGTAGCCGAGTATGAATCCGATGACGAACATCAACCCGTACCACCTCACGCTCACGGGGCCGAGCGTGAAAAGTACCGGGTCGACGTTCCAGGTTATAAACAAATTCATGTTTTTTATTTTACAAGGGCGGCGGTGTCGCGGGCTATCATCAACTCTTCGTCGGTGGGAACTACAACGACGGCTACCTTTGACTCGGGGGTCGAAATGACTGTCTCGGTACCGCGGGTCTTGGCATTGAGGGCTTCGTCGAGCTGCACGCCGATGAATCCGAGGGGACGGCAAACGTCGGCCCGTACGTCGGCCTGGTTCTCTCCTACTCCACCGGTGAAGACGATGATGTCAACGCCTCCCATTTCGGCCGCGTATGCGCCGATGTGTTTGATAATCCGCTGCTTGTACATCTCCAGGCCGAGCTTGGCGCGCTCATTGCCCTCTCGTATGGCGGTGTCGATTTCACGCATATCCGACGATACGCCCGAGATGCCAAGCATTCCGCTCTCCTTGTTGATGATTTTCTGAAGGTCATCGGCCGAGAGATTGTGCTTCTTCATGATGAAGGTGAGTGCGCCGGGGTCTACGTCGCCTACGCGGGTGCCCATCATCAGGCCCTCAGTCGGGGTCAGTCCCATCGAAGTGTCGACGCTCTTACCGAACTCCACGGCGGTAATTGAGCCGCCGTTGCCGATATGGCAGGTGATGATTTTTTTCTTGGTGATGTCGCAGCCGAGGATTTCGCACACGCGCTGCGAAACGTAGCGGTGGCTTGTGCCATGGAAACCGTAGCGACGTACGCCGTCCTCTTTATAGAATTTGTAAGGGAGTGCGTACATGAATGATTTAGCTGGCATTGTCTGGTGGAAGGCCGTGTCGAACACGCCAACCTGCTTGATACCGGGAAGTATCTCCTCTACCGCCTCGATGCCGGTAACATTGGCCGGGTTGTGGAGCGGGGCGAGGTCGTAGCAATCTTTTACCTGCTGAATCACTTCGTCGGTGAGCAGTACGCTCTTCGAGAATTTCTCGGCACCATGCACTACGCGGTGACCTACGGCGTCGATTTCGCTGTACGATTTGATGCAGCCGTCGACGGGGTCAGTAAGAATGTCGAGCACAGCCTTGACGGCCCCTTTGTGGTCGACGAGGCCTAACTGTTTGATGGCCTTCTCGCCGTCATTCTTTTTATATTTGAGGAATCCGTCGGGCAGACCGATTTTCTCTACGCCACCTTCGGCGAGGGCTTTTTCGTTGGAGGTGTCGATGAGCTTGTATTTCACAGAGCTGCTGCCGCAGTTCAGCACAAGAATTTTCATATTTTTGATGTAAGGTGTTAGTTGTTCGGTATTTATCATTCGCAATCAAGACGACGGGGATGCCCGGGCCCGAGAGTTACGCTTCGTGTATGGCCTGATTTGCGGTCATGATTATGGTCTTGTAGATATCATTGGCCACACAACCGCGCGACAGGTCGCTTACCGGAGCGGCAAGGCCCTGCAGAAGCGGTCCTACGGCTTCTACGCCGGCAATACGCTGTACAAGTTTGTAGGCGATGTTGCCTACTTCGAGCGACGGGAATATCAGCACGTTGGCGTGACCTGCCGTGTGGCTTTCCGGGGCTTTGTGCGCGGCCACTTCCGGCACGATGGCTGCGTCGGCCTGCAGTTCGCCGTCGAGGTCGAGGTCCGGAGCCATTTCGTGAGCGATTCGGGTTGCTTCGATAACTTTGTCGACACGTTCGTGCTTGGCGCTCCCTTTGGTGGAGAATGAAAGGATTGTCACATGGGGGTCGATGCCGGCGACTTCACGGGCGGTCTGCGCCGAGCAAACGGCGATTTCGGCCAACTGATGTGCGTCAGGGTCAGGTACCACGGCACAGTCAGCGAAAATCATCACACCGTCGGAGCCGTAGGGGCTGTTCTCGGGCAGAAGCATGATGAATGCGCCCGATACGGTGTCGATACCCTTGCGTGTCTTGATTATCTGGAATGCCGCGCGGAGCACATCTCCCGTAGTGTGGGTGGCGCCTGACACCATACCGTCGGCATCCCCGGCTTTCACCATCAGGCAACCTAAGTAGAGCTCGTTGGCAGTATAACGGCGGGCGTCGTCCATCGATATGCCCTTCTTTTTGCGTAGTTCGTAGAAGAGTGGTGAGTATTTGTCAATGACAGCCGGGTCGTTATTGTCGACAACCTTAGCTTCACCTAAATGGGTAAGGCCCAGCTCGACAGCGCGGGCGGTTATTTCGTCCTGTCGGCCTATAAGTATGATTTTTGCGAGTTTTTCAGCAATAATGCGATTAGCGGCCTGCAGGTTGCGGGTTTCTGTACCCTCGGGAAGAACTATGGTCCTTGTGTTTTCTGCGGCACGTTTAATAAGGCGGTCAAATAGTTGCATAGCGGGTTAATATTTATCTGGGTACAAAATTACAAAACTTTTGCTAAAGCAACTGAAAATTTTATGGATTTTCTTTTTGAAACGACGACACAACGACTACACAGCCTCTTATCATGAAGAGCTATAAAGACATACTTACGAAATTGTAATTTCACGCTTGAAGCGCCACAAAAAGTTCAGTTCGGTATATAATGGCTGAGAATTTTGTAAAATAGTAATTAGTAATTGATTAAACGTTAAAGCGGGTGGAAATTAGTGCAAAAAGTAGCTTTCAAACATTAATTATTTTTTGGTTTACGGAGGAATAATTCTTATATTTGCCGACAAGATAATTATTAATCCCCAACACAGTTATTTGATATGGAAAACAAGAAACTGAAAATCAGGGACCTTACTCTGCGCGACGGCCAGCAGTCGCTGTTCGCTACCCGTCTGAAACAGGAAGACATTGATCCGCTGCTTCCTTTGTATAAGGATGCCGGATTTTATATCATGGAGGTCTGGGGCGGTGCCGTGCCCGATTCCGTGATGCGTTATCTAGGAGAATCCCCCTGGGATCGTCTGCGCAAAATCTCGAAGGCAATAGAGGGCAAATCGCTTCTGTCGGCCCTTTCGCGCGGCCGTAACCTTTTCGGTTACGTTCCCTACCCCAATTCGGTACTTGAAGGTTTCTATAAGGAGGCTATCAAGAATGGCCTTAATATAATGCGTATCTTCGATGCCCTCAACGATATCGACAACGTAAAGGAATCAATCCGCCTGATCAACGAATTAGGCGGTATCGCCGACGCCGCTGTCTGCTACACCGTTGACCCCAAGGAGGAACCCGCTCCCGAGCCCGAGAAGAAAGGCTTCTTCGGCAAACTCTTCGGCAAGAAGGCCGAGGCTGCTCCTGCGCCGAAGAAGATTTTCACCGACGAATACTTCGTAGAGAAGGCCAAGGCCATGGAAGCCCTTGGTGCCAAGATTATCACCCTCAAGGATATGGCCGGCCTGGTAAACCCCTCGCGCGCCGCTTCGATTATCGGCAAACTGAAGGCTGCCGTCAGTGTTCCTGTAGACTTCCACACCCACTGTACTCCCGGCTACGGGCTAGCATCAGGCGTGATGGCAATCCTCAATGGAGTGGATATTCTCGACACCAACATCTGGTGGTTCGGCGAAGGTTCAGCCGCTCCTGCTATCGAACTTATCTATATCTTCTGTAAGAAGATGGGTATCGAAGTCGACGTCAACATGGAGAAGGTTGGCGAAATCCGCGAAAAACTCGAAGGTGTACGCCGTCGTCTTGCTGACTTCGACCTCAATAAAGACCACTTCCCCAAGCACTTCGACCCGCTAAAAGAACTTCCCGCCGAGCTCGACGCCATGTTCGACCGCGCTATTGCTGCCGCCAAGGCCAACAATGAGGAGGAACTGCTCAAAGAGTGCCACGCTATCGAAGATTACTTCGGTTTCCCGAAACCGAACCTGCTCGTCAAGGAGGCTGAGGTGCCGGGCGGTATGTACTCCAACATGGTTGCCCAGCTGAAATCGCTCGGCGCCAGCGACCTGCTCGACGACGCTATGCGCCTGATTCCGAAGGTACGCCGCGATGCCGGTCTGGTGCCCCTGGTAACACCTACCTCGCAGATTGTGGGTTCGCAGGCTGTGCTACTCGCCATGGACCGCCGCAAAGGGAATCCCGATTATACCCAGGCCAACAACCAGTTCATCTCGCTCGTCAAGGGTGAATACGGCCACACTCCCGTGCCGGTTGATCCCGCTTTCCGAGAGAAGATTACCGGCGACGCTGCCGAGAAGGCATACGATGTATCATCGTACAAGAAACCTGAGAATCCCGTTGATCCGGAACTCGGAGTGCCTCTGGCATCGAACAAGGAGGAGGACCTTCTGCTCGAACTGCTCCCCAACGTTGCCAAGACCTTCCTGAAGAATGTCCGCAAAGCCGAGAAACCGGATGCAGCAGCCGCACCCGCTGCATCCGACAAAAAGACTGAAGCACCTGCAGTTCAGGAGATTACCGGCGAAGTATTCTGCGCACCCATGGGCGGTAAGATTGTTGAAATCAACGTCAAACCCGGCGATAAGGTCAAGAAAGGCCAGGTAATGCTGGTGTACGAAGCCATGAAGATGGAGAACGACCTTGAGGCCGAAAAGGATGCCGTAATCAAGCAGGTACTCGTGGCCTCCGACCAGGTTGTCGGTGCCAACGATCCTCTTCTGGAATTCGAATAACTCCCACACCCCACGAAAAGGCGGTTTTTAACCGCCGGCACTGCTCAGTTGCGAGGCCGACGGTTAAAAACCGCCTTTCGCGTATATCCCCCCCCCACCGACGGTTCTCCGCAGTTGGGATATCGCACCACCTTTAACTGTACACCGGAGATTTTGCCACAGACGTATATGGTGGGAGTATGTCCGGGCAGCCGAAGGTTGTCGAGATACAGCGGTCCGCCATCGATGCAGTCCATTACGATGCACGGACCGATGCCGTCAACTTCCCCGATGGCGTATACTTTGCCGGCACATGAGCCAGGAAGCATCATTGATATTTCAAACTCTTTCCGTAATGCCGCAAGCAACAAGGCGCTACTGTCGGTCGGCGCTTTCCGCGCCCAAAATCGACTATAATGCTTAGCTCGATATCAAAGGAACCAAAATGAACCAAACTTATCCCCCGAAAAGAAGGTAACTTTGTCTCTAAATATTAGTAAAACGGATATTCATACGTATATGATAAAAAACTTCTATGCTGTTTTGGCTATAAGTTTCATATTTGTAGCCATAACTCTGCCGGAGTCAGCTCATGCTCAAAGACGCCGCCGTCCAGGCTCGATGACTCATACAGAGGCCGAGGTGCAGAATGTAATGAAGGTGACGCGCCTTGCCGGACGATATATCAAGGATAATGCCACTTTTGCCGGCAATGTGTATATGGTCGGTGAGGCCGGAAGCATCAAAATCGGTGATGCAACCATAGCATTCACAGGCGGTAGATATACGCTCAAATTTGGTGCCGCAAGCTTTGATATGCGCGATGCCTCAACGCGAGAAGATCGCCGTAGAGAACATATCTCGGAGTATCAGTATGAACATTCTTGGAAGAGCGAAAAACTTGGTGACGATTTTTTACAAAACGGTCGATATGAGATTGCCGAGCAGTATGGCAACATACATCTAATTCTCTATGACGGCACTTCCGACAATGTGTTTGCCAAAATACCATTGGAGAGCGCTAACGACAATGCGTTTGACTTTACCGATGAACAGTTTATGATTCATTTTACACAAAAATAAATATACAATGAAAAGAACAAGTGTAACATTATTTGTGCTGTTTGCGTTGCTGGGTGTGTTTAACGTCTCGGCCGTAACGCTCGAAGGCAAGCATTACGAAGGAGTCGGCAAAGCCAAGGGTCAGGCCATCGACTTTTGGACAACTGTCAATTTCGACGATGAGGATGCCGAAATCAGCGTGGCCAATGCAGTCAATCTCGCCGGAGGCTATACTGCCACCAAAGCCGGCAACAATCTTACCGTGTCAGTTAAGGTGCCCGGTTCTGCGGCAAAAACGCTTTTAAAATCAAACGATAATGGCGCCACCCTCGAAGGCGATGTCACGGTCAACGGACAGCCCGTTAAACTATGGTTGCTTGAAACCCCCATGCGCCACAAGGAGGCCACCGGCTCGACTGAGGCAATCGCTTCGGCCGTAAGTTCGTCGGATGGATATACATCATTTATTCGTGTGTCAATGTCGGGAGGTGAAATGTGTGTAACCAGCGACTTCGCTTTTAATCCCGACGGCACATACACGCTGACCTGCGATAATGCCGCTCTGCAGAATATTTTCGGCAATATGAAGGGTACATACAGCATTGACGGCTCAAAAGTAACACTTACTGACACTACCGGGAAGACCGTTACGGGCACAATCTACGATGATGCCACCTATATCAAGATACCCTTCGGCAGCGTCTCAGGCATGACTCTGACCATGGTGCTGATTCGATAATGACTCGACCGATTATTCACATTCAAACTCAAATTTTTAAATATCGAATCGTATGAAATTCAAACTGATTGTATGCGCACTGCTTGCTGTCGGCTTACTGACCGGTACGGCCGATCTTTCGGCGCAGAAGCGCAGAACCACTACACGCCGTACCACGACTACTAAAAAAGCCACCAAGCCCAAAACCCAGGCTGTAGTTACAGGCCCTGCTATAGATGATGACGCGCTGGTCAATACAATGTATCGCGGTTTTATTGATACAAGTGCAGACTTTAATGGCGGGTTATGGATGTTTCAACAGCTCAACCTTGAACCGAACAATATCACATGGACCCTTGGCGGCGGAAAATTCGGCGGCTCGTGGGATGTTACCGGCAACAAACTCAATGTTGTTTCCGGCAGTATGAAACTTCAGATGGCATCGCCCGATAAAGGCTATACATTTACCGGCAGGATGTTTAACGGTAGGAAACCTGCCGGCAACCCGTGCTTTCTCTATTCAAACCGCTTACTCGACGAGCCCATCGATACCTTAGCTTTCAAGAACGATATTCTTCATGGCAAGTACACTGCATACGCTACGCTCTACAAGAATGACGATACCCCCGAACTCGGTGCCCCGGTTAAACTGAAATTTACGCCGGGTGAAAGCGATAACGAGGGCTCGTACAAGGTTTCTACCGACAACGAGGCTCTCTCGCAGGTCATCGGCATAATTAGCGGCACATACAAGTTTGACAAAGAAGGATTCCATCTTTCCGAAATCGATGGTTCGGATTTATGGTGGAAGTATGAGAGCGTCAATCGCTGCGTCTTGACGCACGAACTGGGCAACAAGAGCGTTCCCGGTAAGGGTAATGTAGTCATTTACCTCTATATTTTCTTCAATAAGAAACCATAAAACTCTTAAGTGTTGCCAATAATAGGCTGTGTCAAAAATAGGCACAGCCTGTTTTCGTATATGGATGAGTGTGTTGCGCTACTATGATTGGAACGCGGCGGTGGCGGCTTCGAGCTTGGCGGGGGTGCCGATGTCGAACCAGCGGAATGGCGACGAGGGGGTGAATGCAAGGATTTTAGCCGCGTGCATGATGCTGAGATAGAATGGGGTCACTGAAAAGATGTTGCCCGCTTCGGCGGCGAACTCTTTCAGTAGTGGTGCGATACGCGACAGGCGTATGATGTGTACGCCCCCGAATGCCAAGGGGGTGAGTCCCGTAACGTCGATGTCGGCGGGTTTTGTCTCTCCGGTCGTATTGTTGCGCCATCCGGCGAGGGTGCCGTCGGGCTTGAATAGTAGTTGGCGCGAAGAGTTGCGCCCTGAGGTTAGCAGTACTGCATCTGCGTCGGTGAATCGCATCCTCTCCACCATAGATTTTATGGGGAAGTCTGAGACGATGTCGGCGTTATGGACTATCACTAAATCGTCGTCGCCGCTCTCGAGCAACGGCAGCGCTTTGAGCAGGCCGCCACCGGTATCGAGCAGCAGGTCTGACTCATCGCTAAAACGGATGGTGACGTCGGGGATGGGAGCGCCTGCGGCCCATTCACGGATTTGTTCAGGGAAATGATGAATGTTGACAACGAAATCGGTTATGCCGGTTTCGCTGCTTATGTGGCGGATAGCGTGTTCGATAGCGGGTCGTCCGGCCACCGGCGCAAGCGCTTTAGGGTGCGAGTCGGTGAAGGGTTTGAGGCGGCTGCCTATCCCGGCCGCAAATATCATAGCTTTCATCTGTTGAGGTGCGGTTGTTGGAGGTGAAGTTCCCTTACGTGTACCTGAGGGTACTTGGCCCGGAGGTGTTCGGCCATGGCATTGGCTGAGTAGACCGACCGGTGACGTCCTCCCGTGCAGCCGAACCCTACTTGCAGCGATGAGAATCCGCGGCTGACATACTTCTCGACCGCGCGGTCAACTAATGCGAATGCGTTGTCGAGGAACGGGAAAATTTCGCCGTTCGATTCGAGGAACTCCCTGACGGGAGCGTCCATGCCGGTCAGTGGTTTGTATTGTTCATATCTGCCGGGATTGTGTACTGCCCGACAGTCAAAAATGAATCCGCCGCCGTTGCCTGAGTCGTCTGTCGGGTAACCGTCCTTCTTATATGAGAAGCTCATCACCGTTACTGTCAGCGGGGATTCGGTGTTGACGCCCTCGAGTTTCTCTTTATCAGGCAACGACGCATAAGCTTGTGATGCCAAGCCGTATATAATCGGAAATTCGACCTTTAATTGAGGAAATTCCGCAGTGACGACATTGAATAAATTCCTAATTCCGGCATCGAGGGAGCGCAGGAAATGGGGTTTGTGTTCTACGGTTCCCCGGAAACCGTATGCGCCGAGCGTCTGCATCACGCGGAACAGCACGAATGCCGGCAAACGCCGCCGGAAATCGGCCACATCAAACGTGGGGTCGATGCGCACAGCTTCGCCGAGGTAGATATCGGTCAGGCGGGTTTTAAGCGATTCGGGATATGCGGCTTTGGCCTGCCAGACGAACGATGCCACGTCGTATTCCACGGGGCCGCGTCGGCCTCCCTGAAAATCGATGCCGGTAAGGTGCCGGTCGGCTGAGACCATCACGTTGCGGCTCTGAAAATCGCGATACATGAAGGTGCACCAATGGCATTCATCGTCGAGGAGAATCCGCTCCATGCTGTCGAAGTCGGCCTGAAGCGCCGGCTCGTCGATAGCGAGATGTCGCGGTTTGGCAAAACAGTATTTGAAGTAATTGAGATCCCATCGCACCATGTTGGCATTCATGGCCGCTTCGGGATAACAGAGGTCGAAATCCATTCCTCTGGCGCCCTGAATCTGAATGCGGGCCAGCAGGCGCATGGCTTCGCCGAGCATCTCTTCATCATTGACAGAATATATTCCGGAGTTGCGGGCACTGGCCATAAGGTCAAAGAGCGACATTTCCCCTGCAAAGCTCTGCAGGTATGCCATACCGTCGGGACTCTCGGCGAGGATTTCGGGAACGGCTCCGGGTAGCTGTCGGCCGATTTGCCGGGCCAGATAGAGGAATGCGCGGTTCTCGCGCAGGTCTGTGCCGACAGTGCCGACCACGCGGTTCCCCTCCCCTTCGATGATGAAATACCGGCGGTCGCTACCGGCGCCGGCGATTGGCTTAATCAGGTCGGGCTCTACGGCAAACCGTTCGTGGTAAAGCCTTGTAAGTATTTCTATATCAGTCATTATTGGTGTCAATCTTCGCCGATGAAACCGTCGATGTCTTCGCGCTTGCGGCGACCGTTACTGTCGCGTCGCTTGCGGGGATAAAAGTACATGATGCAACCGAACACGAGCAGACCGGCAATCATGGATATGATAATTATCATAAGCGTATCGGAGTCAATACCCCCTTCATCTTCCACGGGTGCGGCCGGCGTATTACCCTCGATAAGGTCCTCCTCCCCGCCGTCGGCCAAAACGGATTGTTTGACGGGTACACCATTTGGCAGATCGGGGCGTACTACCTTATAAATATTGATGGCGTTGCCACCACCTGCACCCTTTCTGCCCTGTGAGGTTACAATCATCTGAGTGCCGTCAGGCGACAGTGCGAGTCCAACGGGGTATGAATCGTTGCGGATATGGTCGACTACGGTCATGCTCTCTGCATCGACCACATAGACGGCGTTTCCTGAGTTGCAGGCCACAAAGAGATATTTTCCGTCGGGCGATACCTCAAGAGTGCGGGCTCCCGAACCGACGCTGACGCGTTTTATTCCGCCGTTGAACGAGATGCTTTTCGACCCTGATGCCACAGCCCGGTCAATGCCGGCTACCAAGGAGTCGAGCGACATTTTGATGGCGGTTCCGGCAGTGTTGCATGAGCCGTAAAGATTTCCGTCGAATATGGCAAGGTGACGCACATTGCTCACCGACGGCACCGACCCCACATAGCGGTGCGCCTTGATGTCGAACACCGACATCGGTCCGGCCATGCCCGATACCAACAGATAGCGGTCGTCGGGAGTGAATACGGTGCCCCGCAGCAGCAACCCGGAGTTGGAATCGCGGTTCACCGCCGAATTCATGGGGAAATTCAGAGTGAGTTTCGCCCCGGCTGCTAAAGGCTCCAGATGATGCCATTTGTCGGGATCGCTGCCGGTTATGTCGATGAAGCCCACGGTGTTGTCGCCCCAGTGTGTCACGGCGATAAGGTTGCCGTCGTTCGAAGTCGCTACCATCTTGGGGAGGGGGCCCGTCTCGAACATCTTGATTATGACGTTTTTACGAGCGTCAATTACTGCAATTGCCGAGGGGTCCTGGGCGTTGATGTCGAACGTGCGGCGGTAGAAGGGTACCCAAAGATAACGGCCGTTGTGACTCCAGGTGCTCTCCACCGGTTTGCCGAGGAAGTCTCGGAGCTCGCCGTTTTTGTAGTGGGTGAAGGTGTAGAAGCCCGACGGTTTTGCCCACAGGGGACCTTCGCCCGATGAGAAACGGTATTCGATTACACCCTTTTTCTCCAGGGTCTTGGAGTCGTATACCGCAGTCTTGCAACCCTCGAGCGAATTGACATAGAAGGTCTTGCCGTCGAGGCTGTAAGTGACTGATTTGGGCGACTGTATATCGGTATCGAATGTGGCTTTATCGGCCGACGAATATTGTTGCTTCTTACCTATATTATAAAGCCGGAGCTTTCCGGGTACACCTGCCGAACTGTCGCCAACCTGACTGTGGACCACTCTGAGAGCGCTCGGAGTTGCCTTCTCTGCCCCCAGAGCCTGCATAGTCAGCGCCGAAAGGGTAACCGCAATAACTGTGCGGGTGAAAATCTTCATACGTGTAGCGATTGGTTTTTATTTGCAAATCTAACGCTTTTACCGCGATATAGCAAAAGTTTGGCCGAATTTTGCTAACTTTGCGCAAAACTTCACGGTAAAATACCAAATTTCAGATTATGCCCGAATCAGCCCTGCTGCATCGCCTTGACGGCATAGACGCTCGCTTCGAGGAGGTCAGCACCCTTATATCCGACCCCGATGTGATTTCCGACATGAAGCGCTATGTGCGCCTCAATAAGGAGTATCACGAGTTGGAACAGCTCACGGCCGCTACGCGCCGTTACCGTTCGCTGTTGTCGAATATCGACGAGGCACGGCAGCTGCTTGAAGCGGAATCAGACCCCGAGATGCGGCAGATGGCCCGCGAACAGCTCGACGAGGCCAACGCTGAACTGCCTGAGCTCGAACAGCAGATACGGTTGCTGCTCATTCCGGCCGACCCCGAGGACAGCAAGAATGTGGTTCTCGAAATCCGTTCGGGCACCGGGGGCGACGAGGCTGCCCTTTTTGCCGGCGACTTATACAAGATGTACTCCCGCTACTGCGAGAAACGCGGTTGGCAGGTTGCAGTCACAAGCTTCTCGGAAGGTGCAGTGGGTGGTTTCAAGGAGATTATCCTCTCGATATCGGGTGAAAATGTTTACGGTACACTGAAATACGAATCGGGCGTGCACCGCGTGCAACGCGTGCCGGCCACCGAAACGCAGGGACGCGTACACACCTCGGCCGCTACGGTGGCTGTGCTCCCCGAAGCCGAAGCCTTCGATGTCGAAATCAACGAGGGGGAAATCAAGTGGGAGACGTTCCGCTCGGGTGGCGCCGGAGGGCAGAATGTCAATAAGGTTGAGTCGGGCGTGCGTCTGCGATATATGTGGCGTAACCCGGTTACCGGCCAGACCGACGAAATCCTGATTGAGTGCACCGAAACCCGCGACCAACCCAAAAACAAGGAGCGCGCTCTGAGCCGCCTGCGCACATACATCTACGACCGCGAGCATCAGAAATATGTCGACGACATTGCATCGCGCCGCAAGACGCTGGTGTCGACCGGCGACCGGTCGGCCAAAATCCGCACCTACAATTTCCCACAGGGCCGAATTACCGACCACCGTATCAACTTTACCGCCTATAATCTTCAGGCTTTCCTCGACGGTGACATCCAGCCCCTGCTCGATGCCCTGTCGGTTGCTGAAAATGCTGAAAAGCTCAAAGAATCAGAACTATAAAGCCTAATGAAACAGCTGCTTTATACGGTAGCCGAGAACACTTTTGAAGACGACAGTATTCAGATACAGTAAATTATGAACAGAAAACAACTTATATCTCAGATTCAAGAAAAAGGAACATTCCTTTGTGTGGGTCTCGACCCCGATATCAAGAAGATGCCGGCCGCACTTGTAGACGGCGCAGCCACCCCGGGCGAGGCGATTCTGGCGTTCAACCGCGCTATAATCGAGGCCACCGCTCCCTATTGTGTGGCTTATAAACCCAACCTCGCTTTTTACGAAGCATACGGTACCGACGGCGAAAAGGCCTTGGCTGAAACAGTGCGCTTTATCCGCAGGAATTATCCCGACCATCTGATTATCGCCGACGCCAAGCGAGGCGACATTGGCAACACTTCGGCCATGTATGCCCGTGCCGTATTCGAGACACTCGGTGCCGATGCTGTGACTGTAGCCCCCTATATGGGTCACGATTCGGTGACTCCTTTCCTGGGTCATGAAGGAAAATGGGTGGTGCTGTTGGCACTGACATCCAACCCGGGGTCGCTTGATTTTCAGCTCGTCGAAGATAAAGACGGACGTCGGCTCTTCGAGCGCGTCATCGAAACCGCCCGCACCTGGGCATCGCCGGAGGAACTGATGTTTGTGGTGGGCGCCACACGTGGACGGCTTTTCGAAGATATCCGCCGATGCGCCCCCGACAACTTCCTGCTTGTGCCCGGAGTGGGCGCCCAAGGCGGTTCGCTTGAGGAGGTCTGCCGTTACGGCATGACACCCGACTGCGGATTGTTGGTAAACTCGTCGCGCGGCATCATTTATGCTTCCAACGACGAGGATTACGCTGAAGCCGCCGCCCGAGCTGCCGGTACACTCGCCGGTGAAATGCAACAGATGCTCAAAACCTACAGCCGACTCTGACACCGATGACATCACTGACATCACTGATGTATCATCCGGCAGTAAGGATACTCGTGCTGTTTATGCCGATCATTTCGTCGGGGGTCGGATACCTCGTCGCACGGTGGAAACGTCGCTCGACTACGCTGTGGATGATTAACTGTCTCCTTACCTCGGTGGTTGGAATGATTGTGCTGCTGTGTGCACCAAAGCTCCCGATATCAGAGGGGAATGCCTCTACGGTTAAGGTGTCAGGCAGAGAAGTACCACCGGCGGTCGTAGCGATGTATCGCGACAAGCTCGGCGTTATCTATTGTGTAATCGCATTAATAGCCGTCATCGGCCATTTTATCTATGATATGATAAAAGCGTAAACTGTCCTCTACCCTCTCCACTCTCCCATTTCATCATTTTTTCATCCAAAAAATTTGGAAAATTAAACGATTCGACCTAAATTTGCGTTGTAAATAATGAAGCAAGAGAGCTCTCATAGCCGGTTGCACGTATAATGCATCCGACATGAACTTCAAAAATATTGCCACACCAAAGTTGATTGGGAAACTCATCAATTTATTATGAAATGCCGAGACAATCTTGTCAGTCGATGGCGGGCTCCGGTTATCCCTCGGGATAATGAGCATTATGCTCCAGGCAGATTACAAAGACCGGCAAGACCTCAAATCCTGTCATTCGGAGTTTCATCGCATCCTTTGATGTGGCATTTTTATACCGGTGTTACCGTTCCCTTTGAGGGGCCGTAGCACCGGTTTTTTATGCAAAATCCGGCTCTGATACTTTTATAATGTTTTTGAGCGTACACGATTATGGAAATTTAACAGTTTTTCGATATGGGAGTGTATTTTATTGAAAATCGGTCAGTTACCCTGAGGTAGCTACTAAATGATGCAAAGGTTTTGGATATTTTAGAACTCCCGGTTATGGCTGATAATGAGATTTTTAGTAACTTTACAGAGCCTTAAACCAATTAGAATACATCATAATACAACTTATTAAAATGGAAACAACGCTGGTTATCTTAAAACCGTCATCGATACAACGCGCCCTCTGCGGCAACATTATCAACCGTTTTGAACAGAAAGGTCTCCGCATAGCAGGCATTAAAATGATGCAGCTCGATGAGCAGATTCTGCGCGAGCATTATGCACATCTCGTTGACCGCCCATTTTTCCCCTCATTACTCCGCTCGATGATGGCTACCCCGGTTATCGTATTGGCTCTCAGCGGCGTTGATGCCGTAGAGGTAGTACGTGGCATGACCGGTGCGACCAATTCACGCAAGGCCGCCCCGGGCACCATACGTGGCGACTTCGGCATGAGCGGCCAGGAAAATATAATACATGCATCCGACTCCCCGGAAAACGCTGCCATCGAAGTGGCCCGTTTCTTCCGCCAGGAAGAGGTCTTTGATTACGGCCGCCTCGTAAAATCGGCAGTGTATGCTTCCGACGAGAACTGACGATGCCAAATACTGAGATTTGAGAATTCCCCTCGACTCTCCCCTCTCCCCTCTTGACTCTCGACTCTCCCCCCCCTCAAACCCCAAAAGAATTATGCAGAATATAAAGATATTTACGCGTGCAGTGGCCGCTGTGGCCTTAATGGGCGCATTCACAACCTCCGCGCAGACATTCCACCTGCCCAAAGCCCACACCAGTGAGCATTCGCAACTAATTGCCAAGCAGTCGAGTGTGGCAAATCAGGTGTCGGTGCAGGAGACACGTCAGTTCCTCGACAATCTCTTTCGCGAGGAGACCGAACCCGAAAAGGATATTTACACCGAAGGTTGGGCCTCGAAGCGCGTAAACGCTTACGCCGGAATGCAGGTACCCGACCGCAAGGTTATTGACGTGTCGGAATACTGTATGCCTGTCCCTGGCTACATAACTTCGCCATACGGTTACCGTCCACGCTTCAAACGCGAACACAAAGGGGTTGACCTGAAACTCAGCATCGGCGACACCGTGCGCGCGGCCTTCGACGGCAAGATCCGTCTGACCAACTTCGAACGCAACGGCTACGGATACTACGTAATCGCCCGTCACGATAACGGTCTCGAGACCGTATACGGTCACCTCTCGAAATTTCTTGTGAAGCCCGACCAGTATGTGCGCCGAGGTCAGCCTATCGCACTTGGCGGCAATACCGGACGCAGCACCGGTCCCCACCTTCACTTCGAGACCCGCTTCATGGGCGTGCCTATCAACCCGAGCGCCATCTTCGATTTTGCAAATCAGACTACTCACACCGACACATACACCTTCGACAAACGCACATATAAACAGGCCCGCAACTTCGACCCTGCTGCCACCAAGGAGTATCAGGAACGCTATCAGGCCCAGCACAGAACTGCTTCGGCCGCCGGCGCCCCCACAAAACGCACCGACGCAACTTCATCCGCGAAAAAGAGCAAGCAGAACAAGACCACCGCTTCGACCTCGGTAAAAGTAAAACGCGGCGACACCCTCAGCAAAGTGGCTCAACGCAACGGCATTACTGTAAAACAGCTATGCCGCCTCAACGGTATAAAATCCAGCGCCAAAATCAAAGCCGGCTCAACCCTCCGCATAAAATAACCGAACCGAAACACAACACGGGCTGCGGCACCGTTACTGGCGTCAGCAGCCCGTGCTGCATATACGGGTTGGCCCGGCAGCGGAGGTCAGAACGCAATGCGGAAGGCGGTGTGTCAAAATTCAGCTTTTTGACACACCGCCTTGTTTTATGTCCGGATGGAGAGGTTGCTGTCAGAGTGGTCCGGATGGTAGGAGCCTGAAGGTGAGGGTGAAGGGAGTTGACTGTAGTTAATGACCGAACCCTCACCTTCGGGCGATGACCCAGACGGGCTATTATGACACAACCTCAATGCCGGGCATACGGTAGCCGCGGGTGATGGTATAACGTGCGTCGGTGAGGTTGTCGCCGCGCACGAACAGGCGCAGCTGCCCACTTATAAATATTATTGATTGATTGATTTATTTATCTTTTTTGGGGGTTGGTGCCAATGTTGCTCTGACATTCGGCGAAACGGAACCGGGGGCTGCGGCATAATGGTCGCAGCCCCCGGTAGGGGATTGATGGATTTCCGTATTATTTAATCAGCGCTTTGAATGCGCGGGCGCCCTGACGGCAGATGTAGATGCCGGGGCCGGGATTGTCGACGCGCACTCCCTGCAGGTTGTAATAAATGCTTTCTATTACCTCCTCTTCGACGGGAATCACGTCGATGGCCGTATAATCCTGGTAAACGCCCATGTCGGTGACTGCACCCTTGTTGGGCGCGCCCTTATAGAGATGGAAGTTGACGGGTTTCGAGGTATAATCGTTTGTCTGACTGCTGCCATCGGCGTTGCAGAAGAGGAAACCGTCGAGCGTCGTGGGATCCGACGGGAAGGTGTACATCCAGATATTGTCCTTATAACGCTCCATGGCTACGCCGGGCCACGAGGTGTTGGGCGACTTCCAGTAGTGGATGTGAACGTTGCTCCAGTTGGTAACCGAGTTGTCGTAGAAGATGGTGATGGCGGCATTGGGGTCAACCTTGCGGTAGGTGACGGTACCGAAATATTCAGTACCCTTTTCGTCGGAGGCTCCCCAGCTTACGCTCACCTCATCGTTATAGTTCATGCCGGAGCCGATGGTGAAGATCTTCGACTGACCCGCGGCGAGGGTCTCGCGGCTCCCCGCGCCTACCTGGTACCAGCCCGAAACGGCGGCGGCGTTGAGGGCGACGGTGACGTCGAGGGTTTCGGTCTTGAACGAACCGCCTGCCGGCGAGAAGGTCAGCGCTGGTGACCCGACGGCATCCTCGGCTGTGTAATACTGTGTGGTACCGTTGTCGGTGAAGGTTACGTTACCTCCGTGGGCTACGGCAGAAGAGGCGTAGATGAATTTACCGTCCTCGCCGACTTTACCTCCGTTCCAGTCCTTGACAAGGACGCGGAGCTGTCCCTTGTTTCTGGGTGCCGATACGGTGATGGTGGTGCCTGAATACTTCTCTCCGGTAATCAGGTCGGTATAAGTACCGTCGGGCACGTTGGTGAATGTCGCGCCCCCGTTGATGGCTACCAGGGCGTAGCTTTCGTTTTTGTATGCACGCTTGAAGGCGAAACCGCCGTCATTGGCCGAGCATCCGTCGAAAGTGTACTGACCCTTGCGGAGGGCCGGAACGGCGGCACGAATCTGATTGAGGCGCCGTACGTGCTGGGCAAGGTCGGCGTTGAGTGTTTGGGCCACGTTGCCCGAAGCGGTGTATTCACCGAAATCCGAAGCGGCGACCGTACCTTCGAGGTATGCGCCGTAGTATGCACGTCCCGAATCCTTTACGGGCATATTCGTACCGCCGGCGTCGACCTTCTTTCCCTTCTGGAACTCGACTTCCGAACCATAATAGATGCATGGGATGCCGCGGAATGTGAACATCAGTGAGAGGTTCTCGGCCCACTGCTCGGTACCGCCGTTGAAGCGGGTGCCGTCGTTGGGTCCGGGGCAGTAGTCGTGTGAGTCTACATAAACTACATTATATGTGGCGTCGTTGTAATACTTGTCGCCCGATTTGGCTATATTTACGGCAGCTTGGGCGTTGTTGAAGTTGTAGTGCATCGGGAAGTCGATAATCGAGAATCCCGAATAATTGGAGTAGTCAGGCTCATGCCATGCGCCGTTCTGCAGGAAGGCGTTGGTGGAGGTCTGTTGTACGCTCGGTTCCTGCTCACAGAGTGCCATGTTGCCGTAACGTCCGTTGTCGTCGCCCTCACGGATGAAGATGTTGTCCCAGTATGTGGCGTCCCAGTCCCACTGGTTGGTCAGGTCTGTGGGCGATTTCCAAGTGTAGAAGTAGCTCGAGAGGTTGGGCTGGCCGCGGTAGGTGACGTCGCTGTAGCGGGCGCAGCACTCGCCGAACATGAAGAAGGGGCATTCGTTGAGACGTTTGCTCTTGTATTGTTCGGCTATTTCGAGGAATTTAGGGATAAACGCCGTGTTGAATGTCAGACGCGAAATATGGCCTGTGGTGTCGATACGGAATCCGTCAACACCCATCTTGATGAAGTTGCCGTAGCACTCCACCAGGTAGTTGCTCACAGCGGGGTTCTCGGTGTTGAGGTCGACACAGTCTCCGGCAATCTGACCCCACCAGCGGGTGGGATAGTCCCAGTTCCATCCGGTGCCTACGTGGTGCCAATAGTTGTGGTTGTCCTTGTTGGTCCCGTCGGTATTCTTCAGGTAGGGGAAGCGGGCATTGTACTGCGCAGTGCCACCGAGTTCGTTGTAGTTCGACGGGAGCTTGTCGTAGTTGGGAATCAGCGAAGCCGATACGCTGGCCTGGTTCCGGATATCCTGCGAGCGTGTAAAGAGCTGTGCAAAGTGTTCCTCGCCGAAATTGCCGGTGTGGTTGAGCACGATGTCAAGAATAATTTTCATACCCTTGGCGTGTGCTGCATTGATAAGGTCCTGAAACTTCACATCCTTGTCGGCGCCCCATTCCTTGCGGCTCTCGTATCGGAGGTCGACTTTGCTGAAGTCCATGGCGTGGTAACCGTGGAAGTCGGTACCGGAGCAGTTCTGCACTACCGGGGTAATCCAAATGGCAGTGAAGCCCAAGGCCTTGATGTAGTCGAGTTTGTCGATCAGCCCTTTGAAGTCACCTCGCCAGTCGGGGTCGTTATTGGCTTTCTGCACGTCCTGATGGTCCCATCCGCACACGTTGTTCGACGGGTCACCGTCGTAGAATCGCGTGGTCATGGCAAAATAGATTGTTTCGTCGCGGAAGTCGCTGCGGCTGCCGTTGAAGGTAGCGGCCGATGCGCCCCCGACAGCCGTACAGGCCATAAGGGCGGCAAGCAAAGTTTTCTGCACTTTGTTCATGGTTGTGAAACGGTATTAGTGAATGTAAGTATAAATGGTAAGTATATTCCTGATATTGAATCGGTAAGTTTAATGGCGAAAGGCTAAGCCGTCATGCCATCAGGTCTCCGGGGTGCATAAATCCACCGCAAAAGTAATAAAGATTATCGACAGGCACAAAAAAAAGTGATGAAAATTTGGCCTGTTCCCGACGAAATTCTTAACTTTGCAGCGCAGAGACGACATCAGCAGCACATACTGTGATGTACGCTCCGACGATTGAATCATGCGGTAATAGCTCAGTTGGTAGAGCATTGGCTTCCCAAGCCGAGGGTCGCGGG
>CAMEPD010000036.1 GCA_945931475.1 uncultured Muribaculaceae bacterium | reverse complement strand
CTGCACTCAAAATTTTTCTTCGCGGAAGCATTTTCGGCTGCGCTCGGCAGACACCAAGCGAGCTTGGGTCTGCTCTCACTGGCACGAAAATTCGAGACCCCGCTGCGCTCTGTGAAAAATATTTACTCCACAGGTGGATTGCCAAATCCTTGCTCCTGCGTCTGTTAAGTGTGTCTTGGTTGTTCGCAAAACAGCGAAAGCAACTCGCTCGAATCAGTTGCAAAATCTCAAACTTCTAAAATCATACGGAAATGAAAAAGAAAACATCGAAAAAGTCGGAAGCCCCTATCAAGGAAGTCGTAGAACAGGCAGTGGAGCAAATCAAAGAGGCAGCTGCCGCAGCCGAGGCAAAGCCCAAGCAGCGCAAAATGGTCGAGTTCAAAGTGCTCGCCTCAATCCTGGAGTTCGCCACTGAAAAGGCGCAGCTTCTCGCGTTCCACACTGAGGCCGGCGAGGAAGTCAAGTTCTGGCTCTCAAAGTCGCTCACTCACTTCGTTGCCGACGGCGACGAGCCGGAGAAGATGATCTGCCGCCTTCCGGCTTGGCTCTACTACAAGGCAGGCTTGAACAACTTCTTCCCTGTAGAACGCTGGTCGCAGGTGGCTATCTAATCCCCACGCTCCCTCTCCCAAGAAAGCCGGCCACAGGTCGGCTTTTCTTATGGTTGGCTCAAAGGGATTTTACCGCTCGCTATCGCTTATGCCTGCGGTGCATAAGGGCTTTCGGTTGCAATGGTGGCAAAGCCACTAATGTACTTGACCTCATAGCAATGGCATAGGTCAGTAAAACAATTGCAATAACTTTCGCCCACAAATATCTGCGATGCTGACACGCTACCGCTCTACCTACGGTGTTAGACACGCTTCGCTCTACCTGCGGTGCATAGGGGCTTTCGGTTGCAATGGTGGCGAAGCCACTGATAACATGACCTTATAGCAATAGCATAGGTCAGTCAAAACGATTGCAACGACTGTCGCCCACATATATCTGCGATGCCACACGCTTCGCTATACCTGCGGTGCTTAGGCGGCTACCTTTTTAGTCCCACCCGGAATGTGTCGCACAGTTGGCATTTCACCGCTCATTGCGCCCTTGCTTCCGCTGTTCCTCTTTTCTCTAAAGTCAGCCAGTCCGAGCAGCCTACGGCTCAGGGCGTGGTGAGGTCGGCAGATTGTCGCACTCCATTCCGCCTATGCTTTTGGCGACACCGCTCCCTTCGCTCACGGTGTCTGCCAACGCTACGTCTGCATTACGGCTACAAACTGCCTGTCGCCGTTGCCTGTGTCAATGGCGACACCTCTCTACGCTCTTTGCTCCGACTAACTGACCCGAAAAGGTAACTGCTACTGCTACGTTCTCCATTCTCGCAGAGCCAACACTTACGACACGTTCCACCCACCCGATAGAGGATTGAGCCGCCACCACATAGATACACATTCGGTTGGCAGCAGGTGTGGCACTGCCAGCCTACTTTTCGGCTTCATCTGCTACATTACAGCCAAGAGATTGCTTTCGCCGTTGGACTTAACGCCACTATCAAGCCAATGCCCAAGTCGCCAACAAGTTGACAACTACGGCAATTCCCTTCGGTCGGCTTTATGGTGGCTATCCAATAGCGAGCAAACTCTCGTCCTCCATTTCGCTGATGAGCCTACACTCCGGCTTATGCGCCACGCCACGATGCCAACCTCTTGACCCCGCCCCGCGCCCCGACGAACGGCAATGCTACGAGGCAGGGCTACGACTGGCGGCATACGCCACGGTCGGGGTCAACATCGGCTATGTCCGGGCAGCCTACGGCTCAGGGTACGGCAAGGTCGAGAGATTGTCGCACTCCATTTCGCCTATGCTTTTGGCGACACCGCTCCCTACGCTCACGGTGTCTGCCAACGCTCCGTCTGCATTGCGGCGGCAAACTCTCTATCGTCTGCGCCGATACCTTGCTGTACTCTTTGCCCCGACAAATCCGAGTTGCCCTGTCCGCCCGTCAGCTCCTGCCTACGCCTTTCGCCCACGCCCTACGCATCACCGCTCATCGCCATAGCCCCCACAAGTGGAGAGATAGGTGCAGCCGAAAAGTCAAAATTCCGCTCGCGGATTTTGACTTTCACGGTAGCGATTTCACCGCACATCGGCTCGGTGTCGGTGCATATAACGCAACGGAAAACGAGGTCGGAGCGGTCGTGTTCCATTGGGCGGTGGGGGGGCATAAGAGCCGTACACGGGGCGCTGCCCCGTACCCCGTAATAACCTATAAATCAACACTCTAATTTTACGAAGCCTTTACAAACGTAAGGCTAAAATTAGAGATTGTAACGATTTTTATAGGTTATTATGCTGAATATCAACCTTTTACGGCTCGGTTTTGCCTGGACTGGCAACCCTTCGCCTAAATGCTGATAGTCAGCAGTTTAGCCACCAAAATTTAAGCGATGCTCTTTTTGGTGTCTTTTCGGGTCGATTGAACGCTTCCGAACTTTGCATCACCGACACCAACTCCACCACTCAGAGCGGCGAAGTTGGGTCAGGTCAACAGCAAATTTTCCACTCAGAGCGAAAAATTATGGCAAACTACAGTACCACCGCAAATGTAGTCCTGTCGGTCAACGGCAAACAGGCTCAGCAGATGCTCCGAAACCTCGAACGCGATGCCAAGAGGTTGGAGCAGCAGATAGCCAAAGCCGCCAAAGCAGGTGACAAGGCTACGATGAAAAAGCTTCAGCGAGAGCTGACACAAACTAAAAATCTGATGCAGCAACTCCAAGGCTCGGCAAAGACTGCCGAGCAAGTCTTGGCTCGCCTCGATAGGGCGACACCAAGGGAGTTGCAGAAAACTCTCCGCACCTTGCAACAGCAACTCAACGGCATACAGCGCGGCACCGCCGCCTGGGATGCCCACGTTGCCAAAATCCGGGCGGTCAAGGCAGAGATAAATAAGTTGAACGCTTCACTCGTTACCCAAAAATCTAATTGGGAACGAATGAATATGTGGCTCAACAACTGCCAAACCGCCTTGCTCGGGCTTATGGCAGCCGTTACCGGCTTGATTATGGCAGGACGAAAGGCTGTCAACGCTTTCGCCGAAATGGACGAGCAGCTTGCCAACACTCGTAAATATACGGGATTGGCAGAGGAGAAAGTGCTCGAACTCAACGAGGCTTTCAAGCGAATGGACACTCGAACGCCACGCGACAAGCTCAACGAACTTGCGCAGGAGGCCGGTCGCCTCGGCTTGAATACCCTCGAAGCGGTCCAAGGCTACGTCGAAGCCGCCGACATCATCAACGTGGCACTTGTCGATTTGGGTGACGGAGCAACCCAAACAATCGCCAAGCTCACCAACATCTTCGGTGTGCAGGAGATGTTGGGCGTGAAAGAGTCGATGCTTGCCGTCGGCTCCACGGTCAACGTGCTCTCTCAAAACTGTACGGCATCGAAGCCGTACCTCGTTGAGTTCGCACAGCGAATGGCGGGTATCGGCTCACAAGCCGGACTGACTATTCCCCAAATCCTTGCTTTTGGTGCTGTGCTCGACGCTAACGGCCAAAAGGTGGAAATGTCAGCCACCGCCATTCAGAAGGTCATCATGAATTTGGCAAACAAGAACCAGGAGTTTGCCAAGACCCTCGGCATGGACGCGGAACTGCTTAATCAAACGCTCAAAACCTCTGCCAAGGATGGTTTGCTTATGTTCCTCGATGCTCTCCATGATATAGGCGAGCAGTCGGACTACGCCAACGCCACGATGATACTTGCCCCTGCCTTTAAGGACATGGGGCTTGATGCCGCCCGTGTGTCGCAAGTGCTATCTACACTCGCCAAGCACGTTGACGAGGTGAAGTGGCAAATGGGCGAGGCTGACAAGGCTTTCAAGGAAGCATCGTCTGCCACTCGTGAATATGAGATATTCAACAATACGGCACAGGCATCTATCGACAAGGCTAAGAAGCGCGTCAATGAGTTGGCTATCGAACTCGGACAGAAACTTTACCCTGTGATGAAGCATATCTATACTTCATCGGGTGTATTCTTGCGCGTATTGTCGCAGATTGTGGACTTCTTTATCCGCTACCGCGTCGTCATTGTCACAACTGCCGCCGCCGTTGCCGCCTACTATACGGCTATCGGTCTTGCCTACATCAAGACTGCCGCGCTCAACCTTATCACAAAGGTTGCCGCTACGGTGCAAGCCGCATATAATGGTGCTCTCGCTCTGGGCAAGGTAGCCGTTATCGCCTTTACGCAAGGACTTGGAGCCGCCAAGACTGCGTTCCAAGCTCTCAACACGACAATGAAGCTCAATCCTTTCGGCTTGATACTCTCGGCTATTACAGCCGTGATTGTCGCATTGCAGATGCTCAAAAAGGACACGGACGGCTACACCAAGGCGGTCAACGACGCAAAGGCTGCTGCCGCCGGCTTCTCGCAGGAAGCCATTAAGGAGCAGCGCGAGCTTGACATCCTCTTTGGCAAGTTGGAAGGCTGTACCAAAGGCACTGCCGCCTTCGAGGAAGCAAAGCAAACGCTCCTGAACAAATACGGCAAGTATATGCAGGGGCTTATCAACGAGCGCGGTGAAATCACAAACCTCGCTCTTGCTTATGATCGTCTCACAAAAGCCATTCGACGAGCAAACGCCGAGCGCGGAATACAAGCCGCACGTGAGGCTCTTGACCAGCAGTATTACCAAGACCAGGCGCAGTACCTAAAGGCTCTGCAAGCCAACATCGAATATTGGACGGGCGACACTCGCGAGGCTGCTACGCTTGTCGCCAAGGTCGCCGAGTCACTGACTTCGGGCAGTGCCCTCGACGCTCAGACCGTGGCAAGGCTCAACGAAATATCCACATACCGCACCGCAAACGGTCAAGGTGTGCTCGACAACATCAACTCATTCATCAACACTTCGCAGCTGTCGTCGTTCTTCCAATCCACGCTCGGCTGGACGGGTGCGCAGTTCACCGCCACGCACCCTGCCGATTATGTCAACGCGCTGTTCAACTCCCGTACCAAGTACGAGCAGGGCAACGCCGCCATTGAGGGTATGCTCGACGGAGCAAACCCATACCGTCATCAGGACACTATGGCTCTGAGAATGGCGGTCGAAACGTTGCAGCACATCGTTGACAGCGGACAAGCGGGAAGCGCATACATACCCGACAAGGGTACTTCGGGAGAATATCGCGAGGTATCGCTCGACGAGGCGCGTAGGCTTCTCGTTGAGTTCTCCGATGAATACGCTTTCCGCACCGGTGAGCAGACGCAGACTCCGCAGGTCGTTTCTACTACTCCGACCGGAACACCGCCGCCGTTGACGACTACGCCGGACGGTGGCAACGTTGACAAGTTCGCCGCCGAAAAGGACTGGAAAGAACGGCAGGAGGCACAGGCTCGAATAGACTACGCCACCGGCGTTAAGGACTATCTCGCCTATACAAAGGAAATGGACCGCATCGCGGTCGAGTTCTACCGCCGTCAGCTTCTGCACACCGACCTCACGGAAACGGAACGCCTCACCATATCCGCAAACTATGCCGAGGCTATGCAGAAGCAGACCGAACACACGCTTGCCGCTACGCTCGAAGCAGAGGAAAACTCTTACAACGAGCGTGTTGCCAACGCCAAGCAGATGTATATTGACGGTCAGTACACCAAGGAAACCTACGACCTCGCTCTCGAACATCTCGAAATGGAGCATCAGCGCAATATCATCGCTCTTACCAAAGAAGGCAGTAAGGAGCGCATCGCCGCCGAGAAACGGCTCACTGAATTGCTCATTTCTGAAACGGAACGTCGCCAACGTGAAACCGCCGCTCTTGAAGCCAAGTATGCGGCTATGAAGAAGGACTACTTCGGCGACAATCCGCAGGAGCGTCAGGCGAAGTATGATGCCGACATCGCTATGCTTGATGTCGTCTATCAACGTGAGTTGCAAGCCGCAGGTGACAACGCCGCCGAGAAGTTGCGCATTGACGAGGCTTATCAGAAAGCCAAGCTCGCACTCCAGAAGAAGTACGGCTTGCTCGAAGAAGAAGATATGCGCAATCGCGCTCAGGTAATCAACGATGATTTCCTTGAATGGCTCGACGGCGACGGCGGCAAGGCTCTCACCGGCTCGATGAGCACGCTCGTTTCGGGTATGTCGGCTATCTTTTCGCAACTCTCATCGCTTATGCAAGCGGAGTTGGAGATACAGACTGCCGCCATTAACAAGCGTTACGATGCCGAAATCAGCCGTGCCGAGGGCAACTCTTACCAAGTCAAGAAGCTCGAAGCGCAGAAACAAGCCGAAATCGCCAAGGCTAAGAACGAGGCGAACCGCAAGATGTTCGCCATGCAGGTAATCCAAGCCGTAGCACAGACGGCACAAAACGCCTTGTCAGCATACGGCTCTGCCGCCGCCATTCCTGTTGTCGGCTACATTCTTGCGCCTATTGCCGCCGCTATGGCCGTAGCAGCAGGTGCTATCCAAATTGCGGCTATCAAGAAGCAGCAGCAAGCTTCGGAAGCGCAGGGCTACTCTGAGGGCGGTTTTACTCCCGAAGGTGCCAAGGACACCGCCGTCGGCGTGGTCCATGCCGGGGAGTGGGTAGCGTCGCAGAAGCTGACGCACAACCCCAAAACTCGCCCTCTGCTTGAAGCTCTCGACAACGCCCAGCGCAACAACACGATTGGCTCTTTGACCCATTCGGCTGTTTCCACCCTCATTCCGGGGTCAGCCATTGCATTGAGCACATCTGCCGAAGCGACGCAGAACGCGATCCGTCAGTTGCCACAAGAGGTCGTTATTCGCACCGAAACCTCCGGCTTGCCTACGGATCCGGCACTCAACGACACTCTCAATCGGCTCAATGAACGGCTCAACGAGCCAATCGGTGCAGTCGTAACTGTCAGCGGCGACCAGGGCATAGCCCGCGCCCAAGACGAATACGACAACCTTATGCGTAACAAATCCCCCAAATCCAAGAAATAATGCAAATCTACATCAATAAATCCACCTCGCAGAACCCTGTATGGGCACTCGCTGCCTTGAAGCAAGGCACATCGTTTGAATACGTTTCGGAGAATAGATTGTTCAGCGGTAGCGACGGCTACACGCTGACAATCACTTTCCCTCTGAAAGATTGCCCTCAAAATCAGGCTATCTTCGGACACATCAACCGTGCCGATGTGTCAACGGGCAAGTGTGTGTTTGACTGCGAGATACGCGACAAGCACTTCTACAAGTTCGGCTGCATCGTCATCACGGAGATTTCCGAAGCCGAGGTCAAGACACAGTTCCTCGACGGTCGCTCGGAACAAAACTTTGATAAAACTTTCGACAAGGTTTATATCAACGAACTCGACCTCGGAGAGTGGCCCAACTCCATTGCCGCTAACTACCAGCCACCTACCGTATGGCAGGGGTTGGCTTTCGGGCAGAACGCTGTGGCTCTGCCGTGGGTCAACGATGCGTCGGGCAACATTCAGAACTGTGCGACATTTACACCTCGCACCGACGGACAGCCCGGCGGCACTTATGCCTGGCACTCTGACACTCATGGCTTGTCGTGGCAGCCATACCTTATTTATATCACAAAAAAGATTTGTGAAGCGGTTGGCTACTCTTGCGACTTCTCCGAGTGGGAGAGCAAAGAGGAGTACAAGTACCTGCTCATCTGCAACACGTTGCCGTATTCGTGGTATGTACACGAATATGCCCGTGCTTTGCCTCACTGGACTGTCGAAGAATACTTCGAGAAGTTGGAGCTGTTTATGAATTGTGAGTTTGACTTCGACCACCGCAACAAGCGCATCGGTTTTGCCTTTACCAAGGACATTCTCGCCGCCAAGACTGTCGTTAAGCTCGATAATGTGGTGGAGGAACACTCCACCGAGGTAAAGGTAGAGGAAACACGATGCGAATATGCCGAAGCCAAGAACCTTGTCTATAAGGAGTGCGACCACGAAATGTGGAAGTTCTACTCTTGCCCTTGGTTTATCAAGAGCTGGGAGAAGAACGCTGTGAAGTACAACACTATGCGAGAGTTGTTGTCTGCCAATAAATGGCTCTCAACATGGAACGGTGGCAGTATGCGTGGCGCAAACATCAACAAGTTGCTCTATGCAGCCGATGTCAATGCGTACTTCATTATCCGTGCCATAAGTCGCGTATTTGAAAAGTATATGCTTGACGGCAAGACAATACAGTGGAAATACAAGTGCATCTTGCAACCCGTCAATCTTCTCGGCGGTCGCATCGTGGACGATAGCGAGGACGCCGACGAGCAGGAAATCGAGTTTGTACCTGCTTGGATTGACTACACAGATGACACTTACGGCTGGTGCCTGTACTTGAAATTGAACGGCTACGACGAAGAAGGTACTTCTTATTCGGGGCGGTCGCAATATGAAGTGTGGAGCGATGAATGGTACGCCGAGCGCAACAATCGTTTCGCTCAGACCTTTCCCGCTCAATCGCTTGCGGCAGGTGAAGCCGACAAGAAAGCCGAGTATTACGACCGCATATACATTGCTTGGTGGGACGGTGCCACTGATGCCAACGACACGTTCCCATATCCCCACGTTTTTGACATTAAGGTCAACAACGACTGGAGCAACTACCGCAATGTACACTTCTCGCTACGATTGAACGACAATCTCGCTCCACGAAGTGTCAAGTCCTACAACATCGAGCCTACTATGAAAACGACCTTCAAATTTCTCGCCGACCGAGTGCCGGACGTGCGCTCTCTGTTCCTCATACGAGGCAAACGTTATGTCTGCGAAAAACTAACTGCGACCTTTTCCGAGAACGGAATGTCGCAGTTAATCAAGGCTGTGTGCTATCCAATCAAGGATTAGCCACGCTTACTATATAGTACCCAGTCCAATACTTTGCGGTTGGCGGCATCCACCTTGCTTCGGTCGAAGTCAATGTAAATGTCGGTTACGGTGTTACCGCCGTGTCCGAGTGCTGCGGCTATCGTTTCCTTTGGTATATCGAGAGAAGCGGCTATCGTAGCCCATGAGTGACGTGCCCAATAGGTTGAGAGGTCGGGGAACAATGCTTCGCCCAGTGGTTTTCGCCCCTTAACGCTTTTCGTGCCAATGTTTTTAAGCGCATGATTTGTTTGTCGAATGAACTGCACATAATCTTTGCGGCTATCCATTATGGATAACAGATGTTCAACGCCGCCATATTGCTCTATCAAAGCGGCGGCTTCCGGCTCTACCTTCATTGAGTAGAGCCTTGCTGTCTTGTGGCGATTGAACTCTATGCGACCGCCGCGCAGTTGCGACTTCGTGAGTGCAAGTAGGTCGGCAAAGTTGATGCCCATTAGCATAAACGATAGTTTGAACATATCTCGGTACATCACTTGCCATTCCTCTACTTCATAGTCGAACACATCGCGCAACTCATCAACGGAGAGATTGCGCTTGGCGGTCTTTACTGTTTTGATCTTGAAGCGACGGAAAGGGTAGTTAGTGGTGATTTCCTCGTCTATGGCATAATTGATGACGGCACGGAGATTGCGGAAGTGCAGGGCACGAGCGTTCGGAGAGGGGTTGCTATCGACAAGGTAGTTGTCGAAAGCTGCAAGCCACGCCTTGTTAATCTCGTTGAGATTGTCGGTGTTGCCCTTTCCGCAGAACGCCTCCAAGTGCTTGACTGTGCGCTCATAGGTGGCACGTGTACTCGGTTTCTTCATTGTCGTAAAACGCTTGGCTACCGCTATCAATGTGTTTTCGGCTTCTTTCTTTTCAACATCCCGTGCTACTCTTTCGGGAAATAACACTGCCTCTATTTCGGAAAACAGTACTTCTCCGTCAATATTCTCCCCGATATGTTTCAGTACAACATTCTCAGCCACGCCTTTAATATAGCGGAGCTTCAAATTATACTGCTTGTGCTGAGGATGCTTTTTTGTTATTTCTTCACTTTCGCAATCCCAGTGCTGGGGTTCAAGCCAAATGCCAAGATTTGCCTGTTTGCGATAACGTTTGTGAATAAACTTCAACAGCAGGGCTGTTGTACCGTCCTTACGAGGACGTGAGTCAAGAACGAAATTTATCTTTGCCATGGGCTATCAAATCGCCCCTTTGGTTTCTTAGGCAGGTGTGGTAGTGGTTCGCTTTTTGTTGTACTTTTGTTGTACTTATTTGCGACGAAACGCTACTTTGTACTACCAAATGCAACCTACAAGGGCTTTTTTTTAGCCGTATTCGGCGATGTTTTCTCTAAAAAAGAAACACTCAAAATCATTTAATTTGTTGATTTTGAGTGAGTTTCTTCTTTGTGGTGCCACCAGGAATCGAACCGGGGACACAAGGATTTTCAGTCCTTTGCTCTACCAACTGAGCTATGGCACCATCGCGCTGCGCGAGAAGCAGGGTTCTCGGCTTTTGCGATGCAAAGGTATGAAGTTTTTTTGAGGTGACAAAATTTTCCGGCAAAATTTTTTTCATACCTCAAAAAAAATCGCTTCACCTGACGGGGTTACCTGACGGGGTTACCTGACGGGGTTATGACCGACAGGGGGGGGACGGCAGGGGGGGGGACGGCAGGGGTCAGTCGTCGCTGAATATGCGCTGGGAGCCGGGGCAGGTTGTGGGGGTTTCGGTTTCGACGGTGACGTGGCTGATGCCGTGGCGGCCGGCCTGTCGTTTGATGTCGCGGATGACTTGGCTGAGGCGTGTGACGTCGGTGATTACGACGTGGACGGTGAGGGCGTTTTCGGTGGTCGACAGGGGCCAGACGTGGAGGTGGTGGATTGACTTGACGCCGGCGACTGTGCACAGGGCGGCTTCGAGGGCGCCCATGTCGACCGACCGGGGGACTGCGTCGACCGACATTCGGGCGCTTTCGATGAGCAAGCTGCGTGTCGACCAAGCGATTACCAGGGCGATGGCGATACCGGTCACGGGGTCGAGGATGTTCCAGCCGGTGAAATGTATGATGATGCCCGAGGCGACCACGCCTATCGACACGAGGGTGTCGGCGGCCATGTGCAGGAATGCGCCGCGTATGTTGAGGTCGCCGCTTCGGCAGCGCATGAACAGCCACGCTGTCAGGCCGTTGACGATTATGCCGGCGCCGGCTACCCATGCTATGGCGTCGCCGTCGACAGCGGCCGGGTGTATGAGTTTGCTGATAGATTCCACGAGGATGGCGCCCACGGCGGCACAGAGCAGCAGGGCGTTGATGAATGAGGCTTGTACGGTGAACTTTTTGTATCCGTATGTGTGATGGCTATCGGGCTTGTGCGACATGAGCCGGAAGGCGACCATGGCGATGACGAGCGACGCGACGTCCGACAGGTTGTGGCCGGCATCGGAGAGCAGACCCATGGAGTTGTAGCAGAATCCGAAGACGCCTTCGATTACGACGTACAGGGCGTTGAGGGTGATACCGGCGATAAAGGCGGTGTTTAGCCTTTTCGCATCCCCGTGGTTGCGGATAAGGTGATGAATATGGCGGTGTAGGTATTTCATGTCGGTTTTTTCTAAAGATAACGCCCGGGGCGGCGCAATGTTTCGCCGACGACCGAACTCAAAAGTCCAAACCCTCACAAAAAAACGCGGCGCAATGTTGTACGCTTGACAATAAGTTTTTATCTTTGCGATAAGTTTTTCCGACATCATCCGTTGGGCTGCGGCCCTGCCGGCTGATGTAACGCGATTCTTTTGCCGTCAGAAGTGTGGTAGCTTGATGACTTCAATGCAAGAATCCCCGGAGACACTTTCACTCATGTCTGTAGCCTGTGCGCGGCCCCGGCCGGGTGCAGCGACTCGTAATATGGCGTGAAGGTGTGTCTTGATTCAACGCATTGAAGGTATCTACCACCGCCTTGACGCAATTGGATTTCTGACACACCTTCACGCATTATTTATATGCCGGATACCAAACTCAATATATATTCCACCTTTTTACGCGACGACGTCAGCCGCAAATACGGGGGACGCCTGGTGACTTCCACCGATTTCGCTAACCTGTCGCAGGCGATACGCGATTCGAAGGCCGGATATGTGTCTCCGTCGACCTTAAAGCGCTTCTGGGGATATGTGCGCGACAATTATACGGGGCGACGGGTTGCCACTCTCGATGTACTGGCGGCTTATCTGGGGCATGATTCGTTCAGCGATTACTGTAGCTCCATCGAGCAGGGTGACGCCGACTTTTCGGGGTATAATACGGCTATGTCGCTCGATGTGCAGTCCCTCGAGCCGGGCAGCAGCCTGTGCATCACCTGGCACCCCGACCGACGGATTCGCCTTACCTACCTCGGCGACCTCACATTCACGGTCGATGAGGTAATCAACTCGCGTCTTGCGGTGGGCTCACGGGTCAGGACGCTCACAATCATCAAGGGTCAACCACTGATTCTCAGCATCTTGCCGACCGACGGTTTAGCGCGCCAAATGATTTATATCGCGGGCAAAACCAACGGTGTGGAATTCCGCACCATCTGAACCCCAGCAGTCATCGAGTGTACGGCATATCAATCGTCGAGCGTACGGTATATATCGGCCATACGCTCACGCACGGGGCCGAACGCCGGCTCGTAAATGCTGCACCACGACATGGGGCGGCTGCCGGCAGCCGCGCCCATCCGGTTGTAGTACGGGAGGAAAAACCGGCGTGTGTCCTCGACAATTGAATCCTGCATCTGCACGAGCCGCTGCCGGCGTTGCTCCTTCGTGAGGTCTTCGCGCCGGGCAATTTCGGCCATGACGTCGGCGCGGCGGCTGAGTTCGGCGTTCCATTGCGCCACCAGGAGTGTGTATTCATCCGGCGGTGTCGCGGGGCCTGACGGCGCTTTCGGGGTTTCTGCGGCCGGGCGGGCGGTGTTTTGTTGCGCGTCGACGACCGGTATGGGTACCGGGGTGTCGTCGGTGAAAGCCTCCGGTGCGGCCGGAGTGGCCGTGGTGCTCACAACTCCCTGCCGGGCTGACTTTTCCGGCCACGGGAAAAATATAAGTATCAGAGCCGTGGCCGCAGCAACCGTTATTGCCGCCGCAAACCGTCGGCGCAGGCGCATGGAGCCAATCAGGTCGCCGAGGGCCCGGGCATCAGCGGGGCGTTTCAGCGGGTCTTCCCTGAGAGCACGGCGCGCGGCGCGGGTATGCACCCCCATGAGCATCAACAGCCGGGCCATGCTGTACACATCGCTCCGCGGGGTGGAGGTGTATCCGGCCTTGAACTGCTCGGGGGCGCCGAACGAGCGTGTGCCACCCGGCGCCTTGAAGATGGCACTCCCCGGGGTGTCGACCATCCCGAAATCGATAATTTTGATGTGCGTCGTCTCCCCGTGGCCCGTAACCATGATATTCGAGGGCTTCAAATCGAGGTGACAGACGCCGTGCGAATGCACGTAAGCCATGGTGTCCACAAGGTCGGCGGCGATGGCGCGCCGTTCGGCCCGTGTGGCGTGCCCGATGAATTCATCAAGGCTCTCACCGTCGATGTACTCCATGACCAGCGACAGCCCCGCACCCGGGATATCCTGCAGCCAGCCCGCCCTTACCACTCCGCGGTGATTCAGTTTAAGCAGTATTTCGAATTCCTTGCGCAGGCGCATGGCGGCTTCGGCCACATCGGGCAGCTTGTAACTCTTGACGAACCAGATCTGCCCGTGACGTGTCAGCCGCCCGAAGCGGCTATGGCCCCGGTGGCCCAGCTCGGTGTAGCCGTCAAAGGCCGTGTCAGCCGAAGAGGCGTCTGTCATAAATTCGCTGAAATCGTCACTGTCCATCCCTACAAAGATACATAAAAAATTTAAGTAAGTAACTGTTCGAAATTATTTGAATGTTTGTCCGAGGAAAAGTTACATCTGCCGAAAAAAGAATCAAAATAAGAACCTGCGCGCTCGGCGGTTTTCAACGGAGCCTGCGCTAAATTTGCACTAAATTTAAACCTGAAACTCTCACTACTTGGCTGCGTCAAGAGCGTGGTGACTCCGGAAATCTTCAATGGCAGAGCAGCGAGAGTTTTTTTAACATACACATAAAACCATGAAAATAAGTGCAAAAACTATTCTCGCAGTGATTGTAGTGCTGTTGCTCGGATGTGTCCAAACGCCCGACCTGACGGCGGCAACGCGCACACCGGCGCGCACGTCCAAAACGGCAAAAAAGTCAAAATCGGGCAAAGCCTCAAGCGCCAAGCCGTCGATGAGCCTGATGCTCAAGGCGTTGCAGACCGGCCCTTCGGTCAGCCGGGTGAACTCCGTTGCAACCCTCGACAAGGAGCTGGCCAAGGCGAAGGCCTTCGAGACAAAATTCGACGAGGTAATGAAAACAAAGATAACCAAACGGCCCGACGGCAAGTTCAGCTACGAAGGGAGCATGGCCGTTTTACTCTACGAAATCGAGCGTTACCGCGACGCAATGCCCCGGTTAGAGAAATATATCGCTTCGCAGCCGAAATACAACGGCAACAACATGCAGATGGTAGCGGGGGCAGAGATTACTTCTTCATTTGCCGACTTTCTCGTGCTCCAGCATATCAACGACCTCGTGGCCCTTATACCCGCCGAGAGTCAGACGGCATTCAAGGATGACATGGTAAAGCTTTTCGACCTCCAGAAGGCTTTTGTAAATATGATGTCGTGTGAATCGCAGATGCAAGGGGGACTGCAAGGGTCATACGCAGCAATGGAATTCGCATATTACTGGCAGCAAAGCGCGCTGAAAATCAACGAGTGGATGCTCAATATCTGGGAGATTCTCAAGGATAAGTCGGGTTCCGCGGCTTACAGCACGTCGGCCGAAGTTGCTTCAAGGTTGCTGAACAAATTCCGGTTTGATTCGGAATACGGAATTGTCAGCTCCGACGACTTCTACGCTCATAAAAATACCCTGAGCGCGGCAGCCGACAAATTTATCAACGGCTACGGGCAATGGCTCGAATCCTACCCCGGCTACCCCGCCAAACTCAAGGACCAGCCGGCCAGACTGCTGAGCGACTGGGAAGATATAAAGATTGACGAATAATCTATATTACTATGAAAATCAAATATTTAGCAACCCTTGCATTAGCTGCTGCACTGTTGAGTTCGTGCGGCAGCGGCAAGCCTACCCCTCAGGAGGCTGTCAGGCAGTATGTTGTGTCGTTTGTCAACGCGGCCCGCAGCGGCAATGCCGATTCGATAGCCGCCTACTATGCCGGCGCCGAAGGGGCGAAACTCGCGCCGATCGACATCACCGACGACGCCATTGAGGTGCCCGAGCCCGGCAGCGACGGTACTGTGACCGTAAAGCTCGGCGACAAACAGCTGATCGTGACTTACACCCCTGAGAAAACCGCAATCGTCGACTCGAAGAATCTGTTTGCTTTCTCTGACGAAGACATGGAGTTCGCCCGCAACACCGGTATGCTGGACGACAAGACGCTCGATGTGGAGCTACGCAAACGCTTGTCTGACACGGGATTCCGCGATTGGCTCGCGCCCACGGCGGCACAGAAGGTCAAAGAGAACGTCAAGCCGGGCGGCTTCACCAACCGATGGGTGCAGGGCCAGTACGAGGGCGAGAATTGCTGGGAGTGCTTTGTGAGCAACTCCAACCCGGTGGAAATCAGCGGTCAGGACTATTCGCTCCGTTACAAAGTTACCTGCGCGTATGAGATTCCTCCCAGCATCAGCTACGAGACCGACAAAGGGAAGAACCTTCCGGCCGACGGCAACGTCAAGTTCACCGAAGGGGGTGGTACCGACGACTATACCATCTCGGCTCCCACAATCGTGTGGAAGATACCCGATGCCGAGATAGCCCGGAAGTACGGCCGCTACGACGGCACCGAGTATGCGGCCTACCTCAGCCGGCGGCAGTAACCCCTGATTACACATTGACGGTCAGCGAGAATCCCTCGTCGGCCGTCAATCTTTTTTGCGCCTGTGCGGAGTGGGGACAGCCGATAACACACTCTACCTGAATAAAACCTCCGCCATCTAAATCAGATTGTTGGTTAGGGAGCCGGGGACTTCGTCCCGAGGAAACGAGGAGTCTTACAGACTCTCACCTTCTTTCCGAACAAACCGGGGGTATCGCTCACTTCGTTCGCTCAACCCCCGGCTACACAATTAGAGTCTTTCAGACTCTCACTCGAAGGGATGTCAAAATTCTGTAATATAGGCAATCGCCTGGTAGGCCGCGACCCAATGCTTTTAAGTTGAGAATCGACAAAGAATGTAGGGACATCGCTTTGCGATGTCAGGGGTTGAGAATCAGAGAATTGCAACGTATACATCGCGAAGCGATGTCCCTACAATTACCTGAAACATCCTTAAGTTAAAAACATTGAGCCGCGACCGTACAATCTGCGTGCAACTTATTGGCTTAGAATTCCGAGAACAGGGTGGGCTTGATGACGATGCCAACGCGGAACATGGAATGGTACTTCTTGTAGTCGAGGAGACCTTCGCCGTATCCGTTGTAGTACTGGGCGAAGAGGTACTGGTTCGATTTGGTGGAGAACCGGTAGGCTGCTTCGATGGTGGTGTTGTAGTTGAAGAAGTTGCCAAGACGTTTCACCAGGTTGACCGACAGTGCGAACTTGCGGTTGTTGCTCTGGAAGGTCCAACCGAGCTGATAAATGCCGCAATAGTGTAGGATGTCTTTGTTCTCCTTGCCGTCGATGATGGGTATCCACGCTTTGCCGAAGACTACGAAGTTGGGTTCGACCATCACGGACGCTCCCAGCGAAATCTTGTTCCACGAGCGTGAGAATATGGAGTCGCGGCCGTTGCTCTCGTGCTCGAGGGTGAGCGAGAGTTTGCCCACGAACCGGTCCTTGACGAAGATTGGTTTGGCCAGGCCGACGCCGGGGTTGAAGTTGAGGTCGGTCATGGGCATGGAGTTCTGGAGGACGTTCCAGAAAACCTTCTGTGTATAATATAGATATAGATAAGTGCCCCAGGGCAGAGTGGCCTTGGTGAGTTTCTGGGCGATGGAGATCTGGAACTTGATGTTAGAGTTGTATTTGGTGGGCTTGTAGCCGATGGGGCATCCGAAGATGAAGTAGTTGTCCTTGTAGAGTCCGAAGTAGTAGTGCTGGTCGGCGAAAGCACGCCGCAGCGAGTCGGCGTTGATGGTTTCGTCGGGCACGGTTATAATCTGGGTGCGGGCGGCCGGAGCGGCCATGCACAGCAGCGTCAGCAGTAATATGAAGTGGCGTAAGGTTTTCATCTCGCAGGTGCAAAGTTATGAATTTTCGAGGTAAAAGTGTAACTTTGCAGAAAATAAGGACAATCATATTCCCAAAACGGTGAAACTAAACTAATGGATAATGAGATAGAAGAAACCCCGGCGGTGAAGGCGCTGCTTTTCGACCTGGGCGGTGTGATAATGGATATCCGCCGCGAGGACTGTGTGGCGGCCTTGGAGGCGCTGGGTATGAAGGAGGCCGGCTCGATGCTGGGCGACTACGGCCAGACGGGGCCGTTCCTGTCGCTGGAGAAGGGGGAGATAACCCCTGAGGAGTTCCGCCGCGAGCTGCGCGCCTACCTGCCCGCGGGGGTTACCGACGCGCAGATCGACGCGGCCTTCCAGCGGTTTCTTACGGGCATACCCGTGAGGCGGCTGCGGGCGCTCGAGGCGCTCCATGGCCGTTACAAGATATATATGCTGTCGAACACCAACGCCATCATGTGGTACGGCCGCATCGACGAAGAGTTCCGCAAGGACGGCCACGACATGGGCTACTATTTCGACGGATGGGTGCCGTCGTTCGAGGTGAAGGCCTACAAGCCCGACGCCCGGATATTCCGGATAGCCTGCGAGCGGTTCGGCCTGACGCCCGGAGAGACGTTGTTCTTCGACGACTCTCAGGCCAACTGCGAGGCAGCTGCGGCGCTGGGCTTCCGTACGGCGTGGGTGCGTCCCGGCACAGATTTCACCGACTGGTTTCCCCGACTGAAACAATGACACAGCGAGCAGCAGAGGCCACGGAGCCGCGCATAGCGGCGGTAGGGATGTTCGACGGCGTGCATCTGGGGCACCGTATGCTCTTGGAGCAGCTGCGGAGCCTCGGCGAGGGCGCCGGCCTGCGCCCCATGGCGTACACCTTCGCCAACCATCCGTTGGGGCTCGTGGCCCCCGGGCGTGCGCCGCGGCTGCTGACCACCGCCGCCGAGAAGGGCGCCCTGCTGCGCGGGGCCGGCGTGGAGCCGGTGGTGGTGCCCTTCGACCAGGGGATGCGGCTGACGTCGGCGCGCGATTTCCTGCGCCGACTGCGCGACCACTACGGCGTGCGCCGGGTGCTTTTGGGGTTTAACAACCGATTCGGCCACGATGCGCCCCCCGATACCGCCGCGTACGAGGCGCTCGGCCGCAGCGAAGGGGTGGAGATAGCGCGCGCCGGCGAATACACCATCGCCGGACTTGGCCATGACGTGTCGTCGAGCAGCGTGCGCCGGGCCCTCGAAGAGGGGCGCCCCGAAGAAGCCGCCGCCATGCTCGGCCGACCCTACGCCCTGACCGGCGAGGTGGTGCACGGGCGCGCCTTAGGGCGGCAGCTCGGCTTCCCCACGGCCAACATCGCGGTGCCCGACGAGAAATTGGTGCCGGCCGACGGCGTGTATGCCGCCGAGGCCCTGACGTCCGGGGGTAGGGCGTATCCGGCGTTGGTGAACATCGGGCACCGCCCGACGATCGACCGACCCGACGCTCCGCGCAGCATCGAGGCCCACCTCATCGGGCTGGAGCCGGGCGCCGACCTCTACGGGCGCCCGCTGACCCTGCTGCTGCGCCGCTATCTGCGTCCCGAACGCCGCTTCGCCACCCCCGGGGAGCTCGCCGCCGCCATCGCCGCCGACCTGGAGGCGGTCAGCAGAGGCACCCCGGACGAGCATTTATGAATTTTAGGTTAAAAAATCCACGGGAATTTGCTCAATTGACTAACTTTATATAATTTTGTGGTTCAGGTAGCCCGAGGTGTATGCCGACGGCCCCCAGTACCTGACTTACGAATTCCTGAAGATGACTAAACGACTACTTATTGCATTGATGCTCGGCGTGATGGCCACATTGGGCCTATACGCGGCAGGTCCCGCCTGGGAGCACGTGCAGACTCCGCCCGCGGAAATCGTGGAGGTCATCTCTCCGGACTCGTCAGCCGAAATCGCCGTACGCGACGGTTATATCTACCTGTATCTGTCGCGCCCCACCGAGGTAAAGCTCTTCTCAATCTTGGGTCAGCCCATCTCAACGGTGCAGCTGTCGGCCGGATTCCACCGGATACGCATGAGCGCCCGGGGTATCTACCTGCTTCGCGCCGGCAACACCACCCGGCGAGTAACACTCTGAAAATTTGCCAATACTTTTTATTTCAATACCATAACACAACCTAACAGTATTTTTCTTATGAAGAAAATTTTACTCGCAACAGCATTTGCAGCCCTCTCGCTGGGCGCATTCGCTACCGATTATGTCATTCCGACAGATGCGCTTGACATGACGAAATTCACCCTCTCGCAGTACGAATTTGACGGCAAACAGAAAGATCAGCTCACCGGCATATGGAAGGCCGAGGACGGCACAGTGTTCAATGTAGTACTCAAGCAGAACATCAGCACCACAAACGCCGGCAATATCGTTGGCACATCTGAACATGTACGTTGGTACCAAGGCTACGAACTCACCATCACCGCTCCGGCCAACGTCGGCAAGATGACCCAACTGACTTTTGCAACAACCGGAAACAAAATCTCTACGTTTACTGCCAACGATGTTACATCTGTAACTAACGGCACAAATGTTGTCTGGACCTACGCCGACGGTGTGAACCCCTTCATTGCAGTGACTAACGGTCAGATTCGCTTCAACAAACTGACCATCCACACCGGCACACCCACCACTCCTACCGAGCCCGAGGATCCCGAAAAGCCCCAGACCACTCAGTACGACAACATCGCCGCATGGCTCGCCGCTGCTGATGCTTCCAAGGCTTCGGAATTCAAGAATCCCGTGACTGTGGTTTACCAGAACGGCCTCAACACCTACGTACAGGACGCCTCCGGCTCGATGCTCATCTACGGCAAAATCCCCGCTTACACCCCCGGCCAGCAGATTCCCGCCGGCTTCATCGGTGACTACAAGGACTACTACTCGACCATCGAGCTGACCCTGCCGAAGGACTCCGAGGCCAACTATGCCGCATATTTCGCTACCTACAAGGCAGGCGTGGCCGGCACTGCTCCCCAGCCCACCGCTGTGGAAATCGCCGCTATCGACGGCGCCACAATGGGTAACAAATATGTGAAACTCTCCGGCGTGACCATCGCTGACCTCAACGGCAAGAACTTCACCATCGCCAAGGGCGACAACTCGATCCCGGGTTACAACAAGTTCAACATCGCCCTCGCCGCTACCGAAGCCGGCAAGACCGTCGACGTAATCGGCGTTGTCAACTACTATAAGGCCCAGGGTGCCGACGCTCCCTCTGCCCAAATCTATCCTATCGAAATCGTAGGCCAGGGCGCAGTTGAACCTTCGGCCAACACCAAGGTCGCCAACATCGCCGCATTCCTCGCCGGCAAGGACACCAACGCCACATACGAATTCGAGAACCCCGTAACCGTAGTCTACAAGAACGGCACCAACACCTACGTACAGGACGCCACCGGCTCGATGCTCATCTACGGCACAACCCCCGACTACACCAACGGCATGCAGATTCCCGCCGGTTTCGTAGGCAAATATGTTGACTTCTACTCGACCATCGAACTCTCGATCCCCAACACCGACGAAGCCAAGGCAACCTACAAGGAGGGCATCGCCGGCCCGGAAGTGGCTCCCGCTGCTACCACCGTTGCCGAGCTCCTCGCCAAGGGTGCTGAATGGGGCAACAAGTACGTGAAGGTATCGGGCGTAACAATCTCGGGCCTCAACGGCAAGAACTTCACCATCGCCGACGGCGAAACCACAATGCCCGGCTACCTGAAATTCAACGGCGTAACCGTTGAGAACACCGCCGAAGGTAAAGCAGTGAACATCACCGGTGTCGCCAGCTGGTACACCAACAAGGGCGCAGAAGCACCTGCCATGCAGCTCTATCCCATCCGTGTTGACGAAGCCGCTGCCATCAGCGAAATCAACGCCGACGAGAACGCACCCGTTGAATACTTCAACCTCCAGGGCGTACGCGTCAACAACCCCGAAGGCGGCCTCTTCATCATGCGCCAGGGCTCGAAGGTAGCCAAGGTTATCCGCTAATCCCCGCGCTTCAGGGCCTCTCCCCCTTGATTCAAGATTCAGAAATACAGATTCTCGTTAAATAATAAACGATACTTTGCTAGGCGGCGTGCCTCAATCGGCACGTCGCTTTTTTACGTTCTTTTGTAGGGTCGCGACATGCCGCGACC
>CAMEPD010000035.1 GCA_945931475.1 uncultured Muribaculaceae bacterium | reverse complement strand
CATTATTGTTTTTTTTATTATAGCATGTATATCTTTAATTTTTATATATCAGAAGGCAGGCACACCAGGGCAGTGAAAAGAGGGTGTATCAGAATGAGCAGATTCCGATACACCCTCAGGCTGGATTTAGGCTTGTGGAGGAGCCCCGTTTACTTAATGATTACTTTCTCGTGTCCGATGAGGTAGATGCCCGGTTCAAGCTGCTCGATGGCTTCGGCTCGGGTGACGTTCTTCATCAACAGCACACCGGTGGTGGTGTATACGTTGACCGGAGCGTCCGGGTCGGAGTCGTTGCGCAGATTCTCAAGGCCGGTGAGTACCTCGGCATTCTTGATTTTAAGGGCCGGGATGTTGATTTTACCTTCATCTGAATTCAGAGCCCGGACGGGATAAGCGCCGGTGACGGCATCTTTCTCCCCGATAGCAAACGGATATCCCTAAGTTAAGTTGTATTTACCCCCGCTTTAATGTATTTTAACGTTTTTGAGGAATTTTAAGAAAAGGATGTAACTTATGTATCGGATGTGGCTGATATGGCGGATGTTTTTGAGGTGGGGCGGTGATTTCGGGAGAGTGCTAAAATGATGTAATTTTGCGCTTTCAGCAAAAAATCGTAAATTTGTACTGATTATGGACAAGAACCGGATGAAACGTCAGATGCGGCGCTACCGCCGCCCGGGCGCTATGATGCGCATGGGGCGAATCGTCGTGTCGCTGCTGATGCTGGTGATGGTTACAGTGGTGGCCACGGGCCTTGGCGGCACACTGGCGCTGAAACTCGGATGGGTGACGCGCATACAGGTGTTCCCGCTGGCGGTTGCCGGCTCGGTGACGGGTCTGGTGTCGTGGCTGCTGGTGACAGTGCTGTTCGGGCGCCTGTACTGCTCGTGGGTTTGCCCACTGGGCACCGTGCAGGATTGCGCTGCACGGCTTACACGCACCGGCGCCAAGCGTCGGCGCCACACGTATAGCTTCGCCGAACCGGCCAATGTGCTGCGCTATACGGTGTTAGGCGTCGTGGTGGTGTGCATGATTACCGGCATGGCTGTGCTTCCGGCTCTGCTCGACCCGATGAGCGCATACGGGCGCATCGCCTCGGAGCTGCTGCGCCCCGTGCTCGGTATTGTCTTCGAACCCGGAAGCGCCAAGGGCATCGCGCCGGCCTCGGGATGGGCCGCGCTGATTGCCGCCGTGACTCTTGTGGTCGTGGGGCTCTGCGCCATCCGTAGCGGACGCCTGTGGTGCAACACTATTTGCCCCGTGGGCAGCTTCCTGAGCATTTTCTCGCGCTATTCGTTCTACCACATAGATATCGACACTGACGTTTGCACCAACTGCCACAGCTGCGAACGCGCCTGCAAGGCGCAGTGTATCAACGTCTCTGAGCATCAGGTCGACGGCTCGCGCTGCGTGATGTGCTTCGACTGCCTCGACGCCTGTCCCGAGGGGGCCATACGATACACCTACCGTCGCAAAAGGCTGTCGTGGCCGCTGATGCAGAAGGTCGCCGGCACGGCGGCTTCGGCTATGGACAGCCGCAAGGCGCCCCGGCCGCTGAATGAGGCAGCCGATAAAACCGTCGACAAGGCCACGGACAACGCCGGTGACGACCGAGTGCGCATATCGCGGCGCCAGTTCATGGCCACCGGGCTCTTGGTGGCAGCCATGCCGGTCATAGGGAAACTCACCGGCGACAACGAGCGGCATCCGGCACCGGCCGCCCCCCCGGGACGTCTGTCGATGAGCGACTTCCTGCAGCGATGCACGGCCTGCGGCGTGTGCGTGGCCAACTGCCCTACCGGGGTGCTTCGGCCGTCGCTCAACGAGTTCGGTTGGACCCACACCATGCAGCCCGTCATAGACTTCGGCCGCGGATACTGCGAGTACAACTGCACACGGTGCACCGAAGTGTGCCCCCCTCGCGTGCTCGAACCGCTCACCACCGAAGAGAAACACATATATATTATAGGTAAGGCGCAGGTCGACGCGGAGCTGTGCGTGGGCTGCGGCCGCTGCGCGTGGTCATGTCCCCGCCAGGTGATTGCCATGGAGAAACGCCCCGGACGCGAGCGTCCCGTGGCCGTGGTGAACGAAGCGCTGTGCATCGGCTGCGGCAAATGCCAAAATGTCTGCCCGGTGAAGCCGCTGACCGCAATCTATGTGGAAGGCGTCCGTTAACCCTCACAATCGATTATGAAACAATATCTCGAACTGTTACAACATATCCTCGACCATGGTACCGACAAGAGCGACCGCACCGGCACGGGCACACGCTCGGTGTTCGGTTACCAGATGCGCTTCAACCTTGAGGAGGGTTTCCCCCTGTTGACCACCAAGAAGTTACACCTCAAGTCGATAATATACGAACTGCTGTGGTTCCTCAAAGGTGACACCAACGCCCGCTACCTTCAGGACAACGGCGTGCGCATCTGGAACGAATGGGCCGACCCCGACGGCAATCTCGGCCACATCTACGGCTATCAGTGGCGGTCGTGGCCCGGTTACGACGGCGGTTTCATCGACCAGATTACCGAAGCCGTGGAGACCATAAAGCACAACCCCGACTCTCGGCGCATCATTGTGAGCGCATGGAATGTGGCCGACTTGAAGAATATGAACCTGCCGCCGTGCCATGCACTGTTCCAGTTCTATGTAGCAGACGGACGGCTGTCGTGCCAGCTGTATCAGCGCAGCGCCGACTGCTTCCTCGGGGTGCCATTCAACATCGCCTCGTACGCGCTGCTCACCATGATGATGGCGCAGGTATGCGGACTTCGCCCGGGCGACTTTGTGCATACCTTAGGCGACGCGCACCTCTACAACAACCACCTGGAGCAGGCACGCCTGCAGCTGACCCGCGACCCGCGTCCGCTGCCCCGCATGACGCTCAACCCCGAGGTAAAAAGCATCTTCGACTTCCGTTACGAGGATTTCACTCTCTCCGATTATAACCCGCACCCGCATATCGCCGGAAAAGTCTCAGTATGATACGTATAATAGCTTCGGTGGCGCGCAACAGCGCCATCGGCCGCCGGGGCGACCTGGCATTCCACATCTCGGCCGACCTGCGCCGCTTCAAGGCCCTCACCACGGGGCACACTGTGATAATGGGGCGCCGCACCTTCGAGTCGCTGCCCAAGGGCGCCCTGCCCCACCGCCGTAACATAGTGGTGACACGCAACGAGGCCTACACGGCCCCGGGCATCGAACGCGCGCCGTCGCTCCGCGAGGCCCTGCGCATGGCCGACGAAGATGCATTCATCCTCGGCGGCGGTGAAATCTACCGGCAGGCCATGGAAATGGCCCGCGAACTGTTCATCACCGAAATAGACGCCGACTGCCCCGACGCCGACACATTCTTCCCCGAAATCAGTCCGGACGAATGGCGCCTCACCGAGGCGGACGCACCGGCCACCGACGACCGTTCGGGCCTCCCCTACCGATTTGTTTGCTACTGTCGGAAATAATCGCTACCTTTGCAGCCGTCCAAATCACCGGCTTGGAATTCAGCCCCTGACACAAATACACCCACAAAAATTCGGCCTTGTAGTTCAATGGATAGAACGGAGGTTTCCTAAACCTTAGATTAGGGTTCGATTCCCTACGGGGCTACTAAGCCAATCGGCAAAATTAAGCACATCGCTGAAACCAAGACGGTTTCAGCGATTTTTGTAATATCCCTGTCCGGCAGAATGACGCATATTGTCGGGTTCAGTGGCGTACAATCCGTGAACAAGTAGGGGAAAAAGTGAAAATCGATGAAGAGGGTGTATCAAAATTGATTTGAGGCGGAGAAAGTAGGGTCGCGGCACAATGCTTTTAACTTAAGAATCGACAAAGAATGTAGGGACATCGCTTTGCGATGTTATCGGTTGAGAATCAGAGCATTGCAACACATACATCGCGAAGCGATGTCCCTACAATCACCTGAAACATCCTTAAGCTAAAAGCATTGTGTCGCGGCATGCCGCGGCCTATCAGCCGAATAGCAATATTATACTGATAATCAATAGTTTGATGGCATCCCGCGACCATACAAATTACCGCTTTAAACTAATTATAATACACCCTCAAGGTTCACATTTGTGGCACCGGAGGTAGTAGCCGAGCGCTCGCCGAGCGCCGGCCCAAAAAGGTGTTATGCTGGAACAATTCATTCCGAAAATGGTGTGCCGGCGCTCGGCGAGCGCTCGGCTACTACACACATTCGACCGGATGAAAAATCAGAGGGTGACTTCGCCGCAGACGGGGTGGAGCAGGCGCCTGGTGACCTGCGAGGCCGACAGGCCCATGCCGAAGAGAAACATCATCTTGGTGAGGGCGGCCTCGGTGGTGATGTCGTGGCCTGAGATCACACCGGCTCGGGCGAGCGAGTCGCCTGTGGCATAACGCTTTTGCTGCACTCCGCCGGCCGGACACTGGGTGACGTTCATCACCACTACTCCGCGGTCAACTGCCTCGCGAATCGCGTTGATGAACCACGCGGCGGTCGGCGCGTTGCCGGCACCGTAGGTCTTGAGAACGATGCCTTTCACTCCCGGGGTGTTAAGCTGCTGCCGCAGTGCTACTTCGGTAAGGCCCGGATGTACGTATACTATTATCACATTGTTGTCGAGGCCGGTGTGGACGCGTAGCGGGTGGTTGTCGTTCACGCGCCACAGCGCGTCGTTGTCGAAGTGAATCGACAGGCCGATTTTGGCCAGTTCGGGATAGTTGTTGCTGCGGAAAGCGTTGAAATTGTCGGCCGACTTTTTGGTGGAGCGGTTGCCGCGCCACAGATAGTTTTCAAAGAGGATAGCCACCTCCTGCACCATCGGCTCGCCGTTTACGGGGTCGCGCTCGGCGGCAATCTGGAGGGCGGTAATCAGGTTCTCCTCGCCGTCGGTGCGCACCTCGCCAATAGGGAGCTGCGACCCGGTGATTATCACCGGTTTATGCAGGTGCTCGAGCATGAACGAGAGGGCCGAAGCGGTGTAGGCCATGGTGTCGGTGCCGTGGAGCACGACAAACCCGTCGAACTTGTCGTAACGCTTGCCTATCTCCATGGCCAGTTGCTGCCAGTGGGTAGGGTTGACGTCCGACGAGTCGATGGGAGGATTGAACTGTATGTGCTCTATGTCATAATCCAGTTTCTTGATTTTCGGCACGTTGTCGATAAGGTGCGAAAAATCGAACGGCCGCAGCGTATGCGTCGCGGGATCCTGAATCATGCCGATGGTGCCTCCGGTGTAAATTATCAGTATTCGTGGCCTCATTTGTATGTCATTAAGGTTAAACGGGAGGGATAAGAGGCTGTTTAGAAGCAGCTGCAAGGGACTCAGCCTACTTTGGCGCCATTGGCTACGTCGGCCGAGGGGGTGATGACGCTCAGCGAGCCGTCGGCGTTGACCGCCGACAGTATCATACCCTGGCTCTCCTGCCCCATCATCTTGCGCGGCGGGAAGTTGGCCACGAAGCACACCTGCTTGCCCACAAGCTCTTCGGGTTTGTAGTATTTGGCTATGCCTGAGAGGATTGTGCGTCCGCCCATTCCGTCGTCGATGCGGAATTTGAGCAGTTTGTCGCTCTTCTTCACCTTCTCGCACTCGAGGACTGTGCCCACGCGGATATCCATCTTCATGAAGTCGTCGAACGTGGTCGGTTCGGCTACCGGTTCGGGCTGCCAGTTCTTGAGTTTGTTCTCCTCCTTGATGCGTGCCAGCCGGTCGAGCTGAGCCTGTATCACGTCGTCTTCAATCTTCTCGAAGAGGAGTTCGGGCTTGCCGAGCTGACGTCCGGCCGGGATTACGGCGTCGTCGTCGAGCTGGCTCCATTTCAGGCTGTCGAGGCCGAGCATACCGGCGAGTTTCTCGGCCATGAAGGGGAGGAACGGCTCGAAGGCCACGGCGAGTTTGGCGCAGATCTGCACGGCCACGTTGAGGATTGTGGCGGTGCGGGCCATGTCGGTTTTGGCCACCTTCCACGGCTCGGTCTCCTGCAGGTAGCGGTTGCCGATACGGGCAATCTCCATTGCCGATTTCAGGGCGTCGCGGAAGTGGAATTCCTCGATGGCGGCGCTCTCCTGAGCCACAGCCTCGCGGATGTCGGCAAGGGCGCGGGTGTCGGCCTCGGTGAGCTCGCCGCAAGGCTGCACCACACCGTCGAAATACTTGTGGGTCAGCACCATGGCGCGGTTCACGAAGTTACCGAGGATGGCCACGAGCTCCGAGTTGTTGCGGGCCTGGAAATCGCGCCATGTGAAGTCGTTGTCCTTGGTTTCGGGGGCGTTGGCGGTGAGCACGTAGCGCAGCACATCCTGTTTGCCGGGGAAGTCGGCCAGATATTCGTGCAGCCAGATGGCCCAGTTGCGCGAGGTCGATATTTTGTCGCCTTCGAGGTTGAGGAATTCGTTGGCCGGAACATTGTCGGGAAGATTATAGCCTCCGTAGGCCATGAGCATCGCCGGGAAGATGATGCAGTGGAACACGATGTTGTCCTTGCCGATGAAGTGAATCATGCGGGTTTCGGGGTCCTTCCACCACTTCTCCCAGTCGTCGGGGCGTATTTCGCGGGTGTTGGAGATGTAGCCGATGGGGGCATCGAACCACACGTAGAGCACTTTGCCCTCGGCGCCTTCGACGGGCACGGGGATACCCCAGTCGAGGTCGCGGGTTACGGCGCGGGGCTGCAGCCCCAGGTCGAGCCACGACTTGCACTGGCCGTAGACGTTGGGTCGCCACTCCTTGTGGTCGTCGAGAATCCACTTCTCGAGCTTCTTCTGCCAGCGGTCGAGCGGCAGGTACCAGTGGGTGGTCTCACGCATCACCGGGGTGGCGCCGGTCTCGGCGCTGCGCGGGTTGATGAGGTCGGTGGGGCTCAGCGATGTGCCGCACTTCTCGCACTGGTCGCCGTATGCGCCCTGTGCGTGGCAGTGGGGGCATTCGCCCACGATGTCGCGGTCGGTGAGGAAGCGGCCTCCGGCCTCGTCGTAGAACTGCTCGGAGGTCTTCACCACGAACTGATCGTTGTCGTAAAGATGGCGGAAGAACTCCGAGGCGGTCTCGGCGTGTATGTCGGAGGTGGTGCGTGAGTAGACATCGAACGAGATGCCTAATCCCTCGAACGAATCCTTGATCAGCTTGTGATAACGGTCGACGACATCCTGCGGGGTGACGCCCTCGCGGCGTGCGCGGATGGTGATGGGAACGCCGTGCTCGTCAGAGCCGCCGATCATCAGCACCTCGCGTCCGTTCTGACGCAGATAACGGGCATAAATATCGGCCGGCACGTACACACCGGCGAGATGGCCGATGTGCACCGGGCCGTTGGCGTATGGTAACGCAGTTGTGATAAGGGTTCGCTTGAAGTTCTTCTCCATGTCTATTTAATATCTTTTTTGAATCAATAATCAGGGATGGCTGACAATTTGCCATTCAGCCGATTGACACACCGCTTATCGCGGCACGTTTTAAAATGCAAATTTACAAATTTCCGCCCATTATTACACATTAAAAAACAAGTTTTTGTAAATTTGCAGCGATGAAAGAGCTGAAAATATTTCTGTCGGCCGGCGAGGCTTCGGGCGACCTTCACGCTTCGGAGCTGATGAAAGCGCTGCGCGCCGAGGGGGGCGCCGGGGTGCGCTTCACCTTTCTCGGGGGCGACCTGATGGCAGCCGCCGCTGGTCACGCGCCGCTTGTCGACTACCGCGACATGGCCTACATGGGCTTCTCGGAGGTGCTTCGCAACCTCGGGAAGGTGCGCCGTAATCTTGCGGCCGCCCGCGCGGCCATACGCCGCGAGCGGCCCGACGCGGTTGTGCTGGTCGACTATCCGAGCTTCAACCTGCGTCTGGCCCGCGAGGCACACGTCTTGGGGGTTCCGGTTTACTATTTCATCGCGCCGAAGGTTTGGGCATGGAAGAAATGGCGTGTGCGTCAGCTCCGTAAGTACTGCACGCGGGTGTTGTCGATTCTGCCTTTCGAAGTGAATTTTTTCAAGGAGCACGGCGTACCGGTGGAGTATGTAGGCAACCCGAGCCTGAGCGAAATCGACGCCCGGCGGCGCGAGCTGCCTGCGGCCGGTGAGCTGCTTTGCCGCGCCGGGCTGCCCGAAGGGGCGAAGTACATAGCGCTTGTGCCGGGAAGCCGCCGCGGCGAGATACGCAACAACCTGCCGCTGATGGCCGAAGCCGCCGGGCAGTTCGCTGAATACAAAGCTATTGTAGCAGGCGCGCCGGGCATTGAAGCCGCATTCTACCGGCAGTACACATCGCTGCCGGTACTGGCCGACAGCACGTTTGCACTGATGGCTCATGCCGAAGCGGCATTAGTGACATCGGGGACGGCAACACTGGAGTGCGCGCTGCTGGAGACACCGCAGGTGATATGCTACCGCGGCAACGGCTCACCGCTGACCTATAATATTATGAAACACATACTTACCATACCGTTCGTATCGTTGCCGAACCTGATTACGGGCCGGGAGACGGCACGCGAACTTCTGCTGCATCTCTGCACGGCCGAAGCCATCGCCGCCGAGCTCAGCCGCATACTTCCCGGCGGAGAAGGACGCGCACAGCAACTTGCCGGTTACGCCGAGCTGCGCCGACGTTTAGCCGACCCGGCCGATGCTCCTCGCCGGGCTGCGCATATTATTCTGAATTCGCTCCCGGAGCGTTCAACCCAAGGCTTTTGACAACATTTTGTCAATATTCTGTCACAATGAAAGGACCGGGGGATAAATTTTCGTCAAAATGTTTGGAGATTTGCAAAAAGCTGTGTACTTTTGTCAAATCGTGATAAAACCAATCTTTTATCAGTCAAAAAAACCTCGTAAAAGCGCCTGGGACAGCGGCATGGCAGGCCGCAGGCCTGAGCGTAGCACTATTACTTACAAAACAAACCATCGCATACCGACAATTAATTAACTTTCAATATTCACTCAATTTATTCACAGCATGAAGAAAATCTACTTCGGGCTATTGGCCGCGGCATTGCCATTTATGGCAAAAGCTGCCGAGTCAGTGCCCTATCAGACCGATTTCTCGGGCGACGAATGGGTTGTCACTGATGTCAATGGAGACAACAAAACCTGGACGAAGGAGTCAAGCGGCTTCAATGACACAGGTTTCTCCAAAGGCATCAAGTACACCTTTAGCAGTTCAAATGCCGCCAACGACTGGATTATCGGCCCGGCCGTTCATCTCGAAGCCGGCAAAGAGTACAAAATCAAGTACTGGTATAAAGCAAATTCCACCACCTACGCCGAGAAATACAAAATTTTCCTTTCCACCTCCAACGACCTGGAGGCAATGGCTGCCACAACTCCAATAAAAGACACATCTGCTAAAGGTGTTAATAATACCACCTGGATGAAGGACGCCATATTATACACACCCGCAGCCGACGGCGATTACTACATCGGCATCTACTGCTGCTCCGACAAGGACAAATTTTACCTGTTCATGACCGGTTTCTCGATTGCCGAGAACGTATTCGCTCCGGGTGCTCCCACCAATCTGACTGTCACCCCGGGTGAAAATGAAGTGCTGGAGGCCAAACTGACATGGGTACTCCCCACCAAGGACGTTGACGACGCAGACCTCCCCGAAGGCGCCACACACGACGGTACGAACATCTACCGCGACGGCACTTTCGTAGAGATGGCAGGCGCAGGCGCCACCGAATGGACCGACGACGCCTCAAAAGGTCTCACCGCCGGCAAGCACCTTTACGAGATTGAAGCAATCGTCAACGGCGCCAGATCGGCCAAGGCTTCACTTCAGTCGAAATACATCGGCCCGATTGAAGCCATGCCGCTGCCCTACGATGCCTTGATACAGGACACAGACCAAGGCAAAACCGAATTCGAGGAATTCTGGCGCTGGATTCACGGCGCCAACTCGGAATATACAAACGACTGGAGCTTCTATACCTCCAATTATTCCGGTCAGTACATTAAGTTCACTACCAATTCCAAGGTAATGGACGAATTCCTGTTCTCTCCGAAGCTGAAATTCGAGACTCCCGGCATCTATATCATCAAGGCCAATATCTCGTCAAGCTATCCCACGGCAACTAAGCACACCACCACCACTTTCTACCTGTCGGACAGCAATCAGAATCAGGAGAGCTGCACCGCCCCTCTGGGCAGCTTTGTTGACACCAACGCCGATGCCAAAATTGCATTCCGCGTTTCTTCTCCTGTCGAGAAATATGTTGCCCTCAACTTCACAAGCCCCGGCAACAATTCTGACATCAATATCAAGGATTTCAAAGTAGAGACATGGCATGAGGCACCGATGCTTCCCACCGACCTTACCGCCGACGTTACCCCCGACAAGAGTTCGGTAGTCTTCACATGGAAAAACCCGTCCAAGAACAACATCGACGAAGACATCACAGCCCTGAGCAAGGTGGAAATCTATTGCGACGGCACCCTCGTGGAAACTCTCACCACCGGCATCAACCCCGGTGAAGTATCGAGCTACACCCACACTCCCACCGAAACCGGCTCGCACAAATACAAAGCTGTGCCTTACATCGGCGAGAACGCTCCCGATGCCGATTGCCCGGAAATCAACTCCAAATGGGTCGGCGACGAGACGCAGGAAGTGCCATACTACACCTCGTTCGCTAACACCGACGCCACACGCTTTATCTGGTCAGGCGTTGATGTCGACGCCGACGACAAGACCTGGACGTTGACCGAGCAGGGTTCCGGCAATCGCATGGTACTTCCCAACAAGGGTGAGGACGGCGCCACACACAACGACTACGCCCTTTCGCCTTACTTCCAACTTGAAGAGGGCTATTACCATATCCGCTTCCAGCTTCGCGGCGGAGGCAAGTACTATGTTCTCACCCCGGGCCTCGTTTCCGACAAAGAGAACGTAGCCGCCACATTCACCGCCGGCACAGAGTTCAAGCTCACCGGCAATACATACGACAATGATTACGAGACTGACCTGAAAGTAACCGCTCCCGGCAAATATTCGTTCGCTCTCTGGGCCGCACCCACCAAGGCCGCCGGAGGTCCGAACGTTCTGGCAGCCGCCGACGGCGACATCGCCATCTCGCAAGTAAACATCTTCAAGCAGGTCATCAAGCCTGAAGCACCGGAAGAAGCAACAGCTACCGAAGCGCCCAACGACGAACTCAAAGTAACCGTCCGCTGGAAGAACCCCACTACCTCGAATGTGGCCGGAGTAGAGCCTGTCATCACAAAGGCAATCGTCAAACGCTACAAAGAGGCCTCCTATACCGCGCAGGCCGAGTACACAATCGAGGCAACAGCTGAAGCACCGATGACCCCGGGTGAATTCTCGGAGTATGTCGACGCTGAAGTTCCCGCCCCGGGCATCTACAAATATGAAATTCAGCTCTACAACGGCGATAATTTCGACGGATCGAAAAATGTAAAGGTCTACACAGGTTATGTAGGTGACCCGGGTCAGGCTACCATATCATATAAGATGGGTACAATTGACTGCGCCAACGGCACTTCAATCGCCGAGAAGTCATTCACCGACGGCGAAAGCTACTACGTCAAGGACTGGCGTCCATACAACCTCAACGGCGACGAAAGGTCAGACGGATATGGCGATTATGAAGACATTACCTTTGAGCAGACCAGCAACTACCTTGTAATGTCCGGCACCAGCAATACCGTCAACGACGACTGGGCAGTTTCTCCCTACATGAAGTTTACGGCCGGCCAGACCTACAAGCTCACCCTCCACAGCTATCGTTATGGCACCTCGGATCCCACCTTTGAAGCATGGTTAGGCACATCCCTAACCGTTTCAAACCAAGAGAACTCCGACGGCTCCGTGACCAAGCATCCCGAGATGATTCACAAGCTCGCAGCCGTGACAGTCAATACATCAAGCTCCACGCCTTCCACTGTCAAGGAGGTTATCATCCGCGCTGTCACCCAGGCTGAATTCGACGCACAGCCCGCTGCCGCTCCGGCCAAGGCCGAAGGCGACGAGGCCCAGCCCGAAACAGTGGTTATCCCCGAAGGTAAGTTCACAATGGGTCTGTGGGCTAATTCAGCCGGCTCATTCTATGTAAACGGCGTACGTGTCGAACTGGTAGCCAACAGCGTAGAACTCCCCGACGAAGACCTTAACATCTTCATCGGCGACGAATCGACCCTCGAAGCCACCGTCACCGGCCATGAACTCCGCTCGGATGTCATCACCTGGAAGTCGCTCAATCCCGAAATCGCCACTGTCGACCAGACTGGTAAAGTTACCGGCGTTGCCGTCGGCGAGACCGACATCGTTGCATCAGGCGCTGCTGCCAGCGATATGATTCACGTGAAAGTCAACCCGATTCTGGCTGAATCGGTTACCGTAACAGCTCCCGCCGAGGAGATGCTGATTGGCGCGACAATGGAACTCACCGCTGTGGTCGCTCCCGAGAACACCACCGACAAGACCCTGGTATGGAGCTCATCCGACGAGGAGATTGCCACCGTCGACGAAACCGGCAAAGTAACAGCCGTGGCTGTGGGCACCGTCACCATCAAGGCCGCCTGTGGCGAAATCTTCGGCGAGGTTGAAATCACCGTCAAGCCTATCCTCGCAACCGCTGTTACCATAACAGCTCCCGCATCTGAACTCATCAAGGGCGAGACCATGCAGCTCACCGCTGAGGTCGCTCCCGAGAACACCACCGACAAGACTCTGGTATGGAGCTCATCCGACGAAACAGTCGCCACCGTCGACCAGACCGGTCTGGTATCCGCTGTAAAAGTCGGCACTGTTACCATCAAGGCCACCTGCGGCGAAATCTTCGGCGAGGTTGAACTCACCGTCAAGCCCGTCCTCGCATCGGCAGTAACCGTAACAGCTCCCGCCGAGGAGATGACCGAAGGCGAAACCATGCAGCTCACCGCTGTGGTTGATCCCGAAGCTACCGACGACAAGACCCTCGTATGGAGCTCATCCGACGAATCTGTCGCTACCGTTGACCAGAACGGTCTCGTTACCGCTGTTGCCGAAGGTGATGTCACCATCTCCGCCGCCTGCGGCGAAGCTTCAGGCTCGGTTGACATCCACGTCAAGAAGCTCATCATCCCGGCTACCTCGCTGACTCTCGACAAGACCGAAATCACCGCAACCCTCGGCGAAAGCGTTCAGCTCACCGCCACAGTCGGCCCCGAGAACGCCACCGACAAGACCGTAGCATGGAGCTCATCCGACGTCACCATCGCTACCGTTGATGAGAACGGCCTCGTTACCATCGTAGGTATCGGCGACGCAGTCATCACCGCCAAGTGCGGCGACCTCGAAGCAACCTGTCAGGTCAAGGCACTGTCGAGCATCGACATGATTTTCGCAGATCCCAGCAGCGACGCACGCATCTTCAACCTCAAGGGTATCGAAGTAAGCCGCGACAACCTCTCACCCGGCTTCTACATCATAACCTACATGGAGAACGGCGTTCAGGTTTCAAAGAAAGTCCGCTTCTGATAAACACCGGCGAAGGCGCACTCCGTAACCACCCGGATGCTGTCTGACCTTCGCAACCAATATATACGGCGCCCCTGAACGGACGCCGTATATCAATTATAAAAACGTACCCATAAAATGAAGAGAATCCTTATTTCAACGGTCGCCCTGACAGTAAGCGTCGCTGCGACATTCGCCACTGATACCGACATATCGCTGCTCAAACGCAATACACGCCCCGGCATTGGCCAACGGTTCAAGGCGCGTACATCGCTCCCCACGGCGCCCAACCCGTTCGGTCTGACACAGGCCGACACCCCGCAGGCGAGGGTGCCCTACCGCCCCGGTTACGGCGACGGCAGGCAGTACACGCTACCCGGAGGCAACTCGGTGCTCTGCGGCGCCAAAGTCTACAGCGACAAATGGGCCGAGACAGACGACCAGGGGAACTTCATCAACGAAATTGACGCCGGTTTCTACGACATCCAGGCGCGCCCCAACGGCACGATATCCCTCGTGGCAAAGAACAGCGGAGCAGTCAACCTGCGTACCGGCGTAAAGGTCGGCTCGACATACTACGGCATCGCCACCACCGACTACGGCGAAACGGCATACCTCCAAAACTACTACGCCTCGTCGATGAACTTAGCGTCGCAGCAGGAAATCGATGTGGTGAATGTGCCCAGCGACCTTACCTACGACCCCTCTACCGGCAACGTCTACGGATGCTTCTACAACGACCAGACGCAGGATTACGACCGCTTCTGCTCGTTCTTTTTTAATGATACGGCGACCACCGAGATCTACACAGTGGAGCGTAACGTCTTCGCAGTAGCCGCCAACGCCGACGGCGAGATCTACGGCATAATGGGTTACACCGGCTGGCTGGTGCGCCTGTACCACAGCGCCGCCGAGAGTCCCAACGGATACGGCTACGAATATATCGGCAAAACTGGGTTCGCTCCGGGCTACACCAACTCGATGGCCTTCGACGACGCCACCGGTAAACTCTACTGGTGCGCAAACGCCAACGACGGCTATTCGGCGCTCCTTGAGGTGAACACCACCACCGGCCAGGCCAAGGAGATTCGCCACTTCCCCTACAACGAGACCTTCGCCGGAATCTTCGCCCGCAACTACAAGATTCCCGACGGCGCTCCGGCCGCTCCCACCGACTTCACGGCCAACTACACGGCGCAGGGTGCCGAAACCGGCACCCTCTGCTGCACCGCCCCCGCCAAGAGCTACAACGGCGGCACTCTCTCCGGCAACCTCACGCTGATCTTCAGCATAGACGGCAGCGAAGTGGCGCAGGTTGAGAACGTGGCGCCCGGCGCCACCGCCGAGACCCCGCAGCTCACATTCCCCGCCGGAACTTACACCGCCGAGGTATTCGCCGCCAACGGCGACTTCTACGGCGCCATCGCCACGATGGATGGCTGGTGCGGCGAGGATTCACCCGGCCCGGTAACCGGTCTGACCCTGACCGACAACAACGGCATACCCACCCTCTCGTGGTCCGCACCGGCCACCGGCGCACACGGCCAGTGGTTCAACCCCGAGGGACTCACCTACACCATCGTACGCTACCCCGACCTGCACACCGTCACAGGCGTATCCGCCACCACCTGGACCGACGACAAACCCGCCGGAATGAAGGCCCTGCGCTACACCGTCACGGCCGTCAACGCCAAGGGGGAGAGCGAACCGGTGTCGACCTCGAAGCTGGTGTTCGGCGACGGCTACACCATCCCCTTCACCGAGGGCTTCGACACGGCCGACGACTTCGACCTGTGGCAGGTAATCGACCTCAACGGCAACACCACATGGGTCTACGACACCTCGGCTGCCGCTCCGAGCTACTCCTACGGAACCGAGGTGGAACGCGTCGGCGACGACTGGCTGATCTCACCGAAATTCGAACTCGAAGGGGGTGTCACATACGCCCTGACATTCTCGGCCAAGAGCCGCTACAAGAACTATAAGGAGAATTTCCGCTTCTGTTTGGGCACCGCTCCGACACCCGAGGCCATGACGCAGACCCTCTGCGAGCGCATCGGTTTCGATAACCCCTCGGGCTACAAGGATGAGCGCGTGCTGTTCACACCCGATGCCGACGGCACCTACTATCTTGGTCTCTACTGCTTCTCTCCGGCCCACAACTGGACCCTCTGGGTCGACAATATCGGCATCATGAAGGTGTCAGCGCAGGTTCCGGCTCCGGTAAGCGACCTGACCGTCACCCCCGGCGCGCAGGGCGCCATGACCGCCGGAATCGCCTTCAAAGCACCGGCGACTTACGCCTCGGGCGACCCGATGGCCGCCCCGGTGAACCTGCAGCTGATGCGCAGCGGCACTGATACCCCCGTCAAGGCATGGAACGACGTCGAGCCCGGCACCGCACTGACGTTCGACGACAACGTCCCGGCCTCAGGCACATATACTTACACCGTAAAAGTGGCCAACACCGAGGGTGAAGGAGAAGCCGCCGAAGCCTCGGCATTCATCGGCGAGGACCTCCCCGGCCCGGTGCAGAACCTGCGGCTGAGCGAGAGCGCCGACGGCAAGGTTACCCTCACATGGGATGCCCCGACAGCCGGCGCCAACGGCGGATGGTTCAACCCCGACGGGCTGAAATACCGCATAATGCGCAGCAACGACGCCGCCGAGTTGGCCGCAGCCCTCGACGCCAAGACCTTCACCGACGAAACCCTCGCGCTGACCCGGCAGGAACTGATTTACTACCTGGTATGGCCCGTGACAGCCGACGGACAGCGCGGCACATACAACAACACACCGCTCAACGTGCTGCTCGGGCCGGCACTCGACGCTCCGGTTACCGAGACCTTCCCCGCGGCAGACATGACCCTTTACCCCTGGACCGACGAATCTGACGGCAGCGTGCGTCTGTGGACCCTCGAAAACCAGGGTATCAACCCCGCGTGCGCCGACCAGAACGGCGACCGCGGCCTGGCAATGTGCATCGCCACGGCAGCCACCAAGGGGCTTACCGGCTCATTCCTGTCGCCGAAAATCTCCCTCGCCGGCCTCAGCGAGCCACAGCTCTCATACTGGTTCTACCACTCGCCGTCGGCTTCGGGCGCTCCCGCTCCCGGCGAGTCAATGACCGTGCAGATCTCCGCCGACCACGGCGAATTCACCGACATCGAAGGCTCGACCGTATACCGCGACAACGGCACCACCGGATGGAGGCTCTACAAAGTTGACCTTACCCCCTGGAAGGATGCCGGCTTCGTACGCATCGCCTTCAAAGGGAAGTCGGAAGGGCAGGCCTCGATGTACATCGACAATATCCGCATCGGGTCGGCCGTAGCCACCGACGCCGAAGTCACCTCGGTAACCGGTCCGTCGAGATTCGCCGCCGGCACCACCGTTGACTATAAGGCCATCGTGAGCAACCTCAGCAACAGCGCCATGAACGGCGCCATGCTTAGCGTCACCCTCAACGGCGCGGCCGTGTCGCCCCAACAGAGCATCGACCTGCCGGCAGGTGCTTCGGTGAGCGTCACCCTCCCAGTGACGGTCGACAGCCCGGCATCAGGAGAACTTACGGTGACCGTCAGCCACGCCGACGACACCAACAGCGCCAACAACACCGGCAGGCGCGCCATCGCAGCCGTGGAGCCGCTGCTCCCCTCGCCCGACGGACTCACCGCCTTGTCCGACGGCCTTGACGTTACTCTGACATGGAACACTCCGGCCGCCAATCCCGCCGTAACCGACAACGTCGAGAGCTACGCCGACTACGCCATCGACGGCATCGGCGACTACCTGATGGTTGACCGCGACTGGGACAACACATACGCCATCCAGCTCAGCGAAGGCACCGAATACCCCAATATGCACACACCGAAGAGCTTCCAGGTGCTCGACTCCGACAAACTCGGCATCAGCATCTGGAGCGAGGGACAACCCCATTCGGGCACAAAATTCCTCGGTTGCCTGGCATCGATAAACCGTGCCAACGACGACTGGATGATTTCGCCCCGCCTCAACGGCGCCGAACAGACCATAGAGTTCTGGGCCAAATCGATGACCACTCAGGACACACCCGCCGAGCGTATGCGTGTACTCTACTCCACCGGTTCGACCGACCCCGACGACTTCGTGGCCATCCATTCGGAGCCGTACATCGAGCTGCCCGACGAGTGGACCTGCTACCGCTTCGTGGTGCCGGAGGGCGCCCGCTATTTCGCCATCAACTGCGTGTCGCAAGACGCTTTCGTGCTGATGGTCGACGACTTAGCCTACAATGACCTGACCGTGCTTCCCGATAAGGTTACGGAGTACCGCCTGTACCGCAACGGCGAGCTGATTGCCACCATCCCGGCCACCGAAGGCGCCATGACAGCCACCGCCACTGACGCATTGACCGCCCCCGGCAAGTACACCTACAAGGTGCGCGCCATCTACGGCAACGACGTCTGGCGCGAGACCGTTCCCACCGAAATTACGGTAGCCGAATCAGGCCTTTCGGGCGTAGACACCAAGGATGTGACCATCACCGCCGCCCGTGGGGCCGCTGTAATCGGCAACGCCGCCGGTCAGCAGGTGCGCGTATGCCTGCCCGACGGTCGCACCGTCTGCGACGCCGTAGCAGCCACCGCCGAGACCCGTATCCCCCTCGCGCCGGGTCTTTACATCGTCACCGCCGGTCGCACCCACACTACCCTCCTCATCCCGTAATCCCGTAATCCCGTAATCCCCCAATCCCCCGCATAAAAAAAAGGCGCCGCGTCAAATTCGACACGGCGCTTTTTTTTGCTTTAAATGCTCGTCCGGAGGACAGGTCCGTCCGGCGTAAGCCGCCATGACTATTCCTCGTCCGGAGGGTAGCTCCGTTAGGAGCATTCCCATCCATACCACTTTGTGCCAATCGGTTGTTGCCTCGACCGCTACGCAGTTTCTACCCTTTGAATGACGTATTACCTGCAACCAACATCGGTTTTGGACTATTGGGATGCCGGGGCGGGGCGGGGTCAGAAGAGCACCTGGAAGCGAGCCTGGATGATGTTGACATGGCGGTTGCGCTGCACCGCAGACGATGAGACGTCGGTGTAAGAGTAACGCAGTCGGGCCAACATATATCTGTTGATGTAATAGTTGAGAGTCAGCGACACATCGTTGGAGCGTCCGCCGTACACCTCGGCTGCTGGGCAGGTGGCATCGGTGTAGCTGTAGCCGGCTACTACCTCGAGCGAGCCTGGCACCGGGTTGGCCAGCGCGGCGATGCCGTGGTTATAGCCGTAATCGTCGCCTATTACCATGCCGCGAAGCAGGGCGTATACACCGCTTGCCTGATAGGCGTGGCGGTCGTGCGACCGCGCCACACTCATCCAGAAATACTGCGCTTCGGCGGCGAGGCGTCCGCGGGCCACTATGAGTTCGGGCGAGAGTTTCACCACATTGCGGGCGTCGGAGACATACGCGCCGAGCATCGGGGTGCGACATACGCGCGTGGGGAAATTCGACGTAAAATTGAAATAACCCTCCGAGGGGCCGGTGACGCCATCGACGGTTTCGGCTTTGTGGAGGGCGCTCTGCACCGATGCCGAGAGGCCTACCTGGGCGATGTTGCCGGTGGAGTGGAAGGGCCGCGCCACTAAGCGGGTCATGCCGCCGTAGCTGGTTTTGCCCTGCTCGTTTGCAGGGGTGGTGAGCGACGTGCCTGCCACGAAGGCGCTCGCGGTGCCCAGGAACATAGGAGAGTCGTGTAGGTACATCACGCCGATGTTACGTTCCTCCACTCCGAAAAAGGTGTCGATTACCGGGTTCTCGAAGCACGATTTCATCGACGAACCGAGCCCCGGGCAGATGCCGAACTGATGCAGGAAGTAACCGCCGCGCACGGCGTTGCGCGAGTTGAATCGGTATTGCGCATAAATGTCTTTTACGGAGAATTTGCCATAGCCGAAGCCTACCTCCATACGCAGCGACCAATCGGCATACGAGGCCTTGAAGCCGGCGCGGGCGTCGTAGATGGTGGCACCGGCGTTGAAGCCGTCGCCGTCGGGGGTGTAGACCGCCCCGTCAATAAGGAAGCGCGCCGTGGGCGTGATGGTGAGTTTGTCGGTGTGGAAGGAGGGAACACTGTCGGGCAGCGAAGCACCGACAGCCTGGACGGCAGCTGTCGCAGCTGCAAGGATGAAGCAAATGTTTCTGAAATTCATCTGATATAAACGATGTGATAAGCGATGTGAGAGGCACGGTAGGGGAATGCAAAGTTAGCTGTTTTTCCTGAATCAAAAAACAGGCGCAAAGACCTTCCATGGTACCTTGCGCCTGATATTTCATACGGATAAGCAATAATGTAACTGAGCTTCAAGCGGTTATGCGACCGCCAACAGCGATTGACTTACTTGGCCTGTGCGGGGGCAGCCTGCGCAGTGGTGTCCTGTGCAATCTGAGCGGAATCGGCGAGGTCGACATCATCAACCACCAGCGAATCGCCGTTGTCGATAACACCCATTTCAGGATTGTTTTCTACGGGAACATCAACGGCTTCCTTGTTGGATGATGAGCATGCCGAAAGCAGAGCTACGCCGGCAACAGCGGCAAAAAGAAGTGATTTCATATCTCTATAATTTTTATACAGATGGTATCGATAATGCCGGTACCATGAATATCAACATCTGTGAATTATAAATGGTTCAGACATCCTCCTCCAGCGAGAAATCATCGTCGGGGAGCTCGGTGTCGAAGTCGAGTTCGCCGAGTTCGTCGGCCTCGGCGGGTGCCGGTTCGTCTTCGGCATTGGATGCTCCGGCAGCGGCTTTCAGGCCCGGTTTCTTCTTGGGTTCGGGAGAGGTGCGGAGGGACTCCATAATCTTAGCTTCGAGCTCTTCGGCGAGTTCGGGGTTATCGAGAATCACGCGTTTGGCGGCGTCGCGGCCCTGGGCGAGCTTGGCGTCGTTGTACGAGAACCATGAGCCCGATTTCTTAATGATGCCGTAATCCACACCGAGGTCAATGATTTCACCGGCCTTTGAGATACCTTCGCCGAACATTATGTCGAATTCGGCGCGCTTGAAGGGGGGTGCTACCTTGTTTTTAACGATTTTCACTTTGGTGAGCTTGCCGAGCACGCGTTCGCCGTCCTTGATGGGGGTTGACGGACGCACGTCGACACGCACCGACGAGTAGAACTTCAGGGCGTTACCGCCGGTGGTTGTCTCGGCCGGCCCGAAGGTCACGCCGATTTTGTCGCGGAGCTGGTTGATGAAGATGCACACGGTTTTCGTGCGCGAAATTGTGCCGGTGAGCTTGCGCATGGCCTGCGACATGAGTCGGGCCTGAAGGCCCACGTTGCGGTCGCCCATCTCCCCTTCGATTTCAGTCTTGGGTGTAAGAGCGGCCACCGAGTCGACCACGAGAATGTCGATGGCGGCCGAGCGGATGAGCTGGTCGGCGATTTCGAGGGCCTGCTCGCCGTTGTCGGGCTGCGAGATGTAGAGGTTGTTGATGTCGACACCGAGGTTCTCGGCGTAGAATCGGTCGAAGGCATGCTCGGCGTCAATCAGGGCGGCGGTGCCACCCTGCTTCTGGGCCTCGGCGATGGCGTGGAGGGCCAGAGTGGTCTTACCCGACGATTCGGGACCGAAGATTTCGATGATGCGGCCGCGGGGATAGCCGCCGACGCCGAGGGCATAATTCAGACCGATTGAGCCGGTGGGTATCACCTCGACTTTCTCGACGGTCTCGTCGCCGAGCCTCATTATGGCGCCGTGGCCATAATCCTTCTCTATGTTGCTGAGTGCCTGCGACAGGGCGGCCAGTTTGGCTTCCTTAGGGTCGAGGGCACTCTTTTTTACTGTAGCTTTTTTTGCCATTTTTATATGCTTTGTTTTATAATGCAAAGGTACAAAATAAGGTGGGCAAAATGGCTGCCCACCTTAATAAAAATTCATTAAAATTATTTTTCGCGCATGAACACCATCACCGGTGTGCCCCGGAAATCCCAGTTTTCGCGGATTTTGTTTTCGAGGTAGC
>CAMEPD010000034.1 GCA_945931475.1 uncultured Muribaculaceae bacterium | reverse complement strand
TCTGATTTATCTGATTTATCGGATTTATCGGACGTATCGTATGTATCTTAACGGCAAAATGCGTGCCAAATATATATTGCGGTCTATCTTGTTGTCTTAAAAATCATTAAAAATATTTCGCCCGTCAAAATTACAGATAATTTGAGAATTTTTTGTATCTTTGTAGGAAATTTTGTGCCAAGCCGCCGGGTGCCTGTCGCGCACACGTGCGTTGTGCAAATGCCAATAGCTAATAATCATATCGTTAAAAGCGGCTGATTCCGACAGGTCTCCTGTCTGCCGCTTGATACTAATCTGTTTAATATGCTCGAAGAAGATCGCATCATCAAGATCAATATTGAAAACGAGATGAAATCGGCCTACATAGACTATTCGATGTCGGTGATTGTATCTCGTGCCCTTCCTGACGTGCGCGACGGCATGAAGCCCGTTCACCGTCGTGTGCTTTTCGGTATGAACGAAATGGGCAATACCTCCGACAAGGCCCATAAGAAGGCGGCTAACGCCGTCGGTGAGGTGATGGGTAAATATCACCCTCATGGCGACTCGTCGATTTACGGCACTATCGTGCGTATGGCCCAGCCATGGGCCATGAGGGAGTGCCTCGTCGACGGTCACGGCAATTTCGGTTCAATCGACGGTGACGGCCCTGCCGCCATGCGTTACACCGAAGTACGCCTCCAGAAAATCGGTGAGGAGATGCTCCGCGACATCAACTCTGACACGGTTGATTTCCAGCCGACCTACGACAACTCGCGCCGCGAGCCCGTAGTGCTCCCCACACGTATCCCCAACCTGCTGGTTAACGGCGCCCAGGGTATCGCCGTGGGTATGGCCACCAATATGCCTACCCACAACCTTGCCGAGACCATCAACGCCTGCATCGCTTACGTCGATAACCCCGAAATCACCATCGAGGAGCTGATGCACTTCCTCCCGGCGCCCGATTTCCCCACCGGTGGCACCATCTACGGCTACGCCGGCGTCAAAGAAGCCTATCTCACCGGCCGCGGCCGCATCGTAATCCGCGCCAAAGCCGACATCGAGCAGGAGAAGGAACACGAGACCATTATCGTGCGCGAAATCCCCTACGGTGTCAACAAGGCCGAACTCATTAAATATATAGCCGAGCTCGTAAACGAGAAGAAACTCGACGGCATCGCCGACCTCAACGACGAATCCGACGCCCGCGAAGGTATGCGCATCGTCATCAAGCTGCGTCAGGACGCCAATTCCAACGTTGTCCTCAACAAACTCTACAAGATGACGCCGATGCAGTCGGCATTCTCGGTCAACAATGTGGCTCTCGTAAACGGCCGTCCGAAACTGCTCAACCTCAAGGAGCTTGTCGGGGCGTTCGTCGACCATCGTCACGAGGTTGTTATACGCCGCACCAAGTTCGAATTGGGCAAAGCGCAGGAGCGCGCCCACATACTCGAAGGTCTGATTATCGCCTGCGACCATATCGACGAGGTAATTCAGATTATCCGTCACGCCGAAAGCCCCGAGGCCGCCAAGCTGACCCTCGCCGAGCGCTTCAGCCTGTCGGACGCTCAGACACAGGCGATTGTGGATATGCGTCTGCGTCAGCTCACCGGCCTTGAACAGGATAAGCTCCACCAGCAGTACAAGGAGATTGAGGAACTTATCGCACGACTCGAACTCATCCTCAACGACCCGGCCGTATGCCGCAGCGTCATAAAGGACGAACTCATCGAAATCCGTGAAAAATACGGCAACCCCCGCCGCACCACCATCGATTATACCGCCGGCGAATTCAACGCCGAGGATTTCTATTCCGACGACGAGATGATTATCACCATCTCACACATGGGTTACATCAAGCGTACACCGCTGTCGGAATTCCGCGCCCAGAAACGCGGCGGTGTAGGCTCGCGCGGTTCGTCGACCCGCGAGGAGGACTTCATCGAGTACGTTTACCCCGCTTCGATGCACGCCAACATCCTCTTCTTCACCCAGAAGGGCCTCGTGTACAAAATGAAGGTATACGAGCTGCCCGAAGGCGCCAAGAACACCAAGGGACGCGCCATACAGAACCTGCTCAACATCGAGCAGGGAGACTCGGTCAATGCATTTATCCGTTGCAAGAACCTTGATGACGCCGAGTTCACCGCATCGCACAACCTGGTGTTCGCTACCCGCAACGGCATCATCAAAAAGACATCGTTGGCCGAATACGCCCGCATTAACATCAAGGGCAAGAAGGCTATCAAAATCCTTGACGGCGACCAGCTTATCGGCGTGGAACTCACCGACGGCAATTCCGAGATTATTCTGGCCAGCCGTCAGGGCCGCGCAATTCGCTTCAACGAATCGCAGGTACGCCAGATGGGTCGTGTAGCCGCCGGTGTACGCGGCATGCGTCTCGAAGGCGACGATAACTATATCGTGGGCATGATTGCCATGCATCCCGACGACGGTCACACAATCATGGTACTTTCTGAGAACGGCTTCGGCAAACGCTCCGAACTCGACACCTACCGCATCACCCGTCGTGGCGGCAAGGGCGTCAAGACAATGACCATCACCGAAAAGACCGGTCCACTCGTGGCCATCAAGAGCGTTACCGACGAGAACGACCTGGTTATCATCAACCGTTCGGGCATCACGATTCGTGTACGTATGTCGGAAATCGGCGTTTACGGCCGATACGCACAGGGCGTGCGCATTATCAATCTCGAGAAACGCGGCGACGAAATAGCATCAGTATGCTGTGTCGACACCGACCCCGAAGAGGAGGCAGTGGAGGCTATCAAGGACCCCGAAGTGCTCGAAGAACTCCCCGACAACACCCTTGACGAGGATGACGACGACACCCCCGATGAAGGTGACGACACCCCCGATGGCGACGATACCGATGAAGGTGACTACGCTGATGACAGCCACCCCAAAGACACTCTTTTTTAAACCATTCTGACCCGTCAGGGTCAAAATGGTGTTTACATTTGATAATTACATTCAATTAATTCTTACTCATATCGGCTATGAAAAAAATTAGCTTAATCTGCCTCGGTCTTGCTACCGCGACAGGCGTGATGGCTCAGCAGAGCCTCGTTAAGGAAGCTGAGCGTGCCATGAAGGACAACTACCCCCAGGCGATTCAGCAACTTACCCCGGCATTCACCAACCCCGAGACAATGGAAGACGCCCATACATGGTTCGTTGCCGGAAAGGGTGCCGTTGATTTCTTCGACAACCAGCAGGTAATGATTCAGATGGGCAAAGATGTCGATAAGAAAGCAGTGGGTCATGCACTTGTCGATGGTATCGGCTATTTTGAAAAAGCTCTTCCCCTCGACCAAAAGCCTGACGAAAAAGGCAAGGTGAAACCCAAATTCACCAAGAAAATCAAGGATATCGCCCAGGGTCACTACCTTGACCTTCAGAACGCAGCCGTATATATGTACGAAGCTCAGGATTATCCCGGCGCTGTTGAGGCATGGCAGCTTTTCGTTGACGGCCGCAACAACCCCATGTTCGCCGACAAGGCTAAACAGTACGCCGACACTATATACGGTGAAATCTATTTCAACATGGGTATCGCCAACTCGCTCGCCGGCAATCACGAAGGCGCCCTCGGCGACTTCAAAAACGCCATCCAGAGTGGTTACACCAAAAAGAACGCCTACGACTACGGCATTTCGGAAGCTGCCCAACTGCAGAAACCCGAAGAGATGGCCGTGCTCGCCGAGGAGGCATACGGCCTCTACGGCAAGGAAGACAGCCGCTATATCGGTTACATTGTCAACAACTACATCGACAAGAAGCAGTATACCGAAGCTAACGAGCTTATCGACAAATACATCCAGTCAAACCCCAACGACTCGCAGCTTTACTTCGTGAAAGCTATCCTCTGCGACGCCGAGGGCAAGACTCCCGAATGCCTTACCAATCTGCGCAAAGCCATCGAACTTGACGATAACAATGCACGCGCTCTCCTCCAGCTCGGATATCAGCTCTGCAAGCAGGGTGATGCAATCGATGAAAACGAAGGTGGCGGCCTCTCCAATGCCGATTACGCACGTCTTCAGCAGGAGAAAATCTTCCCTCTCTATAAGGAAGCTTCGCAGTATCTCGAGAAGGCTTATCAGCTCGATAATAATCTCGACGATGCGCGCACCATGCTCCGAGGCATCTATTACAAACTCAACGACGAGGAGAACCTCAAGCGTGTTGAAGCCATGTAATCCACCCTCAGAGATTTGAAACATAACAGCCGGCTGCCTGAATCAACAAGGCAACCGGCTGTTTCTATTTTCCGGCAGGAAATATTGACCGGAAACAGCCTCTTAGAACGGGGTATCTCCGGGCACGTTGCCCAGGTCGGCGCTACCCCCCTGGAATGGAGTATTGGCGGGAGAGGCAAACGGGTCGTCGGACGCCGACGGTCCGTTGCCGCCATCCTTGGCATCGGCGCTGTCGTTGATTTTCGATGACACCAGTTTCTGTGTGTAGTTGGTCTCCTCATCCCAGTTCTGGAAGCGTGCGAAACTCGACACGAACCGCAGTTTCACATCATCGACCTTACCGGAACGATGCTTGGCCACGATGAACAACGCCAGCCCGCGTATGTCGTTCCCCTCGGCGTCCTCGCCAGAATGCAGGTAGTATTCCGGTCGATGAATGAAGCACACGATGTCGGCATCCTGCTCGATGGCACCCGACTCACGGAGGTCGGAGAGCTGCGGACGCTTGGCCGCAGAGTTGTCGGCGCCGCGCTGCTCCACCGAACGGTTCAGCTGCGACAGCGCTATGATTGGGATGTTCAACTCCTTGGCCAACTGTTTTAGCGAACGCGATATCATCGACACCTCCTGCTCGCGCGAGCCGAAGCGCATCCCCGAGGCATTCATCAGCTGCAGATAGTCGATGATGATGCATTTCACCTTATGCTCGCGCACCAATCGGCGTGCCTTGGTGCGCAGCTCGAAAATCGAAAGCGACGGGGTGTCGTCGATATAGAGCGGTGCGGAGTACAGGCGTTTCACGCCGGCCATCAGTTTGTCCCAGTCGGCCGGCAGCAGGCGTCCTGATTTGATTTTTTCACCCTCGAGCTCGCAGGCGTTGCTTATCAGACGGTTCACGAGCTGCAGGTTGCTCATTTCGAGCGAGAAGATGGCTGTGGGGGTGTTCAGGTTCACCGCCATATTCATGGCCATGGAGAGCACGAAGGCGGTCTTGCCCATGGCCGGGCGTGCGGCGATGATGATAAGGTCGGAGTTCTGCCAGCCTGAGGTGAGTTTGTCGAGCTCGTGGAACTGTGTCTCGAGGCCCGAGAGGCCCGACTGGCGGTTGGCGGCCGCTTCAATCTGCGCGAGCGCCTGATTGATTACCGGGTCAATCTGCGTCACATCCTTCTTGACGTTTCGCTGCGAAATCTCAAACAGGCTCCCTTCGGCTTCCTGGAGGAGCACATCCACGTCGTTACCCTCGTCGTAGGCCATCCCCTCGATGCGCGAAGCGAAGTTGATGAGCTCTCGGGCGAGGTATTTCTGGGCCACAATCTGGGCGTGGAACAGGATGTGGGCGCCTGAGGCCACGCGCGCCGTGAGTTCGGAAATTTTCAGCGGGCCTCCCACCTCGTTGAGGTTGCCGTTGGCCCGGAGTTTCTCGGTGACGGTGAGCATATCGATCGGCTGCTGCGAGGCGCCCAGCTGCTGGATTGCTTCGTAGATTTTCTGATGACCGGTGTCGTAAAACGATTCCGGCTTCAGAAGGTCGCAGACTGTAGTGTAGGCGTCGCGCTCCAGCATCAGAGCGCCTAATACAGCCTCCTCTACTTCGAGGTCGCGCGGGGCTATGCGCCCCTCCTTTTCGATGAGGCGCTGCTGATTGGCTTTGGAGTCAGCCCATTTTTTGCTGTAACTGTTATTATCGGGATATTGGGGCATAATGGGTTAATGGCAGGTTCTATAAATTGGCTTGCGATGACTTCTACAGGAAATCAGCCAAGAACCTGATATTGTTATTTTCTAATCCGACAGGTGTCCAATTTATAGGACCTGCCTAATCATAAATCGCGCCCTTTGAGCATGACACGTTCGATCCATGGCTCAGTGTAGGCGTAGGGTATATAGGCAAGCGAGGGGAGTTGGCGGGTGATTATAAGTGAGGCGAACTTCCCCGGGGTTATGGAGCCTGCGGCGCCGGCGAGATCCATGGCTGCCGCTCCGTTGAGGGTCACGGCATTCATGGCTTCGGCAGGGGAGAGGCGCATCTTGATGCACCCCAACGCCCATACGAAGCGCATATCGCCCGATGGGGACGAGCCGGGGTTGTAGTCGGAGGCGAGCGCTACCGGCAGACCGGTGCGCACGGCGTCGCGGGCCCTGCCGTAGGGCATCCCGAGAAAGAACGATGCACCCGGCAGCATAGTGGGGATGGTCGCGGAGTTCATGAGCACCTCAATCTCCTCCTCGCCCATGCGCTCGAGGTGGTCGACCGATACGGCGCCATACTTCACGCCAACCTGCACGCCGCCCGAAACGGCCAGCTCGTTGGCGTGAATCTTGGGACGTATGCCGTATTTTGCGGCGGCTTCGAGGATGCGTGCGGTCTCTTCTGGGGTGAAGAAGCCGCGGTCGCAGAACACGTCGACAAAGTCGGCCAGGCCTTCGGCGGCGACGGCCGGGAGCATCTCGCTGATGAGCATTTCCACATATTCGCTCTGACGCCCGGTGTAGGCGCGGCCTACGGCATGGGCGCCCAGGAATGTACTGCGTATCTCCATCTGTGGTTCAGCCTCTCTGAGCCTGCGGATTACGTGAAGCATCTTCAGCTCGTCGGCCGTGTTAAGCCCGTAGCCGCTCTTAATCTCTATGGCACCTGTGCCTTTCGCCATAACCTGACGCAGGCGGCATCGGGCCGATTCGAACAGACTGTCTTCAGATGTCTCGTGCAGCAGGTCGGCCGAATTGAGAATGCCGCCTCCTCGCGCCGCAATCTCCTCATAGCTGAGACCGTCGATTTTGTCGCAGAACTCACCCTCGCGGCTCCCGGCATATATTATATGTGTGTGAGCGTCGCAGAATGCGGGGAGTACGTAGCCGTAGCGGGCGTCAATCACGCGCGTGAAGCCGTCCTCCGAGGGCATTTCGGCCATTTTGCCCCATGAATGGATGCGCTCGCCGTCGACAATGAGATAGGCATCAGCGAACTCGCCGGCATCGCTCATTTCGACACCTTTCAACGGTTGGGTGCCGGCAGGGTGTATGCCGTAAATGGCACGGATGTTCTTAATCAGCTGCATCTGTCTGTGGGTTTTCGCGTATGAATTTCACCGTTGCGGCAATCAACGGCGACATTACGGTATCCTGCTGGATGAACGGCACGACTTTGCGGTACTCGGCGTGCCATTTCTCAAGCACGGGCGACGTCGTGAGCGGGCGGCGGAACTCCAGGGCCTGCGCGGCATTGAACAGTTCGATGGCCAGCACGCGCTCGGTGTTCTTGACTACTCGGTAGAGCTTCGTGGCGGAGTTCGAACCCATGGAGACGTGGTCCTCCTGCCCTTGTGACGATGGGATGGAGTCGACGCTGTTGGGCCAGCAGAGACCTTTCGACTGGCTTACAATCGAAGCGGCGGCATACTGGGGAATCATGAAGCCGGAGTTGACACCGGGGTTGGCGACGAGGAACGACGGCAGGTGTCGTTTCCCCTCGATGAGTTTATAGATACGACGTTCGGAGATATTTCCGAGCTCGGCGAGAGCAACGGCCAGGAAGTCCATCGGCAGGGCGATAGGCTCGCCGTGGAAGTTGCCGGCCGATACTATAAGGTCCCGGTCGGGGAATATGGTGGGATTGTCGGTGGGGGCGTTGATCTCCTCTTCGAGTACACGCCATACATAGTTTATGGTGTCCTTGGCTGCGCCGTGTACCTGGGGGATGCAGCGGAAAGAGTAGGGGTCCTGAACGTGCTCTTTGTGCTTCCGGATCAGTTCGGAGCCTTTAAGCCAGGCGCGTATGCGTCGGGCGGTCTCAATCTGTCCGGCGTGGTTGCGCACCTCGTTGACGGGGTCGCAGAAGGGCTCGATGCGACCGTCGAAAGCGTCGAGCGACAGTGCGCCGATTTTGTCGGCGAGGGCCGAAAGGCGTTTGGCGTTTATGAGCGACCACACACCGTATGCGCTCATGAACTGAGTGCCGTTGAGCAGGGCCAGACCCTCCTTCGACATCAGTTCCACCGGCTCCCAGCCGAATTTCCTGAGGATTTCGTCGGCGGGGTGCACCTGCCCCTGATATTCCACTTCGCCCAGGCCGATAAGCGGCAGTGACATATTGGCCAACGGGGCCAGGTCGCCCGAAGCACCGAGCGACCCCTGCTGGTACACAACGGGCGTTACGCCATTGTTGAAGAAGTCGAGCAGGCGTTGCACGGTTTCGATCTGCACGCCCGAATTGCCGTAGCTGAGCGATTGGGCTTTCAGCAGCAGCATCAGACGCACGATTTCGGTGGGGACACGTTCGCCCACGCCGCAACTATGGCTCATCACCAGGTTTTTCTGGAGCTGTCGCAGCTGGTCGGCACCGATTGATATGTTGCAGAGCGAGCCGAAACCGGTGGTGATGCCGTAGATAGGCTCGGTCTGATTCTTCATTTTGTTGTCGAGGTATTCGCGGCATTGGGAGATGCGCCGGCGCGCGTCGTCGCTTAATTCGAGCTTAACGTCGGGGTGGAGCAGTTCGCCTACTTTATCGATTGTAAGCCATTCGGAGCTTATTTTATGAATCATAGTTTTCTCTTCAGTGATTATAGTTTAGAGGTAAGGGGTTAAAAAGCGTTGTCGATTATCCGGTCGTCAACGAGGTTCGGGAGCGTCACCTTCAGGCCCGGGGTGCGGGCCATTTCTCGGCGTATAGCGTCCATGGCGCCCTTGTTGCGGCCCCATGAGCGGCGCGCGATGCCGTTGTTGACATCCCACAGCAGCATTTCGCTGATGCGGCGGTCGGCCTCGTCGCTGCCGTCGATTACCATACCGAAGCCGCCGTTGACCACTTCGCCCCAGCCGACACCGCCGCCGTTGTGGAGCGAAACCCATGTGGCGCCGCGGAACGAATCGCCTATGACATTCTGCACGGCCATATCGGCGCAGAATTGCGAGCCGTCGGTAATATTGGAGGTCTCGCGGTAGGGGGAGTCGGTGCCTGATACGTCGTGATGGTCGCGGCCAAGCACAATCGGGGCCGATATTTCGCCGCGACGTATGGCGTCGTTGAACGCCAGGGCAATCTTTGCGCGTCCCTCGGCGTCGGCGTACAGGATGCGGGCCTGCGACCCTACCACAAGGTTGTTCTTGCCGGCCTGACGTATCCAGTGGAGGTTGTCGTTGAGCTGGCCGCGGATGTCGTCGGTGATGTGTCTGCTAATCTCCTCGAGCACGTCGCCGGCGATGCGGTCGGTCGTGGCAAGGTCTTCAGGTTTGCCGGAAGTGCAAACCCACCGGAAGGGCCCGAACCCGTAGTCGAAGAATTTCGGGCCCATGATGTCCTGAACATACGAGGGGTAGCGGAACGAACCGTCCTCCTTGAGGATGTCGGCGCCGGCGCGCGACGATTCCAGCAGGAAGGCGTTGCCGTAGTCGAAGAAGTACATTCCCCGGGCCGTAAGCTTGTTGATAGCTGCTACCTGGCGGCGCAGCGACGCCTTCACCTCCTCCTTGAAGCGCTCGGGTTCCTCGGCCATCATCCGTTTTGACTCCTCGTAGGTCATGCCGGCGGGGTAGTAACCGCCTGCCCAGGGATTGTGGAGCGAGGTCTGGTCGGAACCGAGGTCAACATGGATATTCTCTTCGGCGAGACGCTCCCACAGGTCAACGATATTGCCCTGATAGGCGAGCGATACCACCTCTTTATCAGCGACAGCGCGACGTATACGGGCCATCAGTTCGGTAAGGTCGGTATGAATTTCGTCGACCCATCCCTGCGCGTAGCGTTTGTCGACAGCCGAAGGGTTGATTTCGGCCACCACGCTCACTACGCCCGATATGTTGCCGGCTTTGGGTTGAGCGCCCGACATACCTCCGAGGCCCGACGACACGAACAGCATACCGCCGATGCCCTGTTGTCCGGGTTTGGCATGGCTGCGGGCTGCGTTGAGCACCGTGATCGTAGTGCCGTGCACTATACCCTGCGGGCCGATGTACATATACGAGCCGGCAGTCATCTGACCGTACTGTGAGACGCCCAGGGCGTTGAAGCGCTCCCAGTCGTCCTGTTTGGAGTAGTTGGGAATCACCATGCCGTTGGTAACCACCACTCGCGGTGCTCCCTTATGCGAGGGGAAGAGGCCGAGCGGATGGCCCGAGTACATCACCAGGGTCTGCTCGTCGGTCATCTCCGAGAGATATTTCATCACCAAGCGGTACTGGGCCCAGTTCTGGAACACGGCGCCGTTGCCGCCATAGGTTATCAGTTCATGGGGATGCTGCGCCACGGCTGGATTCAGGTTGTTCTGAATCATCAGCATGATGGCTGCGGCCTGACGCGACTTGGCGGGATACTCGTCGATGGGTCGGGCGTACATCTCGTAAGTGGGTCGGAAACGGTACATATAAATGCGGCCGTAGTCGTGGAGCTCCTTGGCGAACTCGGGGGCGAGCACGGCGTGCTGTTCTGCGGGGAAGTAGCGCAGTGCGTTGCGTAGTGCCAGGCGTTTCTGCTCCGGGGTGAGGATGTCCTTGCGGCGCGGCGCGTGGTTGATATTTTTGTCGTATTCGCGGGGAGCGGGCAACTCGGCAGGTATGCCTTCGCTCACGGCTTTCTTAAATTCTTCGGTTGTCATTATATGTGGGAAATGGAAGAGTGGATGTCGGGATGAGTGGTTGAGTTGAGGAGTAGGGAATCGGGGGGGGAGAATCCCGGTGGCAGGGGCTCCGAGGCACTAAAAAAGGCTGACGCCGGGAGGCAGCAGTGAGGCTGTTACCTTTATCTTTTGCCTTTAGCTTTTTACCTATTAACTCGATTTATGAGTCGATTTTGTCGTTGACTATCTGGAGGATTTCCTGTTCGCGGAGGGTGGCGAGGGTGGCTATTTCGTCGGCTTCGTCGCAGAGTGATTCAGCACGCGAGCGGTTCTTGAGCCCGGCGGCATTGATGCGTACGTTCAGCTGCGCACCCAACACTGCGGCCCTGGCAGCCAAAGCTCCGACGCCGGCATCGCTCACCGAGGCCGGGTTCCCCTCGCGGGCCATCGCTTCGAGCAGTTCGAAGGCATCGAATGCGGCCTTCATGGTGTTGAGGGGCACCTCCGTAGCATAAAGCGTAGCCTCCTCGAGAGCCTCGGCGCGTGCCTGCCGTTCCTCGTCGGTGGATTTAGGCATAGCATACACGGCCATTATGCGGTTGAAAGCCTGTGTGTCTTCGTCTACCAATTCCAGCAGGCGGTCTACTAACACACGCCCACCGTCGGCATAGTTGGAGAACTCCTCCCAGCGGTCATCCCAACCGGCTTTGTGAGCCGATAGGTTGGCCACCATCGTACCGAGGGCAGCAGCCAGTGTACCCATGTAGGCGGCAATGGAGCCACCACCGGGTGCCGGCGATTCAGAGGCGGTCTCGTTGGCGAACGCCGTCAGCGACATATCGGTGAGGCGCCGAGCCTCCTTGTCGCGGTTGAGAATCATGTACTCGATTACCTTCTCGCGGGGGATGAAGGGCTTGAGTTCCGAAAGGCCCATCGATTTGTCGGCCATGCGGATGATTTCCTGCTCGGGTATACCGGTCGAGCGCTGCTGTTTGTGCAGGAAGTAGCGGCCCGCTTCCACGAGGGCCCTCTTGGGCACCAGGCCGACAATTTCGGTGCCGGTAACACGCACACCGCGGGCGGCGGCAGCACGGCACACTTCGTCGAAGGCCATATGGAGCGGAGTTGCGTTCATGTCGGTGATATTCATCGACACCTGGGCAACGCCATATTCGGGAATGAACCATCCGATAGCTTTCGTACCTTTGAGCGTGCCGGGAATCATAATTATGTTGCCGTCGGCGTCGCGCATGGGTTTGCCGTTGGGTTTGCCCCCTTCGCGCTGCGGGCGTCCCTTTTCGCGCACATCAAAAGCAATGGCATTGGCTCTGCGGGTAGAGGTGGTGTTGAGATTGAAGTTGACAGCGATGAGGAAGTCGCGGGCGCCGATTGTAGTGGCACCCGTGCGGGCCGCCTGCTCGTCGAACGGACGGTCGCCGAAATCGGGAGCCTCGGTTTCCGATGCCATCTTCTCGGGTAGCGCCTCGTATTCGCCGCGGCGGCACACGGCCAGATTGCGCCGCTCGGGGGTGAAGGCTGCCTCCTCGTAGCAGTAAACCGGAATACCTAACTCGTCGGCGACCCGTTGGCCCAACGCACGAGCCAGTTCGGCGCACTCTTCGAGCGTAATACCGCTCACGGGGATAAGCGGACAGACATCTGTGGCACCCTGGCGTGGGTGAGCGCCGTGATGCCGCCTCATGTCGATAAGCTCGGCTGCACGTTTAATACCCTGGAAAGCAGCTTCAACCACTGCTTCGGGAGACCCCACGAAGGTTACCACTGTGCGGTTGGTGGCCTCACCCGGATCGACGTCCAGCAAGGTTACCTGCGACGAATCGGAGCCGATAGCCCCTTTGATAGCGTCGGTGATGGCATTAATGATGGTTTTGTCGCGCCCTTCGCTGAAATTGGGCACACATTCAATTAATTGCTTTTGCATGGCGAACAAAGGTTAATTATTTTGAGGGCAAATATAGCTAAAAACTACGACATTTCGGCGCCTCATCCCCAATAATTTCCCCACATTCTTCACCACATCGTGTGGCGATTTTGGTGAATAATCAGAAATGGGTAAATTTGCAGTGAAAAAGTAACGTCAACAACCGATTGCAACCGATGATTACACTGGAACAATTTCGCGAAGTTGTGGGAGAAGGTCGTCTCCTCGATACCCCGGGCATCTACCGTTTTATGGATTATATGAGCGAGCAGGCGCGTCGGGTGACCTTCAGGCTGAACTCGGAATATCACACTCAGATGGAGATTCGCGAGCTGCTGAGTGAGCTTACCGGCTCGGAGGTCCCGGAGTCGGCCAAGATATTTCCGCCGCTGTATAGCGATTTCGGGCGGAATTTAGTGATAGGCCGCGGAGTGTTTATCAATGCGTGCTGCCACTTCCAGGACCATGGCGGGGTGGTGCTGGGCGACTGTTCGCAAATCGGCCATAATGTAGTTTTTGCGACCCTCAATCACTGCCTCGAACCGGAAAAACGCCGGTTCACCCGAGCGGCGTCGATAGTGTTGGGGCGGAATGTATGGATAGGGTCAAATGCCACAATATGTCAGGGGGTGACAATCGGCGATAACGCCGTGGTCGCAGCGGGCGCCGTAGTGACAAGGGACGTCCCGGCGAATACGGTGGTGGGAGGTGTCCCCGCCAGGTGTATCAAGAGGGTTGATGAGTAGATCAGTGGTTTGTTTCAGGAATCATTTTGAGCCACTTTATATACCCGAAGACGGCAATAACGGTGTAGATGCAATACAATACACCATAGAAGGGTATGCCCTTGTAGAAGTAGAGGCCCGAACTGATGATGTCGACCACGAACCAAACGAGCCACTGCTGGGCCCACTTCCGGGCCATCAGCCACATGGCCACGATGGATGCCGCGGTGGTAAAGGCGTCAATGCAGGGAACGGTTGAGTCGGTGCAGGTGCCTAACAGCCAATAAAGCAAGCCCCACAACAGGGCCGTGGATGCCACAGCCACACCCCACGCCCACAACGGCGTGTTGGTGACCGGGAGCGGGCGCCGTTCCTTCTTTTTCTTACCTGAAACAGCTCCGCGGCGCCATACTATGAAACCGTAGACGGCTATAACCAGGTAGTAAATATTTATTGCGAAATCGGCATAAATTCCGCGTGAGAAATAGATCCACATCGAGATAGCCGGCATCACCATCGAGGCAATCCACATACGCCAATCGGCATGATATTCCCACCACAGGTACAGCAACCCTATGATGAGGCCCATAACTTCGAGCACCCGGCTCCATGTCCAGAATTCCGCTGTAAATACTATTCCCATTTCATTAATTTTTTAGTAGAAGTAGCACGCGCTGAATGAAAAGATGATGTGTCAAAATTGTTTAAGGGTGGTATATTGTAGGGTCGCGGCACAATGCTTTTAACTTAAGGATGTTTCAGGTATTTGTAGGGACATCGCTTCGCGATGTATACGTTGCAATTCTCTGATTCTCAATCGATAACATCGCAAAGCGATGTCCCTACATTCTTTGTCGATTCTTAAGTTAAAAGCATTGTGCCGCGACCCAACCACACAGCGCAAAAAGGCGATGTGCTGAATTTTGACACAGCCCCTAAATGTAACTTAGAACGAGATAGAGGCGTTGGCCATCACGTGTGCCGGGGCCTGGGCTGCGTAACCGGCATAGCGGTAAATGACCTTCTCGGTGCCGTCCATATAGTAACCGGCGCCGCAGTAGCCGTTGTTGAAGTACTTCTCGCTGAAGATGTTATAGACCGATACGCCGACATGAATCTGTTTCAGACCAAATACTTTGCGGAAGGTGTAACCGAGGTGAAGGTCGGTGACGAAATACGAGTCAAGGGTGCACTCTTCGGTCTTGGCATTGTTCATGTACTGCTTGCCGGTGTAACGGCTGGCAATCTGTGCGTCGAAACCACGGTACTTGAAGTTAAAGGCGTTGTGGAGGATGAAGCCGGGTGAGAACGCGATGGGGGTATCGCCACGATCGAATGAGATGGGATTGGTCCACTCATCCTCGTAGATGTACTCGGTGAAATCCTTGATGCGGTTACGCGAGAGGGTGGCGTTGATGCTCCAGTCGAACCATGAACAGGGACGGAGGGCACCCTGGAACTCGATACCCATACGGTAGGAGTGGGGCGTGTTGACGCTAAGCGGGTTGCCCGTGTCGGAGAGCTGACCGGTGACTACGAGCTGATTCTTGTAGTCCATGTAATAGAGGTTGACGCCGATGGTGAACAGACGGTGAGAGAAGTTGTAGCCCAGTTCGTAATCGAAGAGGCGCTCGGCTTCGGGGCGGTGATTGGGGTCGCCGTCGGTGAAATTGTCGCGTACAGGCTCTTTGTGGGCCACGCTCCACGAGGCGAATGCCCGGTGATTGCCGAGAACATAGTTTACGCCGACTTTGGGGTTGAAGAAGTCCCATCGGCGGTCGATGTCGAGGAGAGCCATGTCGCCGGTGTTCCAGTCGAAGTTGTCTGAGCAGCCGTCGATAGTGTAGTGGATGTGGCGGTATTGCAGGTCGGCGAACACTGCCAGGTGGTTATTGATGTCGTAGTTGGCGCGGGCGTAGATGTTTGAGTCGAACTTGTCGCCGTCGTTGTCGTAGTAACGCTGCAGGGGGTCGATGGGGCCCATATAGTTGCGCACCCAGGCTACCTCGCCATAGTGGTTGCCGTGGAAGTAGTTGGCGGCGCCACCGATGGTGATGTCCCAGGGGCCGTGAAGGTAATTGAAGGTGGCCATACCTCCGCCGAATTGGTTGACGTTGTATTTCAGGCGCACGAGGTCTGACTTCTCTACGGTTTCGCCGTCGGCGTTAACAAAGGGAGTCAGGCCATATTCCACTAAGGTGCGACGGGTCTTGTACTGGTCGTAGTAGCCGTTGTCCTTTGTATAGTGGAGGGCGGCGTGGAGATTCCAACGGTCGGAGAGACGCTGCGACAGGTGAAGCTGGAAGTGGTGTTGAATGTAGTTGTCGTACTGGTTGCGGTAGTAGGCGCGGTTGCCGTCGGCGTCGGTATACTCGCCGCAGGGGTTGTAGCGGCGTCCGAACTCGGCCATATCCTCCTTCGAGGCGTAGTCCCAGGCCATATAGGTTTTCTCTTTGCCGCCGAAGGCTATCAGGCGCAGCAGGGTGCCGCGATTGCGGTAAGCGAGCTGACCGAAGTAGCTCCAGAGGTCGGAGGTGGCACGGTCGATGTATCCGTCGGAACCCATTTGCGACAGACGCGCATCGAGGCTCCAGTGGCCGCCTAAGAGGCCGGTGCCTACGCGTAGGGTCTCGCGGTGGGTGTTATACATACCGTATGAGCCCGATACTTCACCGTAAGGAGTGAGCGATGGGGCGTCGGTGACCATGTTGATTGAGGCGCCGAAAGCACCGGCTCCGTTAGTCGATGTGCCCGCGCCGCGCTGAATCTGAACATCGCGCAGCGACGAGGCCAGGTCGGGCATATTTACCCAGTAGACGTTGTGGCTTTCGGAGTTGTTGATTGGAATACCGTTGGCGGTGATGTTGATGCGTGAGCCGTCGGTGCCACGGACGCGGATGGATGTATAACCCATACCGGCGCCTGCGTCGGAGGTAGTAATCACCGAGGGGGTCTGTTCGAGCAGGATGGGGATGTCGCGGCCGTCGTTGTAGCTGTCGAGTTCACGTTTGGTGACATTGGTGAAGGCCACGGGGGTTTTGATGGTGGCACGGTTGGCCAGCACATCCACTTGTCGGAGCGACACACCGATGGTGTCGGCTTTCTCATTTGACTGCGCATACGCAGTGACTGCAGTGCCTGCGCATAAAGCCGCAGCCACCGCCGGAAGAATCTGTTTCTTCATCATCTTTTTCTCTACGCCGGTATTAACCGGATCAGGTTCGAAGGGTATAATCTCAGCCATGAAGCGCACCGGTGTACGCTACGTTTTTGGGCACCCCTAAAATATATGTATGAACTCTTGTCGGAAAGGGCCGGAAACCCAATCCGGGCGCAAAGGTACGGAAAAGTGTTAAATTGTGCAAATTATTTAAAGCAGGTACTATAAATTGGACACCAGTCGGATTAGTCGAATTAGTCGGATTAGTCGGATTAGTCAGATTAGTCAGATTAGAAAACAACAATATCAGGTTCTTTGCTGATTTTCTTGTAGAAATCATCGCAAGCCAATTTATAGAATTTAAGAGATGCGTGACAAATCGGCCGTCGGCGGATAGAGGCGCTGCAGGGTAGGGCGTATCATGGCGTTGGCCGGCGATTCGAGTCCGGGGTCGTCGGTGAGAAGGTTCTCTACCTCGTTGCGGGCGGTCTGCACCAGGGCGCCGTCGGTGGCAAGCGAGGCGATGTGGAGGTCAAGGGGGATACCGCTCTGCATGGTGCCCTCGATGTCGCCGGGTCCGCGCATCTTCAGATCGGCTTCGGCTATGGCGAACCCGTCGGTGGTTGATGTCATGATCTCCAGGCGTTTGCGCGTTTCGGATGCAATCTGTCGCTTGGTGATGAGTACACAGTAACTTTGGGCCGCTCCGCGCCCTACGCGTCCGCGGAGCTGATGCAGCTGCGACAGGCCGAAGCGTTCGGCGTTCTCGATGACCATAACCGAGGCGTTGGGTACGTTGACGCCAACCTCTATTACAGTGGTGGCGACTAAAATGTCGGCCTTATGTTCGGCGAACAGGCGCATCTGATAATCCTTCTCGGCGGGTTTCATGCGGCCGTGGACCATCACCACCCGGTAGCTCGGGAAAGCCTCCTTGACGTAGTTATACCCCTCCTCGAGCGAGCGCAGGGCTACCTTTTCGTTTTCCTGAATGAGCGGGAAGACGATGTAGGCCTGACGCCCCTCGCGGAGCTGTCGGGCCACCGACTGCATTACCTGCATCCGCTGGTCGTCGTAACGCAGCAGGGTGGTGACGGGTTTGCGGCCGGGTGGCAGTTCATCGATTACCGACACGTCGAGGTCACCGTAAACGGTCATGGCCAGTGTACGCGGGATTGGGGTGGCGGTCATCACAAGCACATGGGGAGGGGTTACATTCTTTTGCCAGAGGCGTGCACGCTGCATCACGCCGAAGCGGTGCTGCTCATCGATGACAACCAGACCTAAGTCCTTGAATTTCACGCGGTCCTCGATAACGGCATGGGTGCCCACGAGGATGTGGAGCGAGCCGTCGGCAAGTTGTTGGTCGATTATATCGCGCTCCTTTTTGCGCGTCGAGCCGGTGAGCAGGCGCAGGTTAATCCCAATCGGGGCGGCAAGCTGAGAGAGGCTCTCGAAGTGCTGAGTGGCCAGAATCTCCGTGGGGGCCATGATGCAGGCCTGACAGCCGTTGTCGATGGCAATGAGCATGGTCATCAGCGCCACGATAGTCTTGCCGGAGCCGACATCTCCCTGAAGCAGACGGTTCATCTGGCGTCCCGACCCCAAATCGGCGCGAATCTCGTGCATCACGCGCTTCTGCGCGCCGGTCAGGGGAAAGGGCAGCGTTTGCGAATAGAAGTTGTTGAAGAACGACCCGATGCGGGGGAAGCGACGCCCCTGCGACAGGTCGTGACGATGCTGACGGCTGAGCTGCACCTTCAGCTGCAGGTAAAAGAGTTCCTCGAATTTCAGGCGCTCGCGGGCCCGCTGAAGACTCTGCGGGTCAGGCGGATTGTGTATCAGCCGGTAAGCGTCGTGCACGTCGCACAGCCGGTACTTGACGCGGAGCGCTTCCGGGAGGGTCTCCTCGAGACGGTTGCCGTAAGCCGTCAGTGCCGCCTGAATCCACTGGTGCATCTGGCGCGAGCCGATGGCGGCGTTGCGCAGTTTCTCGGTGAGAGGGTACACGCCGCGCAGCCCGGCCTGCTCCTGAGCCGACTCGGTGGTGTCGACCTCAGGGTGAATCATGCTCCAGCGTCCGTTGTACTCCTGCGGTTTGCCGAACAGCACATACTCGCGCCCGGGCTGATACGCATCCTTGAAGTATTTGATGCGGCGGAACCACACTACTTCCATTGTGCCGGTGCCGTCGGTAAAAAGCCCGTTGAGGCGCGTCTTGGCCCCTTCGCCAACCACGGTAAAGTTAACGAAGTGGCCGCGAACCTGCACCTGCGGCATTTCTCCCACGAATGTATTGATGTGGTAGAAGTTCTGCCGGTCGATGTACTGCCATGGAAAGTGGCGCAACAGGTCGTGAACCGAATGTATATTCAGTTCCTCGGCAAGCAGGCGGCTCCGTGCGGGGCCGACCCCCTTGATATACTTTACTTCTATTTTCCGCAAATCAGGCATCCGGCTATCTTCAGGTCGCGCGGGTTTGTGATTTTGATGTTGTCGGGCGAGCCGGCCACGAGCACAATGTTGGTGAATCCGGCGGCCGCCATTACCGAGGCATCGTCGGTGAATGATTTTTCGTAGGGTAGGGCGTATGCCTGCCGCAGGCGCCATAGGGCGAAACCCTGCGGAGTCTGAACGGCGCGGAAGTCCGCACGGTCGACGGGTTCCGATGTCACGCCATCGTCGCCGATGCGGCGCAGACTGTCGGTAACCGGGATGGCCGGGATGGCGCCGTCGGTGTTGATTACGGCGCCGCATACACGTCGGATGGTGGGAGTGTCGACCAAGGGACGCGATCCGTCGTGGATGAGCACAGCCGCTCCGGGCGCCGCGTCGGCGGGGATTGCGGCCAGGGCATTCTTCACCGATTCCCAGCGAGTTGCGCCACCCTTGACGTAGGTGACACGGCTTCCGGCGGCCATCGAATCATCCACCACGCTGCGCCACCCGTCGAAGCCGTCGGCAGGGAGCGCGAAGATAATCTCCGGGGAGCCAATCGCGGCCATGAAGCATTCGGCCGCACGCACGCATACCGGCTTGCCGCCCAAGTCGAGAAACTGTTTGGGCCGTTCGCCGCCGAAGCGTGTTCCCGCTCCGGCCGCCACTATTATCACATACCTTTCAGGCGACGTCATATTGCTAATTTTTCCTCAAAGGTACGTATTTCCCCGGCCAATGGCAAAAATTATTGGCGCCGATGTGAATTTCCGCGTGATTTTATGTGTGCAAAAGGGGTAGTAAGCGAAATAATTCGTAACTTTGCGCGATAAAAACGGGGACTGCCGAACCGTGTCCCCTAAATGTCCGGATGGAACACAACGACAAACAAGAAAATCTCGACAAACGCTACCTGCGCATGGCCGAAATATGGGCCGAAAACTCCTACTGCGTACGCCGCAAGGTGGGCGCCATCATCGTGAAGGATTCGATGATAATCTCCGACGGGTTCAACGGCACCCCCTCTGGCTTCGAAAACGTCTGCGAGGATGCCTCCGGCGTCACTATTCCATACGTGCTTCACGCCGAGGCCAATGCCATCACGAAGGTGGCCCGCAGTAACAATTCATCTGACGGCGCAACGCTCTACATCACCGCATCGCCATGCATGGAGTGCTCGAAACTCATTATACAGGCCGGTATACGCCGCGTGGTTTTCCATGAACTATACCGAATCACCGACGGCATAGACCTGTTGCGGCGCGCCGGCATAGAGTGTGTCCACATCCCAAGTCTCGACTGATTATATTTTTCCAATAGATAAAGTACACAGCGGTAACACCCGCTACAATCCGAAAATCGCGCTTTCGCGCACCCCTATATGAATCATTTGAAGAAAACCAACGTCTGGCTCCCCCTGCTCCTGGCCGTGGCTTTTATTGTCGGCTTCCTGTCGTCGGCCCTGCTCCATCGCGGTGGTGCACCGTCGGCCACGCAGAAGAAATTCCAGACGGTAATGAACCTTATCAAGAACGATTATGTCGACGAGGTTGACCTCGACTCGCTGCTCGAACACACCTTGCCTTCGTTGCTTACCAACCTCGACCCTCACTCGGCCTACATCCCGGCTTCAGAGCTGCAGGCCGCCAACGAGGAGCTCGACGGCGCTTTCAGCGGCATCGGCATTCAGTTCATGCTCAACAACGATACCATTACGGTGCTTGAGGTAATCTCGGGCGGACCCTCCGAAAAGGTGGGCATCCTGCCGGGCGACCGCATCACGCGGGTCGACGGCAAGAACGTGGCCGGCGTTGGCATCACCAACGAGCAGGTACTCCGTATGCTTCGCGGAGACCGAGGTTCGAAGGTGAGTCTCTCGCTCAAACGTCCGTCGTCGAAGAAGACTCTCACCTACGAGGTGACCCGAGGCGACATCCCCGTCACTTCAATCGACGCAGCGTATATGCTCGATGACGCCACCGGCTTTATACGCGTCAATAAGTTCGGCCGCACGACATACGACGAGTTCTGGCAGGCACTCAACGATCTTAAGAACGAAGGTGCTAAAGACTACATCATCGACCTGCGCGGCAACACCGGCGGCTATATGGAGATTGCCTTCATGATGGTTAACGAGTTCCTCGAAAAAGGCGAAGTGATTGTGTCGACAAAGGGACGCGACTACTATTCGACCAGCACGGTGCGCGCCGACGGCACAGGGTCGTTCCGCGACGCACGTCTGGCGGTGCTTATCGACGAGTATTCGGCATCTGCTTCCGAGATTTTCGCCGGCGCTATCCAGGACAATGACCGCGGTCTGGTAATCGGACGCCGCTCCTTCGGCAAAGGTCTGATTCAGCGCCAGAGCGTGCTCCCCGACAGCAGTGCCATACGCCTGACCATCGGCCGCTACTACACCCCCTCGGGTCGTTGTATACAGAAGGATTACTCTAACCTTTCGGCCTATGAGCACGACATCATCGACCGCTACAACCGCGGCGAGATGTTTTCGGCCGATTCGATGAAAATCAACAAGAACCTGGCATTCAAGACCGTCCATGGCCGAACGGTTTACGGAGGCGGCGGTATCATGCCCGACATCTTCATGCCCAATGATACCTCTGGCATCTCCTCCTATTATATAACCGTGGCCAATGCCGGCCTCTTCCAGAAGTTCGCTTTCGACTATGTCGACGTAAACCGCTCGGTATTCGCCCGCGCCAAAGACCTCAATACACTGCTCGATATGCTTCCCGATGACGAATCGCTGCTGCGCGAGTTTGTAGGATACTGTGTCGACAACGGCGTGCCGGCCCGTTGGTATTACATCAACATTTCACGTGATCTGATTGTTAATCAAGTGAAGGCACTGATAGCACGCGATGTTCTTGATTACAACGCGTATTTCACCGTGTCGAACCGCATCGACCCCAGCGTGCGCCGTGCCCTCGAAGAGTTCAAAAAAGGGACTGCCGACTTCCCCCTATCCCTCAAGCCCCGGCAGCCAAAACCACCGATGAAATA
>CAMEPD010000033.1 GCA_945931475.1 uncultured Muribaculaceae bacterium | reverse complement strand
AGATGAATATATTTCTGCAAAAAATGTGCTAAGAATAGCAATCTGCGGGCAAAGTTAGCGTAATTTTCCGAAATTTCGCTAAACATGGTATTTTTTTCGTAACTTTGAACGCATCATAGTGCCGCGCGACAGCTGCGGTATACATAAATTTTAATGAAAATGGATTCGCAAAAACGCCTTGCACTCGAAGAAAAGGTCGTGGCAATGCTCAAAACCGTCTTCGACCCGGAGATTCCGGTCGACATATACAACCTTGGGCTCGTTTACAAAATCGACGTCAGCGATGACGCCGACCTCACCGTCGACATGACCATGACAGCCCCGTCGTGCCCGATGGCTGATTTCATAATGGAGGACTGCCGTCAGAAACTCGAATCGATTGACGGCATAAAATCTGTGACTCTCAACTTGGTTTTCGAGCCGGAATGGGACAAGGACATGATGTCGGAAGAGGCCAAACTCGAGCTCGGCTTCCTCTGACCGTCGATTGCCGTAATCTTAAAGCTTCTGTTTAAGATTCATATATAATCACCTGTTCTTTTAATAGATGGACAAGCCGGTTTACTTCATATCCGACCTGCATTTGGGCGCGCGGTACATACCCGACCGTCGCGCTCACGAGGCACGTGTGGTCAGCTTCCTGAAGTCGCTCCACGGACGCGCTTCGCAGTTGGTGATGCTCGGCGATGTGCTCGATTACTGGTTCGAATACCGCACGGTGGCTCCTCGCGGTTACGTACGGTTCTTCGGCGCCCTCGCAAATCTTGCCGATTCCGGCGTGAAAGTCACATGGTTCCGCGGTAATCACGACATCTGGCTTTTCGACTACATCCGCGACGAAATCGGCGTAGAGATACTCGACAACGTGGTGATTCGCGAATACCTGGGCAAGCGATTCCTGATGGCTCATGGCGACCGGCAGGGGCGTGTACCCTTAGGTTTCCGCTTCATACAGAGCGCGTTCCGCAACCCGGTGCTCCAAAAACTTTACTCCGGCATACATCCTCGCTGGACAATACCTTTTGCCCACGGCTGGTCATCATCGTCGCGCGACTTCGCCAAATACAAGGCTCCGGAGTTCAACCCCGCCACCGAACCTCTTGTAAAGTATGCCAACGAATATCAGAAAACCCATCCCGACAGCCCGATAGACTTTTTCGTATTCGGTCACCGGCACTGCATGGCCGATTATCATTTGCCCGACAGCACGGCACGCATGATAATACTCGGCGACTGGATTTCGCACGACTCGTATGGTGTTTTCGATGGCAAAGAGTTCCGACTCCTGCAATTCCGACAGTCTGAAGAGCGTGGGAAATAAGGCGTTTTTACAAAGCCGAATCTTCCGTTCGTAACAAATAGTAAGCGACAAATCAAAATTTAACCCATTTTAACAATTGGTTTAAAATTTGAAAATTTCAGGATTAGGCCCTATAATTTAGCGCATTAAACGATATGAAATATATTTTCACCGACAAAACCGACAAAAACATGTCGTAAAACATATAAAAATATTTTGTCAGGATGCAATTTATGCCGACCTTTGTATCACAAACCTAAAACAATCTTTTTTACCTTAGAAATTGTACCTATTGGAAACCAATAAAAAGGCGCTTAGTGATAAGCGCCTTTTTATATTTTCATCCCTTCCGAAAGAAATGAACAGTCAGGAGAGTATACAGGAAAATGCAATTGTGCCCCTGCGCGGTGACAGGATGTCAAAACATCAGTTGAAAATCGAGTCGACCTTCTCGTTAATTATGAGGTCAAGCAAATCAATTTCGCGAGTGGAAGCAGCCATAGTTGCATTTTTGTTCTGAGACTTGGCTGTTTCTGCCGGAGCTGGTTTAGCGGCCATTAAAGGTGTTTCATCAGGCCGTACCTCGGGAAAAGGTGTTTTCAGCGGCTTTTTCCCCTCTTTATCCTTCTTCCCTTTTTTCGCTGTAACATCATTTGATTTCCAAGCCTGCATGGCCTGATCAACCCGACCGCATCCGTAAAAATTCTTCACCCAGTAATCCTGGCTCAACGGCGATACGGTAACGCCGCGCGACGATGAGGCGTGAATCATTTCATTGTCGCCGACATACATTCCTACATGCGACACCCTCTCACCGTCCTGCGAAAAGAATACAAGGTCGCCCGGCCTCAGGGCATCGCGGCCCACCGATTTGCACCATTGGCTCATATCGTTGGCCGTACGTGGCATTTTCAGACCGCATACATTCAGATATACTCCCAAAACCATACCTGAGCAGTCAGCGCCGTCGCGGGAACTGCCACCCCATTGATACGGTACGCCGAGCCAGTCGACCGCCTCCTCGACGAGCGCCCGCTGCAACGGGTCAGAAATCTGTTTGGCTCTGGCATAAACTTCAGCTGCCGAGCTCGATGGCATTGCCGGTTTCCCCGGCCTACCCGGTTTGCCGTCAGACTTTCCGGCCCCATTACGGTGGTCGGAATCGCCATACAACGAGTCGCCGCGGTAATGGGCCGTGGTGGCAGAGGTCGACTTACATCCGGCGAAAATCAGCAAAAATGCAAGAAGCGTAGCGACGTATGACAGAGAGCGAAGCAGTTTCATACCGGTTGAATGCAGCAATATTACGTAGCAAAGTAAGCGAAAAAAATTCGCAAATGCAATTGTTTCGGCGCTTTTAACCAACCTGCTCAACTATTTTTCAAATAAAAAGCAGATTTCGTGCAACTATTCCGGAATAGTTGCGTCTAATCAAGCGAAAAGGTTCTGAAAGGTTCCTTAGGCTCTAACACATTATTATAAATATGGAAGACATTCTGCAGGTAGAACACGTTACCAAGCGATTCACCGGCCACACCGCCCTCGACGATGTGTCGCTGAGCGTGCCTACCGGAAAAATCTATGGTCTGCTCGGGCCCAACGGCGCCGGCAAGACTACGCTGATACGCATTATAAATCATATAACGGCACCCGACGAAGGCCGCGTGCTCTTCCAGGGCACACCCCTTACCGAAAAGGATGTGGCTCACATCGGCTATCTCCCCGAGGAGCGCGGACTCTACAAGAAGATGAAAGTGGGCGAACAGGCCATGTTTTTCGCACGTCTCAAAGGGCTCAAGTCGTCGCAGGCACGCGAAGAGCTCAAAAAATGGTTCGAGAAGTTCCAGATTTCCGACTGGTGGGACAAGAAGGTCGAAGAGCTGTCGAAGGGTATGGCACAGAAAGTGCAGTTCATCGTCACCGTACTCCACCGTCCGAGTCTGCTCATCTTCGACGAACCCTTCTCGGGTTTCGATCCCATCAACGCCGAGCTGCTCAAACGGGAGATTCTCGAACTGCGCGACCAGGGTGCAACCGTAATCTTCTCGACCCATAACATGGACTCGGTGGAACGCCTCTGCGACGACATCACCCTGATAAACCGCTCGCACAATATTCTCTCCGGCAACGTTGCCCGCATTCGCGAAGCCCACGGCAAGGACCGTTACCGTCTGGCCTTCGACGGCAACCCCCAAGAACTGCTTACCAATCTCGGCGCCCGCCTGCTGTCGAACAAGGTCGAAGCCATCGAGGGGAATCAGTTCAAAGCCGAACTGCACGTTAAGCCCGACGTAGAACGCCGTGAAATCATCGACATCGTCAACCGTACAGTCGACCTGATTTCGTTTGACCGCGCCCTTCCGTCGATGAACGATATCTTCCTCAACACAGTGGCCGAGTACAATCGCGCCCACAACATCAGCAACGAACTTACCCCAGTTTTAGGATGAGCAATTTAGGTATAATAATCGGCCGCGAGTTCAAGGGACGCGTCGCCAAGAAATCATTCATCATCACTACCATACTGATGCCGCTTTTCATGCTGCTGTTGATGGCGGCGCCGGCCCTCATCGCCATGATGAGCTCGCCGAAAGAGCGCGTGCTCGCCGTAGTTGACGAAAGCAATATCGTGCTGCCGGCCCTTGTGTCGGCGCACCCCGAAAATATCGTGATAATGCCGGTGGCAGAGCCGCTCGATTCGGTGATGCACTCCGACAAATACGATGCCGTGTTAGCCGTTCCGGCTGATGTGACTAAAACAGCAAGCGCCACCCTCTATCAGCACGAAAGCGCCTCGATGGAATTCGAGAGCCAACTCAGCGGCATCATCGAGCAAGCCGTGCGCGACCAGCGTCTGAAAGCGTACGACATCGAAAACCTCGACCAGATTCTGAAGAATGTGGAGACCGACGTCAGCCTCTCGACAGTGCGCATCACCGACGAGGGCGAAGAGGAATCCACCTCGTCGGGACTCTCGTTCGGCATCGGTATCGTGTGCGCCTTCATCCTGTATATGTTCCTGCTGATGTACGGTCAGGCTGTGATGACCTCGATTATCGAGGAGAAGAGCAACCGTGTGCTTGAACTTGTGGTATCGTCGGTGAGGCCCACGCAACTGATGCTCGGCAAGATAATCGGTGTAGGCCTTGTAGCTGTGGTTCAGGTGGTTATATGGACAATACTTATGGCCGCAATGTCGATGTTCGTACTGCCGATGCTCGTGCCTGACAGCGTTATGGCCCAGGTGAACATGATGAATGCCGGCACGCTCGACGCCACACAGGCCTCGGTAGACACCGGCGTTCTCCAGGCCATTTCGTTCTTCGGCTCAGTGGGCTCGATACTGACACTCTTCGGCTGGCTCCTGGTGTTTTTAGTCGGCGGATTTCTGTTCTATGCCGCTATCTTCGCCGCCATCGGCTCATCGGTCGACAATATTCAGGATGCCTCGCAGCTCACATCGTTCGCCATCCTGCCTATTATCGTCAGCCTCGTACTTGCCATGGTAGTGCTTCAGGATCCCAACACTACAATGTCGTTCTGGCTCTCGGTCATTCCGTTTACATCACCGATGATTATGCTTTGCCGCATCCCCTTCGGCGTTCCTACCTGGGAGATACTGCTTAGTGTCGTGGTGCTCTACCTGTCGTTCATCTTCATGGCATGGCTCGCCGGCAAGATCTACCGCGTAGGTATCTTCATGTACGGCAAGAAGCCGAACATCAAAGACCTCATACGCTGGGCCCGTTACAAGTAAACAGCTGAATACATTATAAGAAAGATGGTGAGGCCACCGCGAGGCAGTCTCACCATCATTATATGTGCGGGATTCCGAAATTGAGAATTTTCTGAAAACCGTATACGGCTATTGCAATTTTGCTTTCAGGAAACGTCCGGTGTACGATGCATCGCAGGCAGCAACCTCCTCGGGAGTACCTGCTACGACAAGGTTGCCGCCGCCCTCACCACCTTCGGGGCCTAAGTCAATAACATAATCCGCCGATTTGATGACATCAAGATTATGCTCAATTATGATCACCGTATGGCCGTGCTGTATCAGTCGGTTGAAAGAGTCCATCAGCACGTTGATGTCGTGGAAATGCAGACCGGTAGTGGGCTCGTCGAAGATAAAGAGTGTGGGCTGAGGCTTTTCGGCTGCCAGAAAGTACGCCAGTTTAACGCGCTGGTTCTCACCGCCCGACAGTGTCGACGATGACTGACCGAGCTTGATATAGCCGAGACCGACATCCTGCAACGGCTGCAGACGCTTCACCACCCTTTGAGCCGAGGTCGCCTTATCCTCCGAGAAGAACTCGATAGCCTGGTTTACAGTCATTTCAAGCACATCGTAGATATTCTTGCCACGGTATTCAACCTCTAATACATCGGGCTTGAAACGCTTTCCACCGCAAGCCTCACAAGGAATCGTGATGTCGGCCATGAACTGCATCTCGATAGTGATTTTGCCTTCACCTTTGCACTCCTCGCAGCGGCCCCCCTCGGTGTTGAACGAGAAATATGCCGGCGAGAAGCCCATCTGCCTGGCGCTTTGCTGTTCGGCGAACAGATAGCGGATTTCATCGTAAGCCTTCAGGTAGGTGGCAGGATTGGAGCGTGTCGATTTGCCAATAGGATTCTGGTCAATGAACTCTACGGAGCTAATTTTGTGGTAATCGCCCGAAAGTCCGAGCATTGCTCCCGGGGCATCGGTAGCTTCGCCCATCTCACGCAGCAGCGCGCGGTAGAGTACATCGCGTACAAGAGTGGACTTGCCCGAGCCTGACACTCCTGTCACCACCGTAAGCACCTTCAGCGGGAATTTCACGTCGACACCTTTGAGGTTATGTTCGCGGGCACCCTTGACCTCGATGAAACTGTTCCATTTGCGACGCGCCGACGGCACGGGTATCTTAAACTGATGAGTGAGGTATTTTGCTGTATATGAGTCAGTCGACTTATTAAGATCACTGAGCGGACCCTCGTAGACAATCTCGCCGCCGAGACGCCCTGCCTTGGGGCCTACGTCGATAATCCAGTCAGCCGCCTCCATAATCTCCTCGTCATGCTCCACTACCACCACGGTGTTGCCGATAGACTGCAGTTTGCGCAACACGCCGATAAGCTTCTGAGTGTCACGCGAATGCAGCCCTATCGAGGGTTCATCCAGGATGTAGAGCGAACCGATTAGCGCCGAGCCGAGCGATGTGGCGAGGTTGATGCGTTGGCTTTCACCGCCCGAAAGGGTATTCGACAGGCGGTCAAGAGTCAGATACTCCAGACCGACGTCGCAGAGGAAGCCCAGACGGTTGCGAATTTCGGTAAGCAGGCGTTCAGCTATCTTGGCGTCGGTGTCGTTGAGTTTCAGGTCATTGAACCAGTTAAGCAGTTCGCGCACAGGCATTACGGTAAGTTCAGAAATAGTCTTGCCGGCCACCTTGACGTACGACGCCTCGCGACGCAGACGCGTGCCGTGGCACTCCGGGCACACAGTCTTGCCGCGGAAACGGGCCTTCATCACGCGGTATTGAATCTTGTGCTGATTCTCGTCGATCATTTTGAAGAAACCGTCGATGCCGCTGAAGCCGTTGAATCCGTGCCACAGGCGATCCTTTTCCTCCTGAGTCAGGTCGCAGTACGGGCGATGAATCGGGAATCCGGTCTGGGCAGCCACGCGGATGAACGCGCGTTTCCATTCGCTCATGTGCTCACCGCGCCAGGGTGCCACGGCATTGTCATAGACCGACAGCGCGGGATTCGGTATGACGAGTCGCTCGTCGATGCCGAGGCATTTGCCAAACCCCTCGCACACCGGACAGGCACCGTAGGGGTTGTTGAAATTGAACAGCAGGTCCGACGGCTCCACAAACGTGATGCCGTCAGCCTCGAAGCGTTTCGAGAAGTTGTGGCGGTGAACGCCGTCGGCCCCCCATACAATGAGCGACATGGCATCGCGTCCCTCGAAGAAAGCCGTCTCTACCGAATCGCCCAGACGCGTAATCTCGTCGGGGTCGGCGCTCACCATCGAGCGGTCTATCAGCAACTCGTAGCCGGGATTGGTCACGGGTATGTTCTTATCGGCAAGAATATCCTCGAAATCAATGAATTCGCCGTCGCGGTAGAGGCGTGAATAGCCTCCCTGGGTAAGTATGGTAATATGCTGAGCCAGGGTGCGGCCGTCGGGGACATTGAGCGCACACACCACAGCGAAGCGGGTGCCCTCGGGATAAGTAAGCGAAGTATCGACCACGTCGGTTACGGTGTGCCGACGTACCTCCATGCCGCTTACGGGCGAAAATGTGTGACCTACACGGCCGAAGAGCAACCGCAGGTAGTCGTATATTTCGGTAGACGTACCGACGGTGCTTCGCGGGTTGCGGGTGTTGACTTTCTGTTCTATTGCAATGGCCGGCGGAAGACCGCGGATGAAATCAACCTCGGGTTTCTGCATCTTCCCGAGGAACTGACGTGCGTAAGCCGAAAGGCTTTCGACATAACGTCGCTGTCCCTCAGCATACAGCGTATCGAATGCGAGCGAAGATTTGCCCGAACCCGAAAGGCCCGTAACGACTACAAGCTTGCCGCGTGGAATCTCGAGCGACACGTTTTTAAGATTGTTGACCCTCGCTCCTTTTATTATTATGATATCGCTATTGTGCTTTGCCATCTATATTATTGGAAATATCTTACAAAAATACGTCAAAATTTCCGAATCATTGTACTCTTCAATAAATTTTAGCTTATATTTGCAATAACATAGAAAGCAAATACAGCGCCATGGAAAACCATCTCTTCAGATGAACTTTTCGAAATGCAGAGTGTTAAAATTTCAAACATTCAATTCTTCTAATTTTAAAATTTTACATTATGAAAAATTTAGACATTGTACTGGCAGTGGTAGGCGGCGCACTCGTAGGTGCAACGCTGGGTCTTCTGTTTGCCCCCAAGAAGGGTGAGGACCTCCGTGAAGACATCGTTAACTATCTCGAATCCAAAGGCATCCGCCTGAAAAAAGGCAAACTCGACAAGCTCGTAGCTGAGATCGAGGAAGCTGCCGACAAATAAAAGATAGCTCATCAGCATCGCGCTGCAATATTTTTCATTCAGATATTTTACAGAACAAGCCGCGATACTTCCATCGTGGCACAAAATACAAAAATACGATGAAAGGACTTAATTTACTTTATGCTTTCCTCGGTGGCGCAGTTGTAGGTGCCGGAGCCGCCCTGCTTTTCGCCCCCGAAAAAGGTGACGACCTCCGCAAACAGATTAAAGACTTGCTCCATCGCTACTGCCCCTGCAAGAAAGCCCAAAAAGAGGAACTCGAGGAGATTGTAGAACGTATCGCCGCCGAAATCGAGGAGAAATAATTCCTGAAATTCTCTTAACCGCTCAGACATACACGGCTCCGGCCTCGTAATGTAGCCGGAGCCGGTTTCTATCCCGCGTTTCTCCCTCCCGCTCTTTCGATTCTCTCTCCCATACTCTCCGAAACTTTTCAACTATCTATTTGAAAACCTGCTTCCATGAAGTTTTCCGGAATATTCTCGGCCGAACGCATTACGGCCATAAAAAAGCAGCTGTTCAGGCTCGGTCACCTATATGTGGAACGTACCAAGCTGACCTTAGCCGATCGACTGACCATACTTTTGGGCGCCATTATCACCTTGATAGTATGTGTGCCGCTTATCGTGATTGCGCTTGTATTTCTGTCGGGTGCGCTGATTGAAATATTCACTGCCAATTTCGGCACCATCGCGGCATGGCTGATGGTCGGTGGCATCTACGCGTTGATTACCCTGATAGTACTTATATTCCGCAAACCCATTATACTGGATCCCACGGCCCGCTTCGTGAGCAAGCTGATTTTCAAAGAGGACGGCCTCGATGACTCCGACGAACACGAAAAGTCGGAAAAGAAAGCCAACCCATAAGTCGTTTAACCCCTAAAATCCTTACATCATGTCAGTTAAAAAAGTAGCAGTATGCCAAAGGAAACAGCCCAAGGGTTATTCGTACGATGAAATCCAGTACCGGCTGATGGTCAATGACCTGCAGATACGCCTCGAGAAAGGAAAACTCATGCACTCCATCACAGCCGGAAATGAACAGACAAAAAACAATACCGAGTGGTCGGAGAAGCTCGATCTGATGCTCTCTTACGGCCAGATGGCATTTCTTGGCTACCGTGCCTACAAAAACATCAGCTCTTTCTTCAAAAAATTCAGAAATAAAGGTTAAATTTGCGTAAATTTTTACGCAATGAACGATTACATAAGCCTGCGGCTCGACATCGAGCCCGCTTCAGAGACAGCCTCCGACATTATGGCGGCACTTCTCGCCGACATCGGTTTTGAAAGCTTTGTGCCTGATGCCGAAGGTCTTACAGCATACATACGCAAGGATCTCTACGATGCCGGGGCAATTGACTCCGTAGTGGCGTCGTTCCCTATGCCCGACGTGAAATTCAGCTACACGGCCGACGTGGTGGAGGGGCGAGACTGGAACCACGAATGGGAGAAAAACTACTTCCAGCCCATTGTCGTTGACGACAAGTGTGTGATTCACAGTTCATTCCACAAAGATTATCCCCATTGTCAATACGATATAACGGTCGACCCGAAAATGGCATTCGGTACCGGTCACCATGCTACCACGTCACAGATAATCGCACAGATTCTCCGTATGGATTTAGCCGGGAAAACCGTGATTGATATGGGCACTGGCACCGGCATCCTGGCTATTCTCGCCGCCATGCGCGGCGCCTCTCCCGTGACCGCTATAGAGATTGACCCGGCTGCCGAGGAGAATGCCCGATACAATGTAGCCGCCAACGGGCACCCCGAAATCAACGTACTCCTCGGCGACGCATCGCGCCTGCCTGAGGCCCCGAGGGCCGACCTGTTCATCGCCAACATCAACCGCAATATCATTACCGGCGACCTCCCGGCCTACGTCAGAGCCATGCGTCCGGGTGCCACTATGCTCCTCAGCGGGTTCTATGAAAAGGATATTCCGGTGATAATGGCTACAGCCAACCCGCTGGGTCTTACCGAAACAGGCCACACCGTCAAAGGTGACAATTGGACCTGCCTTTGCTTAACCCTTAATCCCTGACTCTCATGAACTTACGTAAATTTACCACCGCCTTTATAACCGCAGTCGCTTTGTGGCTGCCGTGCATGCTGTCGGCCCAAACGGGCGAGAGTGAGGAGGTAAAAGTTGAGAACGGAGATACAGGAGACGAAAAATGGGAACGTCCCTCACTCTTCGGCAATAAAGGTTCAATCGACAGCAAGCACCATTTCTCGTGGGGCGCCGATATCGGCACCGACGTTGACCTCACAGCCAACGACATGACCGACTTCAACATCACGGCATATCTCGGATACAAGAACAACTTTCTGAGATTCGCGGGCGTAGGTGCCGGAATCAACACGGCGCTCAACAATTCCACCAACTCATACCCCCTGTTCGCCATGCTGCGCACATCGTTCTCCTCTCGGCCACGCCTGTGCTTCCTCGACCTGCGCTTAGGCGTAACATTCAACAAATTCTACAACACCATAAAGCAGACCGACTTCTATGGCTCGGCAGGTCTGGGCGTAACCCTCGCCACCGGGCGTCGTTTCTCGTCGCATCTCATCATTGGCTACACATTCATTCCCTCAGGTCGCAAAGCCCCCTCGCAGCAAGCCGATGACGGCCAGTGGCGCAAGATACCCGACCTGCATTTCGCGTCAATCCGCATCGGCTGCTCTTTTTAAGAACCTCTCCCCCTCTCCACTCTTGACTCTTGCCTCTTGACTCTCTCCTCTTACCTCTCCCCTCTTGCCTCTCCCCCTCTTGCCTCTCGAACTATTATGGCGTTCCGGATGTTAGTTTTAGTAAAGTGACGGTTCAGATGTCGCTTTCAGATTAAAACTAAAACTAACAACATATAACATGGAACGCAAAATTTCAGTTTCTGACCTCCGTAAAGCTGTTGATGCCGCTTACGAAGCTGTAAAATCCGAAAAAGATGGTGAAATAGACCCCTGCAATTTTGGGGCCAAGGCCGGTGAATTCGGTATATCAGTAGTACTGCCCGACGGCACTACTATCAACAAGGGCGACACGCAGGTCAAATCCCCCATGGGCAAAATAGCCAAAATTCCTCTTTTCTCGCTTCTTCTCGAGCAGAACGGCGTTGACAACTTAGTAAAGAAATCGGGCACCTGCCCTTGCCACAAGGTACCCGAAAAACCGCAGGGTCTGAAATTCGACCCGCACTTCATGCGCGCCTTCTCGGCGGTTGAGCCCACCGGCGATGCCGATAGTAAATGGAATCTCTATATCAACCGCGTAATCGACATGATGGGTTCGGCTCCCGAGATGAACGACAAGCTTTTCGAGTATCTACAGAAAGAGGCTCAGGAGAGCAAACTGGTCGATACGCTTGCCGCTGACGGTTACTACCTCTACGATGATGCTTCGATTGCAGCCGACCTCGTAGAGAAAGCAATGTCGATGACAGCCGGCACTGAACAGCTTGCCCGGATGGGTGCCACAGTGCTTGCCGACGGTGTAAACCCCGAAACCAAAGCCGAAGTATTCGATGGACGATACTCTCAGAATATAATCGGTATGATGGCAGCCAAGGGTCCCCACAAGATGAATCTTCCCTGGCTTGTAAAGGCCGGTATCCCAGCAAAACGTTCATTCGGCGGAGCAATGCTCGGTATTCTGCCCGGCACATTGTCAATTGCTGCATACGCTCCCGAACTCAACCCCGCAGGCGTGAGTGTAAAGGCCGCCAAGGCCATCATGCACGTTATGCGTGAACTCGACCTTTCGGCCTTCGCTTCGGCACGCGTTAAGTTTGTCAACGACTGATTCGGCTGGTTCCGACCAATCTGCAATAACATCATAAATCCACAACGGGCTGCGCCATCAGTGACGCAGCCCGTTGTTGTTATGGATTGATAGCTATAATCAATATACCAGCTCGATATCGTCGATATGCATTACCGAGGAGGTTGAACCGGTGTAGTAGTCACCGCCCTTTGATGCCGATGCAACAATCATAATGTTGGAGGGTCGAACATCGGTGCGGTTATAGGTGATGGGGATTTCAATTTCAACGAGACCGTTGTCGGGCCCTACATTTCCGTCGAAAATCTTTTCGCCGTATGCTAAGACATTGGCGTCGTTTTTGCTGAAGAGATGACGTTTTGCGGTCTTTGTCTGAACGATACAGGGCCATGAATAGGAGTCGACAGTCATCTTCGAATTGTCGCAGAGCGCAATGTAGATAATACCCTTATCCATATCACCCTTGCTGAAGCCGGAAGCTCCGCCATCGTCCTTACCGATTTCGTCAACGGCACCGTTGCGGTAGCGCACCCAGATCTTCATAGCCTTGGGACGTCCGGTGAAGGGACGGCCCCAACCGAGGATACCATCCATACCGTCGGTCTTGAGGTACTGACCGATGAAGGCGTTACCGGCAGCGAATTTACCGATGCCCATAATGGAAGCTTTTTTGGACTCCAGTTTGGCTGAGTAGTTGCCGCTGTGTTTGATGGATGAATCGGGAGTGGTCAGTACCGCACCGGCCTTCTTGGCGCCTTCATTACCGCTGTCCCAGAACGTAGAGGCTCCGGAAGCATATAGACGCTGAACCCCGTTGCCGTCAGTGCTCCAGCCCTCGAAACCGGCATTCTCAACTTGGAATGCGGCTTCGGTGGTGAAGGTAGTAACGGCTGGAGCCTCGGCATCATCGGCAATGGCGCGGACTTCGTAGCGTGTTGCAGGAGTGAGGCCGGTGAGCTCGGCTGAGAATTCGTCACCTACCGAGTAACCGGCGGCGGGAGCTGCTGCCCATACGGTCTGCCAGTTGGATGTCCCGGCGGGAGCGTACTTGAAGCCGGCACGTGTCACTCCATCCTTAAGGATGCGGCCCGAAACGGTTGCCGATGTGGCGTAGGTGGAGAGGGCTCCGTCGGCCACAGGCACGGTTTCAACCTGTGCATCAGTAATTTTCACTGTCATTGTGGCAGAAGAGATGCGCCCGTCGGCATCCTTTGCGGCGATAACAATCTGATTGTCACCCTTGGGGAGGCGGCTCAGAGCTGCGTCGCTGAAGATGAGCTTAACTTCCTGATAATCGGAATCTTCGTGTGTAAAGTTAATCCAGGAAACGCCGGCTGCGTTGAGCGAAGCCTTGAACTGGTCGGTTACGTGGAACAGTTCGAAACCGTCGCCGGTGAGTCCGAGGGCCGACATCAGTTCGGGGCACGTTACGTCGACGTCGGAGAGATTGACCGTACCGGCTACCCAGATTGAGTGACCGTCGACGGCACCTTCGCTGCCTACGATGGGTTTGTCGATGTCGAAACCTATGCCCTTGATGAGGGGAGCGGCAGTGAGCTCGAATGTATCGGTGATTTCAGCGAGGGGAGTCTCGTCGACTTCGATGGTGATGAACGCACCGCCGATGGGTTCTACGACTGTGCCGTCATGCTTGACGTGGATGGCATATTCAGTTGTGGGCTTGGCATCCTTGATTACACCGGTTTTGGTGAATGTGCCTTTGCCGTCAACCCGGGTGCCGGTAAGGGTGTAGGTGAGGTCCTTGTCGTATGACGACATCATGAAGTAACCCTTGGCATCGGCCGGAGTTGTCTCGTCGAATGTCAGTTTGCCGCCGTTGTGGCCTATTTCAAACTTGCAGTCGGTTAGAACATCGGCTACTCCGTCTTCATACGTGAGAGATACCACCGAGTTGGCGATGTAGCAAACCAGCTCGACCTGGGTGCGCGAGTTGTCGGTGATGGTGAACTCTTCGCGCCCTTTGAACCAGCGCTTGTCGAATGAAGCGGCAACCGAGTCACCGGTCCATGCCTCGGCAACATAGTTGCCGGCTACAAGGCGGATACCGTCGGCGGGCACTTCGTCGATGCCGTTGTATTTGCGTACGGCGCCTTTCGACCCCGAAATCCAGATGGTGGTCTGCGCGGCGAGTTCGGCGTTTTCAGCGGCAGCACGCGAGATTACCTTGACATCGGTGCTGACCTTAGTCTTGAGGTATACGACGCCCTCGCCGCCGAGGTTCGGGCTGAAGTCATCGGAGCAACCGGTCAGGGCAGCTCCCATTGCCAGGAGGGCTACAGTGCTATAAAAAATCTTTTTCATCGTATACCTCCTTTATTTTACATTAAACTGAAGTGTTGTCGTAGCGACATTCCCCTTGTTATCGGTAACAGTAATTATGAAATTGCTCTTACCCTGGAAGTTGGCAAGCAGTCCCACAAACTGAGTGATGTCGAACTTGAGGGTTGTCTGGTTGACAACCTGGTCGCCGATGGGGAAACCGAGACCCGAGATGGATGTGGCGAGGTCACCCGAAACAGTGGCAAGGTCAAACTCGTTTACCAGACCTACGTCGGTAACGTCAAGATTGTCAGAATCGATTTTCACGACAACCGATTTGGCACCGTTGGGTACACTCATTGTAAGGTCGGCGGTGTATCCGTTGGCTACGAAATCGTTAACGTCGTAGACATGGTCGAGACCGTGAGGCATTGAGGTTGAGAAAGTTATGGCATCGTCACCGGGCTGCGGGTCGTCGCCGCCACCCTGATTGGGGTCATCACCCTCCTGACCGGGACGGTCGTTGTCGGGCAATACATCCTCCTCGTAGGGTACGTTGGCTGTGAGGTCCTCCTCCTCAACGTCGGTCGATACGTTGATACCCTCTTCGCCGAGTGCTATGCCGCCGGTTGCGGCAGGCGGTTCGTTGGGGTTGGACTTGAGGCCGTAGGTGATGATACGATGCTGACCGCCGGCCACTTCGGTAAGAACCTTGGTAAACTTCTCCTCGGTGTTCTGAACCGTACCCTGGAAAGCCACGGAGAGGGTTTCGAGTCCGTCAACGGCTGCAAAGTAACCCGAACGGGTTTCCGAAGGGGTGAAGGTGAGATTCTGTTCGCCTTCAGAGCGGACCGTCACCTTAATGTCGCCGGCCGAAGCTGCGACGAGTTCGTCAGTGAAATTCACGGTCACGCGGATATTGGCGAGCTTGCATACTACTTTCACATTGTCGGTAACCTCGTCGGCCACAATGGTGAACGAGGTGGAACCTTTGAAGAACGGAGCATCCCACTCGGCCGATGTCGGCTCCTCTCGTGAAAGCACATTAATATTATATGTGCCGGCAGGGAAGGTGGGGAGTTCGGGCATCGTGGCGTAGGTCCAACGCTTTACCTCGTTGCCTTGTGCGTCAGTGACTATTACAAGGTAATCGGAGAGGTCGGTGACAGCACGGCTCAGGCCCTTTTTTGTAGCCGAACCCTCATTGACTATCTTTTCGGCGTTGCTAACCTCTACGCTGAGCGACGAGGTGTCGAGCTTGCCCTCACCACCACCTACAATTTTGGGCTCGTAGTTGTCGCACGAAGCTACCGACACGAGCATCGCAGCAGAGGCGATTATCGAAAGTATCTTGCTTTTCATTTTCATACTGCGGACAAATTAATAGTTAAGGGTGATGTCGTCGATATAAAGTTCAGAGCCGGTATATCGGCCATCCGAAAGGTTCGCCGATGGGGGCGAGCTCATGTTGTCGTTATTGGCGACAAGGCAGCTTGAGTTACCCGAGGACTTGAAAATCACAACAATTTTAGCGGCTTTGGGTGCACCGGCGGCATACGAGAGAGCTACGGTCTTGGCGCCGTATGAACCTGCAGCTGTAAGTTGAGTGGTCTGCGAAGCGAAGACATTGCCCGAAGCGTCGAGCATTCTGATTTCAGCCCAGCCATAATCGGCCGAGTTCTTGGCGACATACTTATAATAGAATGTCATCGAAGAGGGACGCGAAGCAAATTCGTAACCCGAGTAGTTGGCTTTCTTGCTTGCGGAATCATAAGTTCCGAGATAAAGCTCACCGGCTGTAACATTGTTGCATTTGCCTCCTTTTATGCCCGAGCCAATCTGACCGAGCCATGCAGTGTTGCCGCTTCCCCAACCGACTGTAGAGATTATGGCAGCTGAAGCACCTCCGTGATAATCAGTAGTTTTGCGCGTACCCGAGAATGCGCAATAAGCTGCGCCGGGAGCTGTGCCGGCACGATTTCCGCCCTCAGAAGTTGTGAGGAGATTCATCGTGCCCCAGACGGCGTTCTGGTTGGCACCGGGATATTCAATCCACCAGTTATCAGTACCACCCGCAACGGTGAACCAGGTTTCCATTCCGGCATTGGGGAGCTGGAGGATAGTTTCGGTGGTGAAGGTTACGGGCTTGGTGGGGACGTTATCGACCACGGCGCGGGCATAATATTCCTTGGCGGCTGTAAGACCGGTTAGTTTCATTTCGGAGCCAGAAACCGAAGAAGATGCGTTGCTCCAGCTTTTGCCGTCGGAGGAGAGCTGAAGAGTAGCCTTCGAGGCATCGGCGGCTTTGAGGACGCGGCGGCCGTGCGACTGGCTGATTACGGTATTCTCGGCAAGGTTGAGGGTAGCGTGAGTAGCGAAAACGTCGTTGTTGTTCACTACCAATTTATAAGGTGAAGCTACGCGTGTGAGTGCGAGCTCGTTGGAGCGTGTATTCTGGAGGAGGGCGCTGATATAGAGGTCACCTTCGGCGGGGATAGTGGCAGTAACTGTATAAGCCTGAGAAGCACGCGACGCCGGAACTACAGTAGCCTCGGTATCAGCCCATTTGCCATTGGCACCACGAGTCTGGAACTTGATGTTGTCGGTTGACGTGCCGTTGTAAGTCAGGGTGAGGGTGATTTGGGTGTCACCGTCGTAAATGGTCGAAGGATTCGAGAGGACCATCTCTAACTTATTGAGGGTCAGCGACAGGCTGACTTCCTCAGACTCTTTGCCGTACTGGTCGCGGGCCTTGAAGGTGAAGGTGCTTGTGTTGTTGACGCCTTCGATATATTCGATGTGCCTAACCACTTCGGTCAGGTCGACAACAGCCATCTTCTCGGGGTTCTTGTTAAGGCCAAGAGTTGTGAGGCCGAGCGAACTCAGGGTCGAGGAGGCAGCGGCATCACCGGCAGCGAGGTCGATTTCAGCCGGCCAACCCTGTTCGGAAAGCGACGTCGAGGTGGTCTTCATGATTACCGACGAGATGCCGCCGTGGGCTATCAGAGTGAGTTTCAAAGGGTCGGTGGGAGCCGAACCGGCTATAAAGCTGATGTCCTGGCCGTTGGTGAAGCCCTTGGGGGTCATGGTGGGAGCGGGAGCATTGATGAGCTCATCAGAGAGGTCGAGGGTAACGTCCTCTTTGTCAAGGAGCTCGTCGAACATCAGTGTAAGGAAGCCTTCACCGCTCTGTGCGTTGACGTCAACCACAAGTTTGTAGTGATGACGGGCCTGGGCAGTGAAGGAGGCAGGAGTTAGAGTAGCCTCTGTACCGGTAAATTTCTTTACCTTCAGTTCCAACGACACTGAGCCGGGCTTTACGTAGCAGGGCTCGGTTGCGTCGACGGGGTATTCCACATGGCCGTCGTTGGCCGTAAGAAGTTCAGCCGAATATGACTGGAAGAACTTCTTGAAGTTGTCGGTGAAGGTCACCGTAACCATGGAGTTGGCAAGCTGGGCGGTAATGGAAACGGGTGTCGTGGCGTTGTCCTTTACCGAGAAGTCGGCTTTACCATAATAATATGGTTTGCCGAAGCCCTCTTCGTCGGGATTGCCGTAAGTTGCTTCCATGGAATACTGCCCGACGGGCCAGTCTTCTCCGGCAGGGAATTCGTCGGCCGATTCCCAGTGATTGTGTACAGAGCCGTCGGCCGAAAGCAGGTCGAGGGCAAGCTGCGAGGGGGTAATCGACTGAGCGGCGCGGCTTCGTGGTGCCGACGGTGCCTTATCCGACGAAACAACGTCGGTGTTGAGACCCACGGTCGGGAAGATACGCCCCTGCTTTTCGTTACCGGGCCCGAAAGTGTCGGAGCAACCAACCAGGATACCGGTTGTTGCAATCGCCGTCAGGCCAATTAGCAGTTTGTTCTTCATAAAACTGATTAATATAATTATGCTATTTATCTCAATGGTTATGCGGGAGCACACCGCGGCACCCGATTACTGATTATAATGTGGATTTTGCCTTGAATCCTTATGATTGATACTCATTTATATTATTATATACTAAGACAAAATCGCGACAAATTTACAAAAAAAATCTTAAACTGATTGGCCGTAGTCGACTTTTTCATCATTTTGGCTACAAAAAAAAGATTTTAAAACATCCTGAGCCAATTTTTTTGCAATATTTTGCAGTCATTCGATGCACGATTTGAATTATTTTCATAACTTTGTGACAATATTAGTAATCACTTTTTATTATCAACGTCAGGCACATGCCTGACCGGCCTTAATAAATACCACATCAAATCTAACAATGAGCAAACCTTATGTAGTTGGTATCGATATAGGCGGTACCAACACCGTATTCGGAATTGTCGACGCCCGTGGCGTTGTACTCGCATCCTCTTCAATCAAAACCAAGAAACACGATAAAGTAGAGGATTATATAGACGAACTCTACACTGAACTCACCAAACTCCTTGAAGCCAACGACGCCGTGGGAAAAGTTCACGGCATCGGCGTAGGCGCCCCCAACGCCAACTACTACTCGGGCAGCATCGAGGAGGGCGTTAATCTGCCATGGCCCACCCCCATACCCCTGGCACAGCTTATCAGCGACAAGTTCGGAGTCCCATGCTCAATCACTAACGACGCAAACGCTGCAGCCATCGGCGAGATGACCTACGGCGCAGCCCGCGGTCTGAAGGATTTCATCATGATTACCCTCGGCACCGGCGTAGGTTCAGGCATCGTAATCAACGGTCAGCTCGTTTACGGCCACGACGGATTCGCCGGCGAACTCGGCCACGTAATCATGAAGCGCAACAACGGACGCCTCTGCGGTTGCGGAAACCACGGCTGCCTCGAAACTTACTGCTCAGCCACCGGCGTCGCCCGCACTGCCTGCGAATTCCTCGAAGCACGCCCCAATGAGCAATCGAAGCTTCGCGAAATTCCCATGGAGGACCTCACCTCCAAGGACGTCTACGACGCAGCAATCGCCGGCGACAAATTGGCAAAGGATGTATTCGACTACACCGGCAACATCCTGGGCGCCGCGCTGGCCGACTTCGTGAAGTTCTCGGCACCCGATGCATTCATCCTCTTCGGCGGCCTCGCCAAGAGCGGCGAACTGCTCATGCGTCCCCTGCGCGAATCGATGGAGAAGAACCAGATGGCCATCTGGAAAGGAAAGGTAAAAGTGGCTCTTTCCGAACTCAAGGAAGCCGACGCCGCCGTACTCGGCGCATCGGCCCTCGGTTGGGAAGCCAAATTTCAGGCTCCAACCCCCAGCGCAGTCCCCGTTGCTCCGTCGCCCTCGGTCGTTTCGCCCACCAACGTAGCAAGCGCTACCGCCAAAGCATAATCACGACTCCACAATGCAATAAAGTGCCGTGCACCATGGTCGCGCGGCACTTTCATTTTTATATCGTATGGTATTTTAGAGGAGGCGTCAGAAAGGTTTACGGTATTTACCCTCCGTATCATCCTGCAGAATACTCAGATAAGATGCGTAACGCGACTGCGCTATGCGGCTCTCATCGAGCGCCCGACGCACCGCACACCCCGGCTCGTGTGTGTGGGTGCAGTCGCCATACCGGCAATCGGCTGATATTTTGAAAATTTCGGGAAAGAAGTGCGAAACTTCATGCTCGTCGAAATCAAGTGTGCCGAAGCCACGTACCCCCGGTGTGTCAATCAGCCATCCCCCCTCAGGGCCGGGGAGCCGGCACATTTCAGAGAAAGTGGTGGTGTGCATCCCCTGGTCGTGCGCCTCCGAAATCTCGCCCGTGCGCAGGTTGATGCCCGGGATAATATCATTGATAAGCGTTGACTTCCCCACCCCTGAATTACCCGACATCAGTGTCACCTTCCCTGCAAGGAGCGCGTGTAGCTCCCCTACCCCGGCACCATCCTTTGCCGAGACATGATAGACCGGATAACCTATTGAACGATAGAGATATGTCACAGCCTCGAGCAGATCGCGGTTGTCGTCATCGACGAGCAGGTCAGTCTTGTTGATGACAATCCCTGCCGGCACATTATAAGCCTCGCACGTAGCCAGAAAACGGTCGATAAAAGTAGTGGAGACAGTCGGATGAACAAGCGTCGCCACAATCAGAGCCATATCCAGATTAGCCGCAAGGATACTCGCCTCCTTCGACAGATTGCTCGCACGGCGGATAATGTAATTCTTGCGCGGGTCAATCGCCGTAATATAAGCCAAGCCGTCGGCGCCGGGCAGAATCGTCACCCCGTCGCCCACAGCCACCGGGTTAGTAGTGCGAATCCCCTTCAGACGAAAATTCCCCTTAATCTTGCAATTCACCTCGCGACCGTCGGGGCCATCGGTGAGCACCGTGTACCACGCGCCGGTATTCTTGACAACCAGCCCGTGAACAACCTCGGCATCAACCGACTTATCCATATTTCTTGTTTTTTCAGCCATACACCTGTATTTCGCCGTAAAATTACAAAAAAAATCACAAACGGCCATATTTCTATAACACTTTGAACGACAAATAATTGAGAATTGTTATATTTACGATTCAACCTGAAAGCCATAGCGAAAAAGCAACGCAATTAGGTGAATTTGAAAAAATTGCGTAAATTTGCAGCGCAATTGTACCAATATACGACAATTAGAACCAAAACAAAATTAACCGTTTAACTATTTTACGACAATGAACGCTGAAGCAATCGGATCATGGGCCGGCCTCGTTTGGAACGCCCTCAATGAAACAGAAACTGTCGGACTTAAGCAGCTCAAAAAAATCACAAAACTCAAAGACAAAGAAGTCTTTGCTGCTATCGGCTGGCTCGCTCGCGAAGGCAAAGTCGACATCCAGGTCAACCCCGATGATGAAAAAGACCTTCTCTTCGCCCTTACCCAGGACAAATAATCAATCCAGCCCTGAATAGAGACGCCGCCCTGAGCACAGCATAGTCCTCGGAGCGGCGCTTCTTCGTTTTTACAACCCCAATTATATTTCAACAATATGGAAACCGGAGATAAAATACCCCAGTACCTCGGCTTAAACACCGAAGGCGAACCCGTCAACGCCGGCGATTTCGCCGGGACACCCCTCATAATCTACTTCTACCCCAAAGATAACACCCCCGGATGCACCGCCGAAGCATGCTCGCTGCGCGACAGCTTCAAAGAAATCACCGACATGGGCTACACACTCATCGGCATCAGCAAAGACTCAGTAGCCAGCCACCTCAAATTCGCAGAAAAACATCAACTGCCATTCATACTCCTCTCCGACCCCACCACCGAAGTCAACCAGGCATTCGGCGTATGGCAGAAAAAGAAAATGGCCGGCCGCGAATACATGGGCACCGTCCGCACCACCTTCATCACCGACGCTGACCACCGCATCACACACATCATAAACAAAGTCAACACCAAAGCCGCCGCCCTCCAGCTCCTCGAAATCCTCTGACCCCCTCCCCTGCCCATATCGGTCAATCCCCCGGCCACCCCGTACCCGTTGAAATCTCATCCACGAGCCCATTGCGATGGCTGCAATAGTCGCCGAGGCAGCCATAAACGTCCCCAAAAATTGGAAAAATTAAGCAACATTCAAAAGTTTTTTTCAATTTCGGAGAAGAAAATTTGGAGGATTCAAAAAAACTTCCTACCTTTGCATCGCTTTTGAGGGGAACACCTCACAAAGCAATAGGGATTGACCCTGATACACGTTAAGAACCTTAACTCCGCAATCAGCAGTCGTCCCTGCAACACCGGAGATTCGCTAGCTCAGCTGGTAGAGCACAACACTTTTAATGTTGGGGTCGTGGGTT